>JAJZPO010000054.1 GCA_021811155.1 Bacillota bacterium | reverse complement strand
CGATCTTCGCAAGACTCCCGCATAATCGTGATTCAGGTTCAGGGAAGGATCACAGGCATTATGGTCGACCAGGTAGTAGAAGTACTGCACCTGTCAATAAAAGACATTGAGCCTCCTCCGCCTGTAACCTCCGGCAATGAGCCGGGGTATATCAGGGGGGTCGGCAAGGTGGGCGAACGGCTGGTCGAACTACTGGAAGTTGATAAAATTATTGATAGCAACTATATGGAAAGAAAAGTCGGTTAGAGATGCAAAACCAGAAAAACAGAGTACTGATAGTTGAAGACTCCAGCTTTATGGGCCAATTGCTCCGGAGCATGATCAGTGCGGAAAACTTCACTGTTGAAGTAGCCCGTAACGGCCGCGAAGCTCTGGAATTGGTAAAAACTTTCCGGCCCCATGTGGTGACCATGGATATCGAAATGCCGGTCATGTCAGGGCTGGAAGCCTTGGAAGCAATCATGGCGGAATCTCCGGTGCCGGTAATTATGGTCAGCGCCCAGACCGTTAGGGGTGCGAAGATTTCCTTACGCGCGCTTGACCTGGGTGCATTCGATATAGTTACCAAGCCCAGCGCTGATGATGGCAATGACTTTGAGACTTTTAAGCGGGAACTGATGACCAAGGTAAGAATTGCTCTTTTGGTGCCGCCGGAGAAACTGATAAAGGCGGTCGTGAGCAAGGCGGCAGCAATAAGTGTGCCAAACCCCATGCGGGCCAATTCCGCCTATGCCGTTTTGCTGATCGGTACTTCTACCGGCGGGCCAACGGCGCTGCAGCAGATAGTGACGCAACTGCCGGAAGACTTTCCGCTTCCGGTCCTGGTGGTGCAGCACATGCCCCCGAATTTTACAAAACTTATGGCAGAGCGCCTAGACAGCATTTGCCCGCTGGAGGTAAAAGAAGCGGAGGATGGGGACGCAGTGGTTCCGGGCCGGGTGCTGGTCGCGCCTGGAGGAATGCAGATGACTTTGGCCCTAGCGGGTCCTCGGGTGGTTGTCCGGATTAGCAACTCGGCTGCGACTCTATATAAGCCTTCAGTAAATATGCTTTTCCGGTCTGCTGCAGAGATTTACGGCAAACGCACCATGGCCTTGATTCTCACCGGAATGGGCAGTGATGGCCTGGAGGGTTCCGGTCTCTTGAAGCAGCAGGGTGCGTGTATTGTAGCAGAATCAGAGGACACCTGCATCGTATACGGAATGTCCAAGAGTGTGGTGGAGGCCGGCTTGGCCGACAAGGTACTTCCACTGTCGGAAATTGCCGGATATGTGATACAAAAGGTGTACAGCGAGAGGAGTGGGGGTAATGAATCCTAGTATCCTGATAGTGGATGATGCTACCTTCATGCGCACCATGATTAAAGCCATCCTGTCCAGGCATGGTTATGACAGTACTGCGGAGGCGGACAGCGGGGTAGCGGCTGTGGAAAAATACATTCATCACCGCCCGGCTCTGACGCTGATGGACATCACCATGCCGGACATGGACGGGATCAGCGTGGTAAAGGTTATTCGCAAAATCGACCCGAATGCCAATATCGTCATGTGCAGCGCCATTTCGCAGGAGGATATGGTGATTGAGGCTATCGAGTCCGGCGCCAGGGATTTTATTGTTAAACCTTTTCCGCCCGAACGATTAGTGGAAGCCGTTTCCCAGGCGTTAGGCAGGTAATTGGCAGTGGATAGTATAGGGTTGAGTTCAGAACAATTGGATGCTTTACAGGAGCTTACAAATATCGGCGCCTCCCATGCCGCTACGGCTTTGTCCCATCTGTTGCAGACCAGGGTGGTCCTGAATGTGCCGTCGGTCCAGGTAGTGCCGTTGCAAAAAGTCACCAGCGTGGCGGGGGACCCCAGCTCCCTGATTGTGGCGGTATACTTGAAAGTTTTTGGGGATTCGCCCGGTAAGGCGCTCTTCCTGTTTGACTACGAAGACGCTCTCCGTATCGCTGAAAGGCTGGACACCCCCTGCGGCGAAGGACTTTATGGGAATGAGATGGCCCTCTCTGCTTTAAAAGAGGTAGGTAATATTCTGTTAGGTTCATTCTTGACTGCGTTAGCCAGGCTGACCAAGCTAAAATTAAATTTCTCGGTGCCTGCAATTGCGGTGGACATGGCCGGAGCGATTCTTGACGCTGTGATGTTGGATGGCGAATATCTGGATGACTGGGTTTTTATCGATACAAAATTTGCCGGCAATCAAGTCAAGGGCACATTGGCCTTCCTGCCTGATTCAGGCAGTCTGAAGAACCTGCTGGGAGCCCTGGGGCTATGAGCGCTATGATAAACGTAGGTATGGCTGAAATTAAAATTACGAAAGCTCCGAACCGCTTGGTTACCACCGGCTTGGGTTCTTGTATCGGCCTGTGCATTTATGACCCAGTGAGCAAAATAGGGGGTATGGCTCATATTGTGTTGCCTCAAGTCACCAGTCTTGGGGACGGCGACCCGGGAGGGAAGTATGCTGTTACCGCCATTCCCCTTTTGGTGGAAAATATGTTGAAGTTTGGCGCTAACAGGTACCGGCTTGCAGCCAAGATGGCCGGGGGCGCTGAAATGTTTACCTTCCAGGGCCAGAATTCGGTGCTGAAAATCGGTCAACGCAATGCCGAGACTATCAGGGGACTTTTGGATGATGCGGGCATTCCGCTGGTATCGCAAGAGGTAGGCGGCAACTTTGGGCGCACCATCGAATTTAACACCGAAAACGGGGAATTGTGGGTCAGGACGATCAACTATGGAGAAAGGGTTATATAGTGTAATGCTTGATGCAGGGAGTTGGTTGCGGTGTCAGAGCAGTTAGTTGTGTTTGGCTTAAATAATGAGGAATACGCCCTCTTGGTCGGCGCTGTACGTGAGATTACCAAACTGGAGGACATAACCCATGTCCCGGATATGCCGCCTTATATCAAAGGAATCATCAACCTAAGGGGTAAAGCAATACCGGTGATCGACATCCACCAACGGCTGGGACTGAGACGTTCCCGCTGCACGCTGGCCCTGATCGCTGAAATAGAGGGCATCACCCTGGGGCTGGCGGTAAATGAGGTCAAGGAAGTTAACACCCTGGGCGAGGTCCAACCAGCGCCGCCCTTGGTGAGTACGCCCCTGATTGAGGGGATTATCAATATTCCCAACCGGCTGATCATGGTCCTGAGGCTTGAAAGCATTATCGGGTTGGACGAACAGCAGGTGCTGGAAAAAATAGCCGGGTAACAGGTCGCTCACTTCTGAGGGACCTTGTTACCCGGCTTTTCTGTGGAACTTCTTATTCCCAGTCTAGGGTTATGGAATCACCGGTGTTGATGGGGCTCGTAAATTCGGCCGGTCGGCCGTTTATCTGCATGACAAGGCGGGATTTTCCGGGAGGCGGGGCAGGTTTAAAATCGAGGTACTTGAACAGGTCGGAAAAAATCAGCTGCCGGTGGGCAGAAATATACTCCAGCCGGTCGCCGTCCTGGAGGGGCTCGTCCCCATAGGCTGGTCGGCCATTAAGTCTGAGTTGGCTGCGGGGACCGGGCAGGGAGCGGGGTTGGCCGTTCAGGGTAATGTCCACAAACACCGGGCCGCTTTGGGTAGCTACATCCCTTACCCGCCAGCGGGGGTACATTTCATCCAGCAGTTCCAGGCTGTCCCCGTCCTTTACCGGGGCGTCGGGTCCCACCGGTTTCCCGTTCAGCAGGATTGCCCCAAGGGTGTAGCGCAGGGACCGTGTGTGACCGTTAAGTGTTATTTCCATTTCACCCCCAAAGGGAGGGTCAACTTCCAGATAGTGGAGCAGGTCCATAACCGTGGCAATGGGCTCCCAGGTTATCTCGGCCCTGTCCACGAGTGCGGTCTGGGGAGATACTAAAGACTGGTTCATGCTGAGGCGCGGCACCACTTTAATATCGCTGCCGTTTAACCTGACCTTGAATTCCTGCAAATCAGGAATAACGTCCTTAACCGTTCCTTTGCCAGGAGCTCCGTCACGGGCGGGAGTGACTTCCAGGCAGTCATCAGGCTGCAGGGGAGTGGTCAGGTCAGCGATTTCCTGGTTGCGCCGGATGGTGGCCGAAACACCCAATTCGCCTTTGATTATTTTTAATTCGTCATTGACAGTAACTGTCAGGGCGTGGCCGGGTTTGCCGTGCAGTTTGCGCAGGTTGAAGCCGGCAGCAAGCAGGGCATCTGAGACCGTGCCGGCATTCAGGCTGAACAGCCGTACCGGACGCTTATTGACTTCGACATGCAAGAGGTTCAAGGCTTGTTCATTCAGTGAAGTTACGGCTATTCCAATGGGAGTAATGCCTTCAGGACCGTGCAACTTGCTCAACTCGCCGTGCAGGCCTGATATGACTTCCCGGCCCCGGACCGCCACTCTTTGGCCGGGCAGCTCCAGGTAGGCTGCCAACTGCTCCGGCAGGGTAGGGGTGAGGCTGCCTCCGCCGATCAAGACCACCGCACTGGGGGGCTTGCCGTTATTCAGGCTCAAAATCTTGTCCGCAATGGCCCGGGCCAGGGATTGGACTCCCGGGATGATGGCGCTCAAGACCTGGGAGGATTCCGGTTGATGGGTAATACCGAGGATGTCCTGAAAGTTCAGGGGACCGGGCGAGTAAAGCGAGCGTTTCACCAGCTCCCCTACGTTAAAATCAAGCACGAATTCCTGGCAGAGATATTCAGTGATTTCATCCCCGGCCATGGGCGCCATGGCGTAATTTTGGATTGTACCGCCGGAGACCAGGGCGATATCGGAGGTGCCGGCGCCGATATCCACCAAGGCCAGGTTCAGACTGCGCATATTGGGAGGAATGACCACGTTGAGGGCGGCTATGGGTTCCAAGGTGAGAGTTCTCATGGCCAAATTGCAGCTCTTTAAAACGGAATAGAGGGAATCCACCACAGAACGAGGCAGGAAGGTTGCAATGACCCCGGCTTCGATTTCAGAACCGCGGTGCTGTACCAGGCTGGTGAGAGGGGCGTTATCCAATTTGTAACCTGCCACGCTGTACCCCACGCATTGATATGAGAGGTCTCCCTCATCGGTCAGGGCAGCCTGGGCTTGCTGGACTGCAGCCAGTTCCAGTTCCAAAACCTGCCGGCGGCTGATCTCTTCCAGGGAAAAGGTCTCCAGAGCCGCTGTGCCGCGAAAGGTGCGCAGGGCACGGCCGGCGGCAGCTACGGCTACCTCGGTCAGGGGACGGCCCAGGCGTTGCTCTAAGCGCTCCTTGACGAGCTGCACTACCCCGGCTACAGCTTCTATATCGTGTATCTGACCATCAAGCATGGCCCTGGTGCTGTGCTCAACGACTTCGGCATCCAAGACTTTAAAGCCTTCCCCGTCGTTTATCCCCACCACGCCAACCACGCTGCGGGTGCCAATATCCAAGGCGAAGATTTCCCCAGTCATGCCATAACCCCCAAATTATACAAAACTAGCTTAGTATTCGACATGGATTTCCAATTTACCTCTAAGCAAAAAGACCTACCCGCTGGCGCGAATAGGTCTGACCCGAAACGAGGCAGTTCAAAAACAAGTATAGCGCGAAGCCTGTTCTGCCGGCACCGGAGGCGTACCAGGACGTACGTTGAGGATGCCGGTAGAACAGGCGACAAAGCTGGACGCAGTTTTTCAACGGCCTCTTAGATGGACTTGAGCAGGTTGGCGGTTTCTATCGCCGTTACTGCCGCATCCCAGCCTTTGTTGCCGGCCTTGGTCCCGGCCCGTTCGATGGCCTGTTCAATGGAATCGGTGGTGAGTACACCGAAAATGACAGGGGTGCCGCTGCGCAGGCTGAGGGCGGCTACTCCCTTGGATACCTCGGCGCTGACATACTCAAAATGGGGGGTGGCGCCTCGGATTACTGCGCCCAGGCAAATTACGGCATCATACTTTTTACTTTCTACCATTTTTTGCGCAACCAGCGGGATTTCAAAGGCGCCGGGGACCCAGGCGATGGAAATGCTGTCTTCCTGAACCCCGTGGCGTTTGAGGGAATCCAGGGCGCCGCTCAGAAGTTTGTTGGTGATGAATTCGTTGAAACGGGCTACGACGATGCCGATACTGAGCTTGTCCGCGATCAGGTTGCCTTCAAATACTTTTACCATGCTTGTCTCTCCTTCATATGGGGTCGAATTTACTTTCTGCTCCGTTCAGCAGACTACGTCGCCTAGCATACTGGGCGGCTCGCTTCCTCACTTGCCGCAAACGTAGACTTAAATGGGGCGCGAGCATTCGTGCTCCCGTTCGGTCGCTCGCCGAGTATGCTAACGGCTCCTCCGTAATGCTTCCCTGCGCAGAAAGTAAATTCACCCTTAGGCTGATGAATGTCATACTTGTGTTTGGTCAAGGGGTCAGCGGCCGTAGAGGTGGTGGCCCATTTTGTCGCGTTTGGTGTAGAGGTAGTGGCGGTTTTCTTCCCTGGGGGTAATCTCAATTGGTACGCGCTCGACAATTCCAATGCCGTAGCCGCTTAATCCTACAACCTTTTTCGGGTTGTTGGTCATCAGGCGGACTTTTTTGATGCCCAGGTCGGCGAGCATCTGAGCGCCTACACCGTAGTCACGCAGGTCGGGGGCAAAGCCCAGGGCCAGGTTGGCCTCCACAGTGTCGGCGCCTTGTTCCTGCAGCTTGTAGGCCTTCAGCTTGTTCATCAGACCGATGCCGCGGCCTTCCTGGCGCATGTACAGGAGCACGCCGCGGCCTTCGCGTTCAATCTGGACCAATGCCTGGGCCAGCTGCTCGCCGCAGTCGCAGCGGTGGGAATGGAATACATCGCCTGTGAGGCATTCCGAGTGAACGCGTACAAGCAGCGGTTCTTCCCCTTTGATCTCACCCTTGATCAAGGCCAGGTGTTCTTTTCCGTCCAAGAGGCTGCGGTAGCCAACAGCCTGAAAACTGCCGAAATCAGTGGGAAGGCTGATCCTCTCTACCTGCTCAACCAACTTTTCGGTTTGACGGCGGTAACGGATAAGTTCTGCTATGGTGAGAATCTTCAAGTCGTGCGCCCGGGCGAAGACCTCCAACTGCGGTGTTCGGGCCATGGTGCCGTCGTCATTCATGATTTCGCAAATTACTCCGGCGGGGTAAAGCCCGGCCATCCGGGCCAGATCCACAGCGGCCTCGGTGTGGCCTGCCCTGACCAGCACTCCGCCGTCCTTGGCCCGGAGCGGGAAGATGTGGCCCGGACGGCGAAGGTCCTCAGGTCCAGTATCGGGATTTGCCAGTAACTGAACGGTATCTGACCGCTCAAAAGCGGAGATTCCGGTGGTGGTATCCTTGCCGTCTACTGACACGGTAAAGGCTGTGCCCTTGGGATCGGTGTTTTCTGAAACCATGGGATCCAGTTTGAGTTCTTCAACCCGTTCTCCGGTAAGGGGGGCGCAAATCAGGCCGCGTGCCTTGGTAGCCATAAAGTTGATAGCTTCCGGGGTAACCATGCCGGCGGCCATCAACAGGTCGCCTTCATTTTCCCGGTCTTCGTCGTCCACCACAATCACCATGCGGCCGCGGCGGATTTCGTTTATGGCTTCTTCTACTGAGCAAAAAGGCATCTTCTTTTCACCTGCCGTTCTTAAGATTGGGAATTCAGGAGTCAGGAGTCAGGAGTCAGAATTCAGCAAACTGCCTTATACGAAACCGTGTTTGAGCAGGAAGTCATAGTCCACTTTGGCGCGGGAGGCTTCCTGCATGCGTCCTCCGTTGAGAAAATGGTAGACGTATTTGCCAATCATGTCGTTTTCCAGGTTGACCGTGTCTCCCGGGCCTTTGAAACCAAGTGTGGTTTCATTAAAAGTATGGGGAATGAGGGAAACTGAAAAGGAAGAAGGAGTGACATCCACCACGGTCAGGCTGATGCCGTCAATGGCGATGGAACCCTTGGGGACAATCAGCTTGAGTACGGGTTCCGGGGCTGAGATCTCCAGTACCGTGGCGATGCCCTGGCTGTAAGTGCGGAGAATTTCGCCGGTGCCGTCGATATGGCCGGAAACCAGGTGCCCGCCCAGGCGGGTAGTTAACTGCAGCGCCCGTTCCAGGTTGACCCGGGCGCCCCTGGACTTCTGGCCCAGGTCCGACTTGGCCAGGGTTTCAGCCATCACATCCGCGGTAAAGGTCTGGGACGTAAAGCGGACCACTGTCAGACACACTCCGTTTACTGCAATGCTGTCTCCTAAGTGGATATCGGTCAGGACCTTGCGGGCTTTGACTGTAAGGAGAGCCGAGTTGGTATCAAGCCGGATCTCCTGCACCTCGCCCAATTCTTCTGCGATTCCGGTAAACATAGCCTAAACCTCCGCTGGCACACCGGGTACCGGCCTGGTCAGCCTGTACCCATGTATCCCGTAATGATGATGTCATCCCCGCATCTTTCCGGTTGCAGGTTCCTTAGGTCCAGGGCCTCAGCCAGCTTGGCCACTCCTCTGCCGCCCAATGGACCTGGGGCATCAGCTCCGCCGATGAGTTTCGGGGCAAGGCAGAAGTGGACTTTGTCCACCAGCCCAGCTTCTAGCATGGACCAAGCCACGGTTGAGCCCCCTTCCAACAGGATGCCGGTTATTTCGAACTTTGGCAAATCCAGCAGGAACTCTTTCAAGGGGACCTGGGGCTCGTCGTAGACCAGGACCCGCGCCCCTGCTTCTTCCAGGCTGGAAATTTTACCTGAGGGGGCTTGGGTAGTGGTCGCCACAAGCAAAGGAGCGGTGCGGGAAGACTTGATAATCCGGGCCCCAAGCGGGAGCCGCAATTTGCTGTCAACCACGAGCCGCACCGGATCCCGCCCGCCGGGAAGCCGGCAGGTCAGCTCGGGGTCATCAGCTAGGACGGTATTGATTCCCACCATTATGCCGTCGTAGCGGTTTCTCAAACTGTGAACCCATTGCCGAGTATCCGGTCCGGTAATCCAGCGGGATTCCCCAGCCGAGGTGGAAATTTTCCCGTCCAGGCTCATAGCTGTTTTGTAGACCACAAAGGGGAGACGGGTTGTAATGTACTTGATAAAAACTTCATTCAGGCTGCGGGCTTCCTGTTCCATGTCGCCCAATTCCACTTCGATTCCTGCAGCACGAAGTTGGTTAATCCCGGTGCCGGAGACCAGAGGATTGGGATCTTCCATGGCTACAACCACCTTCTTGACCCCCGCACGGATTAGTGCCTGAGAGCAGGGAGGGGTGCGGCCGAAATGGGAACAGGGTTCAAGGCTGACGTAAGCCGTAGCGCCGGCGGCCTTGTCACCTGCTTCAGCCAAGGCATGAACTTCAGCGTGGGGGGTACCGGCTTTGTGATGGTAACCTCGCCCAATGATTTCTCCGTCCTTGACTATAATCGCGCCTACCAGAGGATTAGGACTAGTACGGCCCAAAGCCTGTGAGGCCAACCTCAGGGCTTCCGACATATAATCGCTCAAAAGTTCACCCCCCAAAGCAAAACCCCGGAGTATAAACTCCGGGGTTGGAAAAATGCAAGGCAGAGCGCGGAAAAACCAATGCGCCTAGACCTCCTCTTCCCATCCAGACTCTAACTGTCGGCTTCGGAATTGCACCGAATCAGCCTTTCGGCTCGCGGGCTATACCGCCGGTACGGAATTACACCGGTCCCCAGAGGACAACTCAATTCTGAACTTTGAAGTTATTGTACTCAAAAACTTGGGATTTTGCAAGTTGTGCAGTACATATTTCTAAGGCCAGATGTTGATCTGCGGTTGCGACGGGAGCAGGCCGAGGTCGACGCAGTAGCGGAAATAGGTATTGAGTCCTTGCAGCAGCTCCGGTTCCAACCCATAGCGCAGTTGGGAAAAATATACGGACCAGAACTTGGGATCGTGGCCGAGGTTTGTGATGCAGTAGTCGATGATTTTATCCACATTAGCCAAGCCTTTCTGTTTCGACTCCAACAACAGCTTGTGGACATAATCAACCCCTGCTGGGAATTTCTCCAAGGCAGAATTGGATACCGCCCAAACCGCAAAGGTCATTGACAAGCCGGTGTGTTTTTCCCATTCCTGGCTGACGTCGTACACCAACAACTCATTATTGTTCCGGGCCAGGCCTGCCAGGGCTTCGTCCGCAATGAGCAGAGCTGCATCTGCTTCTGCCAGCATGGCGTCCAATTTGGGAGGCATGGTCTTGAAAACAGGTTTGATGTGGTAAAAACAATCCAGGATAATTTTTAGCATGTTAACGGTAGAGGCTGAGGTGTTGGTGAGGGCCACGCTACGGCCGTCCAACTCCGGCAGCTCAAATTTACTGAACAGAAGCAGGGAACCGAAGGGGCCTTTGGCGGAAACGGATAAATCTGCCAGGAGACTGTACTTGCCCCAGTGCTGGCCAAAGGAAAAGGCGCTGATAGGAGCCATATCCAGCTTGCCTTCCGCCATAAGCCTGTTATGGGCTGCGGGTACACCGTTGACAAATTCCAACTTGGGATTGGATCTATCTAAAAAGTAGAACATTGGCAGCATGTTGGCCGCCGGGTTATACCCGATAACGATTTTCTGCATAATTCCTCCCGTATGAGAAAATGGTGATAAACTTCGGCTTACGAATAATTACTGTTTTTTCGTCATGGGTAATATTATTCCTGCAAGTGTTAAAAAAATCTGGGGTCAGTTCTTGTCTGCCTTGGCCTGATACAGATTGCCAAGGTGGATTGCGGTAAAAATAAAACTGGTAGTTGCGGCGTTCAGCAGCAGTTGGCGCAGGCTGTCCACCTGGTTCCAGGGGGAGAGGCCCAGATCCTCGATTTCTTCCGCCAGGCTTGCTAAAATGTCGCCGGAATAATCCCTGAGTATCACAGGCGCCAGGTCATAGCGCTCGAAGATCTTTGCTTGGAGTTCGCTCTGTTCCAGGGCTTGAAAGACCTTTTTGGTTTGGGCTGCCTTTCTGCCGCTTGAGGTGAGTCTGCCTTCGCTGGCCAGGACACAGCCAAGGTAGAGATCAAGCCCGAAAGCGACGGACTCGCTCACTGCATCTCCAATGATGTCAAGGTCATCTTCCGTAAGGTCGTCCAGCATTTCGGCCAATTCTTCGCTCAAGGCAATCCAGGTATAGTCGGTAAAATCGCGCAGAACGGCTTCCAACAGGCTGTAGGCCTCGTCCCGGCAAGCGCGTACATCAAGACGGGGTTTTTCGTCCCAGATCATGTCCAAGGCCGACATCAAGCTTTGATATTCCATGGCGCACCTCAAAAAATATTGCTACGTAATACACTCTATTCAATTATTCGTTTTTAAGCAAACACTTCCTGCCGAAGTGAACTAGTTTAGCTGCCGCTAAACATCGGGTCTTCGGTGGGGGACTGTACCTCCACCGAAGCAGAATATGGCGTAACCACTCCCACTTATAGAAGTGGGAGTCTTAGACGAGGATAAACCGGGGGAGGCCGTAGGTGCTGCCGGGGCATGGCTAATCTTGACTCCCCTTCAGTTACAGCTTAAAATATTAGCAGTGTGAAGGGGGGTGACTGACCAATGCCCACATATGACTACCGTTGTCCGGATTGTGGCAAAAAATTTGATAAGTTTGTTCCTATCGCTCAGCGGGATGATGTAGCCTGTCCTGAATGCGGCGCCAAGCCCGTTACCCGGCTGATGACAGGCGGCGGCATCATGAGAAGCGGCGGAGGCGCCTCCAACTCGGGTTTTGGCAATAGCTCAGGCTGTGGAAGCGGGGGTTTTAGCTGAGTTGGATAAGTTAGGAACCTGGTCAGGTTCCAGCAGATGAAGAAATGAGACGCCTAGGCGTCTCATTTCTTTATACCTCAGGAAAGAACATACTTGGCAACTTTAGCCGAGTATGTCGAACACGGAGTGCTGCGACGGATCGCGCAAACCCAAAGACGGGCAGGGACTAGCGCGGTCCTAGTCCTATAGAAGCTAAGACTAACATGCATTTCTCAGCTTCTATAGGAAAATGCGCGCTCTGAGGAAAAACGAAGCGCGCATTTCTTGTCTGCTGTTTTGGTTCTTAGTAACGGTTTCTGGCTTGGAAACAGTCGCTGCAGTACACTGGCCGATCACCGGAAGGCTGGAAAGGCACCTGGGTTTCAGCGCCGCAGTTAGCGCAGACAGCGGGATACATTTGGCGTTGAGAGCTGCTGCCGCGTTGCTGTTTGCGGCTTTGACGGCAAGGCAGGCAACGGCCAGGCTCGTTGGTAAAGCCCTTTTCAGCGAAGAATTCCTGCTCACCGGCAGTAAAAACAAATTCAGCGCCACAGTCACGGCAAGTCAGGGTTTTGTCTTGGAACATTTGATGGCCTCCTTAAAAAAACAGGTAGTATACCTACTTGTTTCAGCGGATATCCTGTTTGAAGCCATCGTACCTGACTCAACAAGCCGGACCTGGTCCAACCGGAATTATCTCAACTTTCAACAATAGGCTACTACCAAGTATAGTCGTTTTGAGTAAAAATTTCAAGCCTTCAGCCATGATTCATAGCATAAGTGGTAAGTTTAGACAAAATAGGGTATAATGTAGCCATCTGCCAGCAAAAGAGCCCAAATGGGGCGGTAAGTGTGGCAAGCCGGGCGGGAAAAATATTTATGCCAAGGAGGGAATAGCATGTCGACGGAGAATCTTAGCGAGCAAAAAAAACCACTGGTGACAATTGAGATGGAAAATGGGCATCTGATTAAGATAGAACTTTATCCAGATGTAGCTCCACTGACGGTTGAGAACTTTGTGTCCCTGGTGGCTGAGGGTTTCTATGACGGGCTCATCTTCCACCGGGTAATTCCAGGCTTTATGATTCAGGGGGGCGATCCGCAGGGTACTGGCATGGGGGGCAGCAAGAGGCCGATTAAGGGGGAATTCACTCAAAACGGTTTCAGGAATGACCTGAAGCATGACCTGGGAGTGATTTCCATGGCCAGAACGGCTGATCCCAATTCTGCCAGTTCACAGTTTTTTATCATGGCGGCCAAATCACCCCATCTGGACGGGCAGTATGCTGCGTTTGGCAAGGTGACAGAGGGTATCGAGGAAGTTGACAGGATTGTGGCTGTGAAGCGGGATTTCCGGGACAAACCTTTAGAAGATCAGAGAATGAAGCGGGTAACTGTCGAGCAATAGCTTGCTCAGTTACAGGTTCTGAGACAATTAAAGACCAGCTGCCCATCGGCCGCTGGTCTTTAATCTGTGGCAAGCGGGACTACTTGGAGAGAGGAAGCGGGGCGGGAGCCGGCGCGGGAGTTTTGCCGGATATCCAGCGCAGGGTAAGGCCGGCGAGCAGAAGCAGGGCGGATATGGCGAAAAAGAGCGCCAGGCCGCCGGCGTGGGTGAAAACTATGCCGCCCAGGAGGGGGCCGATGCTTTTGGCGACGCCCCAGTTCATGCCGAAGATCGAGAAATAGCGGCCGCGCATGTTTTCAGGCGCAATCCGGGCGATCAGCTTCTGTTGGTTGGGAAAAGTGATGCACTCGCCTATGGTGAAGATCACCTCGGCGCAAAAGAGCAGCGCGACGGACTTGGCCCAGGGGCCCAGGCCGTACCCGATGCCGACCAGGGAAAACAGGATGTAGCCGGCCAGGAGCACGTTGGGAGTATACAGCTTTTCCGTGCGTCTGGCCAGCCAGACCGCTGAGAGGACAACGATGGTACCGTTCATCGTCATCAGGCTGGTAAAGATAGTCAGGTAATTGGCAAAATTCTGTTGCAGGTATAGGGGGAAATTGGCTTCCACCTGAGCGTAAAGCAGGGTGATGGGCAGGGAAAGTGCAGTTAGGACCAGAAGAAGCTTGTGGTCCCCCCAACGGAGGGGCTCAGGCTTGGCGGAGTGCGCCTTGACTTTCTGCTGCAAGGTTTCCGGGATGAACAGAAATACGAGAAGACAGTTCAGGAGCAGAGTCGAACCGGCCATGATAAAAGCTAACTTCTGGTTAATGCTGACCAGAAGCAGGCCCAGCATGGGTCCCACCGCTGCCCCTACGTTCAGGGCTGTATGCAGCAGGGCGAACACTTCTGCCCGCATGCTTTCCGGCACAACGTCTGAAACCTGGGCGTTGGCGGCAGGAAAGTAGAGGGAGGAGGCGAGGCCGTTCACCACAGAAATCAGGCAGAACTGCAGGGGGGTGGAGGCGAAGGCAAAGCCAAACATGGGCAGGCTCTGCAGCAGCAGGCTCCAGACCATGAGCGGCTTGCGCCCGTATTTGTCCGCCATGCCGCCGGCGACCAGATTGGAGAATATCCCGGCCAGAGGCGCCAGGCCAAGAATAATGCCGATATAGTAAATGCTCCCGGTCTTGTTGTAAAGATAAACGGCCATAAACGGCCGGATAGCAAAACTGGTTACGGTTGTCAAGATGGTGCCGCATACCCTGATCCAGATTGTGCGGTCATAGCGGTGGAGGAGCAAGGACAGATTCATTTGCCAAACATCCCCTTGTATACAGTATTCTCCCATTATACACGGGACATCTGGATGTGAACAGGGGTAATTGGAAAAACTTATCTACTATTAGGGCCAAGAATAGACAGGGGTGGTGGGTAGAATGCATGCCAGTTTGCGCAGTCTAATCAGGCAGCTGCAGCAAGAAAAAGAGATCATAGAAATTCGGACTGAGGTAGACCCCTGCCTGGAGATGGCGGAAATTCACCGCCGGATTATCGACGAGGGGGGGCCTGCTCTGCTCTTCACAAAGGTAAAGGGCAGCCGGTTCCCAGTGGTAACCAATCTGTTTGGCACCACCCGGCGGGTGGAACTGGCCCTGGGGACGAGACCCGAGGAGCTGGTACAAAAAGCGGTCAAGGCTTTGCCCGGACTGTTGCCTCCCAGGCTGGGAGGTCTGTGGCGGGAACGGGACTGGCTCTTTGGTTTTGCCAAAGCTGGGCTGAAACGGGTCCCGTCCGGACCGGTGCTGGACGTGCGCCGCAGCGATTTCAACCTGCAGGAGCTTCCCGCCCTGACGGGATGGCAGGAAGATGGTGGGCCGTTTATCACCTTGCCGCTGGTTTACACCGAACACCCGGAGAGTAAAGAGCACAACCTGGGCATGTACCGGATGCAGATATTCGGACCCAATGAGACGGGCATGCACTGGCAGATTCATAAGGGCGGGGGTTTCCACTATCATGTGGCTGAACAGCAGGGCAAGGAGCTGCCGGTTACCGTTTTCCTTGGCGGTCCGCCTGCCATGATTCTGGCCGCTATCGCACCTCTGCCCGAAATGCTGCCCGAGCTATTGTTCGCTTCTTTTCTTATGGGAGACAAACTGGAACGGGTAGAGGTCGAAGCTCAAGCCCACGCCCTGATCGCCCAGGCGGAGTTTGCCATCTGCGGCCGGGTGTTGCCCGGGGTACGCAGGCCGGAAGGCCCTTTTGGGGACCATTACGGCTATTATTCCTGGGTGCATGATTTCCCGGTGTTCGATGTAAGTCAGGTGTACCACCGCAAAGACGCCATCTATCCCGCCACAGTGGTGGGCAAGCCGCGGCAGGAAGACTATTTTATTGGAGAATACCTGCAAAAGGTTCTGGCCCCCTTGTTTCCGTTGGTAATGCCCGGAGTGCAGGACCTCTGGACCTATGCGGAAACAGGCTTTCACGCTCTTGCTGGGGCCATCGTACGTGAAAGCTATCACCGGGAGGCCCTGGCCCATGCCTTCCGCATCCTGGGCGAGGGCCAGCTGACCCTGACCAAATTCCTCCTGCTATGCGATGTACCGGCTGACTTGCAGGAATTCAACACCTTCTTCGAAAACATCCTGGCCCGCTTTGACCCGGCGAGGGACCTGCTGATCATCAACGATACTTCCATGGATACTCTGGACTATACGGGACGGAGTTTCAACAGGGGCAGCAAAGCGGTAATCACCGGCCTTGGCCGGCCTATGCGGGAACTGCCGCGGGAGTACGCCGGAGGACCCATAGCAGGACTGGAGAAAATCAAGCCTTACTGCGGCGGGTGCCTGATTCTTTCCGGCCCCTCCTTTGCCCAGGAGCCTGAACTGGCGCCAAGGCTGCTGCAGCAGGCGGCCAGGCAGCTCGGAGAATGGCCTTTGGTGATACTTGTGGACGATGCGGGGCAGATTATAGACCGGACATCTTTTCTATGGACTGTGTTTACCCGTTTTGATCCGGCCAACGATATTTACGCCGCGGCGGAAACCGTCAGAAACAAAATCAGGTACCGGGGCCCGGTATTGATTGACGCCCGCATGAAACCCTGGTACCCGGCCGAATTGACCCCGAGGCAGGACATTGTGGAACAGGTAGACCGGCGCTGGAATGAATTGTTTAAAGTGTGATTTGCCTTTATAATGGTAACAACATCATAAAATGGTAAAGATTAATTTGCTGTCGGGAGGTAAATAGCATGGTTTTTAAGGTTAAGGAGAACATTACCTGGGTCGGTAAAGCGGACTGGGAAGTCAGGAAGTTTCACGGCGAGGAATTTTCCACCCATCACGGCTCCACCTACAACGCCTATCTGGTACAGGCTGAGAAGACTGTTCTAATCGACAGTGTGTGGAGGCCCTTTGCCAAAGAATTTGTGGCGAATCTGGCAAAGGTGGTAGACCTCCGGAAAATCGATTATATCGTCGCCAACCATGCGGAACCAGACCACAGCGGGGCTCTGCCTGAACTCTTGCAGCACATCCCTGACACCCCGGTTTACTGTACCGCCAACGGGGTGAAATCCTTAAAAGGACATTATCATGCCGACTGGAATTTCCAGGTGGTAAAGACAGGGGACAAACTCAGCCTTGGTTCAAAAGAGCTCGTATTTGTCGAGGCTCCCATGCTGCACTGGCCTGACAGCATGTTTTGCTACCTTACCGGGGACAATATCCTGTTCAGCAATGATGCCTTTGGGCAGCACTACGCTTCGGAACTGATGTTTAACGACCTGGTTGACCAGGCGGAACTCTATGAAGAGGCCACACAATATTATGCCAATATCCTGACACCTTTCAGCAAGCTGGTGGACAAGAAGATCAAAGAAGTATTGGCTCTCAACCTGCCTGTGGACATGATCTGTCCCAGCCACGGGGTGATCTGGCGCCAGGACCCGGCACAAATTATCAGGCGCTACCTGGAATGGGCCAACGACTACAAAGAAAACCAAATTACCATTATCTACGACAGCATGTGGAACGGAACCCGGCGTATGGCCGAGGGCATTGCGGAGGGAATCAGGCAGGCAGATAAGGATGTGGCCGTCAAGCTGTTCAACAGCGCCCGTTCGGACCAGACCATAACCATCACTGAAGTGTTTAAATCCAAAGGAATCCTGGTGGGCTGTCCGACCATTAACAGGGGCATACTTACTTCCGTGGCGGGAATTCTGAATGAAATCAAGGGCTTGAGCTTCAAGGGCAAAAAAGCCGCCGCCTTTGGGGCTTACGGCTGGAGCGGAGAATCGGTCAAAGTGATTCAGGACAAACTGGCGGAGGCAGGCTTCGAAATCGTGAATGACGGCCTGAAGGAACTGTGGAACCCGAATGAGCAGGCGTGGGAGAATTGTGTGGCCTTTGGCAGGCGCTTCGGCGAAACAGTCAAGTAAGAGTTTTAGGGAGGGAACCAGAATGAAAAAGTATATCTGCACAGCTTGCGACTATGTTTACGACCCGGCGGAGGGCGACCCGGATGCGGGGATAGAGCCCGGGACTGCTTTCGAAGACTTGCCCGATGATTGGGTTTGCCCTGTGTGCGGGGTCGGGAAGGATATGTTCGAGGAATATGAGGAATAGGCAGTGAACTCATTCAACAATAGTTGAACATCGCGACTTCGGTGGGGGAGTCTTCCTCCACCGAAGCAGGGGACGGGGTAACACTCCCGCTTGTAGAAGTGGGAGTCTCACGATTGGATGCCAAGATTCTTTGGGGCTTAAGCGCCTCCTTTTGTTTTTGTTGGGCGGGAAATCCGTTTTTAAGTGACCAATATACCGGGTATTGAGGTTAGGCTGTTTGCGGCAGAGGAGGAGAGGCATGGCGGACCGGGATATCTTTTTTGCACCGGCCTTTGTTTTGGCCGGATGGATAAAGGCGCGTAAAATCTCGCCCACAGAAGTGGTGAGGCTGTTTTTGGAGCGGATAGAAAAATACAATCCAAGCCTGAATGCTTATTGTACGGTGGCGGCGGACCAAGCCCTGGCAGCGGCCCGCGAGGCGGAAAAAACTCTGATGCAGGCGGGAGAGCTCCCTCCCTTGTTGGGAGTACCAATAGCAGTAAAAGATTTGACCCCTACCGAGGGGATCAGGACCACCTATGGGTCTTCAATCTTCGCCAACCACGTGCCTACGCATGATGGAGCAGGGGTGCGAAGATTGAAGCAGGCTGGAGCTATCGTTTTGGGCAAGACCAATACGGCCGAGTTCGGTTATACCGGGATAACGGACAACCCGCTATTCGGCAGGACAAACAATCCCTGGAACAGAGCCAGGAGCGCAGGGGGCTCCAGCGGCGGGTCCGCCGCGGCAGTAGCGGCTGGACTGGCGCCGCTGGCTGAAGGTACAGATGGAGGCGGGTCAATTCGCATTCCCGCCAGCTTTTGCGGCGTGTACGGTTTTAAACCGACCTTCGGGCGGATTCCGCTGGACAGTATGCCTACCCGTTTTGCCACCTCACCTTTTTGGCATGAGGGGTTTTTGTGCCGCAGTGTGGAGGATGCGGCCCTGGCCTTGAGCCTGGCCCAAGGGCAGGACAGCAGGGACCCTTATTCTGTGCCGGTTACCAGAGCTTCCTATTTTCCGCTCGAACCCGCCGAACCAGGTAAAATCAGAATTGCTTACAGCCCTGATTTGGGTTATTTCAAAATTGACCCCGAGGTGCGGTCGAGTGTGGAAAAAGCCTTGACGCTGCTGCAGGGCCTGGGATGCAAGGTTGAAGAAGTGAAACTAGGATTGGATTACGAAACGGTCACCAGGCCTTTTGTCAAGATGTGGGCTGTCTCCATCGCAGCCTACTATGGGGAGTACCTGCCCCAGTACCAGGAGCAAATGTCCAAGGGACTACTTGCCACGATCCGGTTGGGCGAGAAACTCTCCGCTATAGAGTACAAGCAAACAGAAATGGCCCGGAGCCTAGTGTATGACAAACTGGAGGCCTTGTTTAGCAGGTTTGACCTGCTCGTAACACCTACAACGGCTGTGACCGCATTTCCCCACGGACCTGGACCTAAAGAAATCGACGGGCATGCATCAGACCCCCATACAGGCTGGATGCTTACATCCCTGCTCAACCTTACCGGCCACCCCGCGGCTTCCATCAGGTGTGGTTTTTCACGGGAAGGCCTGCCTGTAGGTCTGCAGATTGCAGGGCCCAGGTTCAGGGAAGAACTGGTCCTGCAGCTGTCCAAACTTTATCAGGACGCAGAGCCTTTCCGGCAGCCGGTTCTGGCATAGGTCTTTCCCCGGCCAGGTGGGTTCTTGGGGAAGGCCCCGGAACGCAGGGGCATGATTTGGCCTGCCGGAAAGCTTAACGAAAAAAGTCCTTTCGCGTCTGAATTACTGACGCGAAAGGACTTCCTAGTACCTCAGAAAAGAACATACCCGGCAACTTTAGCCGAGTATGTCTAACACGGGCACTGAAATGCGCGCGCTGAGGAAAAACGAAGCGCGCGCATTTCTTGTTTTCTCAGTATGGAATTCTAGTATTTTCAGAAGACTAATTCTGAGGCTTATTGTTGGGGCAGAGAAATTGTCAAAACCCCTACGGTTGTTGCTCCGGCTTTCAAAGGCATGAACACCTTGATATAGCCGCCGCTCTGGGTGCTGACAGTCTTGCCGGTCTTGAATACTTCAGTCATAGTTTCTGCGCCGGACACCTGGTAATCCAGGGCCCGCTGGTCCCCCATCTTGATGCTGGTGGAAATGCGCTGGTCCTTGCCGACAAAAATTGACACTCCCATGTTATCCGGAAAGAGGTTGGCGAGCCCGTCCACAATTTTGTAGTTGTTGTTTTCCGTGTAGCTCCCCTTGCTGAGCGTAGTGCCAGACAACTTCCAATCACCGGGATAGTTTTTGTTCAACCAGTCTGTTACCTTGCTTTCAACCTGGCTCTGCTGGTTGACATTGCCAGGCTGAGCAGTTGTAGTGGAGCCGGTACCTGGGTGACCGGGCGGCAACTGGGTACTGCTTGCCGGGGGATTGGTTGCCGGTTTCGGCGTAGTAGTGTTGCCGCACCCGACGAGGGCAACCGCCAGAGAAAGCACAGTTACTACGCTAAGTAATTTTTTCAACGTTAGGGACCTCCTTGTCAGAAAATCTGGTACTTTAGCCAATAAACTTATGCCTTGTCTATTATACATCTTTTCACAAGCAAAGTCACTCCTGGTTTCTGACTGCTTGACCAGGACAGGAATTTGGGCTAAGATGATGCTTAAACTAATTTTAGGAGCTAAAAGGAGGAAATAGATGCCTGGTCACAAATTTAACCCAGCCCACCTGCAGCGCCTGGATAATCCTAGGCGCAGAGCGCTGTTACCGCCGGAAAAAATATTGCGGGACGTTGAGGCAGCTAAAGCATCAGTCTGGGCAGATATCGGCTGCGGTGCCGGCTATTTTACCATCCCTCTGGCTAAGGCGGTTGAAAAAGTAATCGCCCTGGATATCAGCCTGGAAATGCTGCAGGAACTTAAGAAAAGACTTGCTGAACAGCAGATCCACAATGTGGAAGCAGTGCAGTCGGATGAGAGCAAAATCAAGCTTGCTGATTCCAGCGTGAACGGAGTGATTCTGGCCCTGGTGGCGCATGAGTTGCATGAACCCCAGAAATTTCTTCAGGAGATAACGCGCATCCTAAACCCCGGGGGAAAAGTGATTATTGTTGAATGGGAGAAGAAGGTTACGGAGATGGGACCGCCCCTGGACCACCGCCTGGAGGCCTCAGAAGTGGATGCCTGGGCTTTGCACGCAGGCCTGGGCAAAGGCAGGGTGTGGCAGTGGTCAGATACTTTTATTGGGCTGGAATACATTAAAGGTATTGACACAAACCAGTCAAATTGAGTATGATTAAAGTATGCCCAATACCATAGGGGGGTATATTTTTAAAGGCTAATTCGTCATTGAGTGCAGATAAGGTTACTGCTTGGTTGGGCTGAGTTGGAAAGGAAAGGAAGGTACACATGCTAAGGATTACACCACAAGCTGCTTCTGAGTTAAAGGAATATTTGAAAGAACAGAAAGACGGAACTTTGGTCCGTTTGAGAATGGCCGGTTATGGTTGAGGCGGTCCCACTTTTGGTTTGGCTCTGGATGAGTCAAGTGATGAAGGTGACCAAGTCATGGAGGATCAGGGCATTAAGGTGGTAGTCGAGGAGAGGCTTTTACCCTATGTCAAGGGTGCGGTGATTGATTATCGCCGGAATATTTTCGGCCAGGGCCAATTCCAGGTGATTACAGGGTATTCCTGCTAATGCCCGGCAGGTATAACAGCCGCGCAGAAGTCCTGCAGGCTATTGCAGACCTTAAAGCCCGCTTTCCCGCCCATTCCCTCAAACCCGCCATGATGCAGGAGTTAGAAGACCTGGAGGAACTGTTGGCAGAGTTCCCGGAAGACGATAGCCCGCAAAATGATAACGGGGAGACGGGAACCGCCAAAAGGAGTTAAAGCAGATTCGCAAGTAAGTTGAGAACATGGCGCTCCTGTTCTCAACTTACTTTTGTTGTACCTCAGGAAAGTATATACTCGGCAACTTTTGCCGAGTATATCGAACACGGGGTGCTGCGACGGACCGCGCAAGCCCAATAGAGGGTCGAGTCTAGCGCGGTCCTAGTCCTAGAGAGGCTGAG
>JAJZPO010000053.1 GCA_021811155.1 Bacillota bacterium | reverse complement strand
CGCTCATGTAGTTTTGCCGACCCTTCCTAACAAACGCTCCGCGCAAAGAAGGGTCGACAAAAATAAATCGCGCTCTCCGGATATATCAACCGACCCTGCGGCTAACCAGCCCTTGTTTCATGCATCACTGATGCCGCGCAGCGGCATGGGAGTCTTAATTCTGACTTCTGACCTCTGACTTCTACTACAAAGGAGCAGCTGAAAGCAAATGATTCAGGCCCTGGACTTGGTATATAACAAGGACAAGCCGGCGGCCGCAAAAGTGGCCGGCGAAATTGAAAACTGGCTGAAAGCAAAGGGCATCAGAGTCATTTCTGACCCTGGTCAGTCCCATGGGGCGGATGCCGTGGTTGTTTTAGGCGGGGACGGTACCCTGCTCAGGGCTGCCCGTCACTACGCAACCCTGGGCATCCCGCTCCTGGGGGTTAACCTGGGCCACCTGGGTTTTCTGGCGGAAATTGAGCTGCCTGACCTTTATGCGTGCCTGGACAGGCTGTTGGCGGGGGATTATGCCCTGGAAGAGAGAATGATGCTGAAAGGAACGGTTTTCCGGTCCGGCTCTCCTGTGTTTGAGGCCCTGGCGCTGAATGATGTGGTGGTTTCCCGGGGGAATATTTCCCGCATCATCAAACTTGACATTTTCCTCTCCGGTGAAGCTTTGTCCTCATATCCCTCCGACGGGGCGATCATTTCCACCCCAACAGGTTCTACCGCCTACTCTCTTTCAGCCGGCGGACCGCTGGTGTCACCCCGGGTGCAGGTAATGATTATGACTCCCATCTGTCCGCATACTCTTTCCGCAAGGCCGGTGGTGGTTGATCCGGCTGAATTTCTGGACATTCACTTCGTTGAAGGCATCGATTGCCTGGTGACTTTTGACGGCCAGGAAACCATAGAGATGAGTCCAGGGGACCGCATCAGGGTTGAGAGGGCCTCTGCGGCAACAAAACTGATCAAGCTTAGCGGACGGAGCTTTCCTGCCCTGCTGAGGGCTAAGCTGAAGGATAACCTGCATGAGTAAGATAATTATCCAAAAAAGGCCATTGGAGGTCAGCCAATGAAGATTCGGCGACAGATGAAAATCATAGAGTTGATCGAGCGGGAGGAGATAGGCACCCAGGAGGAATTGGCGGAAAAACTGCGGCAGAACGGTTTTGACGTCACCCAGGCCACAGTGTCCAGGGACATCAAGGAACTACGGCTGATTAAGGTGCCGACCGGTGACCATTCCTACCGCTACGGTACACCGCGCGAGCCTCAACCCGCTAATTTGCAGGAACGGCTGAGACGGCTGTTCCGCGATTCGGCTGCCAGCATTGATTTCAGTGAAAACCTGATTGTAATCAGGACCCTGCCTGGCAATGCCATGGCCTTGGCCTCCGTTATTGACGGCAGTAACTGGCAGGAAATCATCGGGACGGTAGGTGGAGACGATACGATTTTGGTAATCGTCAAACCAAAAGAAGCGGTGGAAGCTGTGGTCCGCAGGTTCGAAAGTCTTTTTTAGGAGAGGTTTTTATGCTGTCGGCCTTGCGCATAGAGAATTTTGCCCTGATTGAACGTTTGGAACTAGAGTTGATGCCGGGGCTTAATGTGCTTACAGGTGAAACCGGAGCAGGCAAGTCGATTATTATTGACGCTGTTTCCCTGCTCCTGGGCGGCAGAGGGTCCCAGGAATTTATCCGCAGCGGCAGCGAGCGCGCCCTGGTGGAAGGATTGTTTGTCCTGCCCGCTGATACGCCTCTGATTGAAAAACTGGCTTCTTTGGGTTATGAACTGGAAGAGGGCTCCTTGCTTCTGAGCAGGGAACTGGCGGTTTCCGGGCGCAATCTCTGCAGGATTCAGGGGAGGGTAGCGCCCTTAAACCTGTACAAAGAGATTGGAGTTCTGCTTGTCGATATTCATGGGCAGCACGATTATCAGTCCCTGCTTCGCCCGGAAAACCACCTGAGTTTGCTGGACTCCATGAGTGAAGAAACCAAACCGCTCTTGCTGCGGGTGCGGGAAAAGGCGGCAAGCGTTATTGACATCAGGCAAAAAATCAGCCAATTGGCATCAGATGACAGGGATACGGCCCGCAGGGAAGACATGCTGAAGTTTCAAATCGCAGAAATCGCCGGGGCGCGCCTGGAATCAGGCGAGGAAGAAGAACTGGTCCAGGAGCGCCAGAAGCTGGTGAACGCAGAAAAACTTGCCCTTCTTTCGGGGGGCGCCTACGAAAAACTGTTTACCGGCTCTGAGCGGCAGCAATCAGCTTTGGATTTGACCGGGGCTGTTCTGGCCCATTTGAAGGAATTGGCCGGAATCGATGCTGCCATGTTCCGGGTCTTGGAGGGGGTTGAGAGCGCCTACTACCAGCTGGAAGAGGCGGCAGCGGAACTGCGTCTTTACCAGGAAAGCCTGGTTTTCGATCCCCGGCGTTTGGACCAGGTTGATGAGCGGCTGACATTAATCAAATCACTCAAACGCAAGTACGGCAGTTCTATCGCCGAAATCAAGGCATATTATGCGGAAGCTGCGGCGGAACTGGAACAGCTGTCGCGCCAGGAAGATATGCTGCAGGAATACCAAAAACTTCTGGAACGGGAGGAGCAGGACTACCGCAGTGAGGCAGACGGATTAAGCCTGGCCCGCCGCAAGGTTGCCGCCTGGCTCGAACAGGACGTGACGGAGGAATTGACGGATTTGCAGATGCCTGGCACCAAGTTCAAGGTGGAATTTGAGGTCAGGGACAAAGTCAGCAAGTCGGGCCGGGATATAGCGGAATTCGCTTTTTCTCCCAACCCGGGGGAACCCTTGAAAGCATTGGCCAAGACCGCTTCCGGGGGCGAATTGTCCCGGGTTATCCTGGCTCTGAAGACAATACTGGCCAACATTGACCCTGTCCCGACCCTGATATTTGACGAAGTGGACAGCGGCGTGGGCGGTCAGGCTGTGCGCAAGGTAGCAGAAAAACTGGCCCGGATTGGGCAAACCCGGCAGGTCCTGTGTATTACGCATTCACCCCATGTGGCCAGTTTTGGCGCCAGGCATTTTTTCATCTCGAAGGAGGTTCTTTCAGGCAGGACGGTTACCCGGGTCAAGACCCTGGGGCATGAGGAACGTCAGAGGGAACTGGCCCGGATGCTCGGGGGCGAGAGCAAGGCAACCATGGAGCATGCCGCAGAAATGCTGAGAACTTCCAAGGCTAAATCATAATTGCGTGCAAGAAAGGGAACCCTGAAAGGGTTCCCTTTCTTGCACGTAGCAGGAGTCAGGAGCCCGTGACCCCAGGCCGCAATTTAGAACAGCTGATGAATAAAAATTCTTGATGAAATAGAATTTATTATTTGAGTGTCATGGGGACTGTCCCCTTGACACTCTTCTGGACAGATGAGTCTGGATCAGACTCGTATGCTGAATTGCATTACCACTGCACAAAAATTTGGCTGATCTTTGTTTTTTTGCAAGGCTGAAAAGAACTGGTTATTTATCTAAACTTATTCTGAATTCTGACTTCTGAGTTCTGAATTCTTGCTCTTGCAGTGACTCCTGACTTCTGAATTCCTTAGCTTCCAAGTGTTGCGAATTTTGCTTGCTTTTCGTTACCTTTAACTTTCTTTTAGCAGGATTTTAGCTTTGTGAACTGGACATGTTATGAATAGACCCGAAAAAATTTCTTTAAAAACATGGCAGACCAGAGTTTCGGGGGAGGAGTCCGGAGAAGGGCTGCGCAGGATGGGGAGACTGCGTAGGAGTGTGATATGGGAGTGCAAAAAGGGAGGATTAGACAAGGAATCGGGTTTCTCCTGGTCGCTGCTATCCTTGGACTTTCCTGGACCGCAGGAATCCAAACCCTGCTGGGGATGCCAGAACGGGAACGCCTGGTAGTAGGTGAAAGGTTAGCGGAGTCCCGACTGCTTCCCCAATATCTGGCCCGGAACATCCAGGTGGTAGTGGACCGCCAGCACCTCCTGCGTCAGGACGGAGCGCCGCTAAACGGCCGGTCCTATAATCTGGCTGAGGCCCGCCCGGTATTAGCAGGCGCCGGCCACCTAAAACTTCAATATCTCCTGTTTGGCTTGATTCCGGTCAAGAAAATTGATGTGGATGTGGTTCCCCAAGTAAAAGTCATTCCCGGAGGTCATTCCATCGGAGTGATGCTCCAGTCCCAGGGAGTGATTGTGGTCGGACAGTCTCCGGTGATTGATGACAAAGGCAAGAAGGTTTACCCTGCTAAAGAAGCCGGAATCAGGCTGGGGGACCTGATTCTGAAGGTTAACGGCAGAGAAGTGCAAACGGATAGTGAAGTGGCACAAGCTGTACACCTGGCAGGGAGCAAAGGGCAAGAGGTGCAGCTGACTGTCAAGAGAGGGAATTTGGTTGAGGATAAGACAATAATTCCTGTGTTCTGCCAGGAAACCAAGCGCTACCGCATCGGGCTCTATGTGCGCGATAGCGCCGCCGGAGTTGGAACCTTGACCTTTATAGACTCAAAAACAGGCAAGTACGGCGCTTTGGGTCATGTCATCAATGATGCAGATACCAATCAGAGAATAGAAATAGCTGATGGCAAGATAGTTGCATCCTCAGTACAAAGTGTGCAGCAAGGGCGAAAAGGCCAGCCCGGTGAGAAGATTGGCTCCTTCCTGCAAAATTCTCCTTTTACCGGGACCATAGAGAAAAACTCACGTTTTGGCATCTTCGGAAAAATGGAAGGGGATGTGAGCAACCCGCTTTACAGCCAACCCATTCCTGTAGCCACCGAGTCCCAGGTCAAGGTAGGACCGGCCAAGATTTTGACAGTGGTTGCCGGGGAAAAAATTGATGCCTATGAGATTGTTATTGAACGGGTGCTGCCGGGCAGGATGGACAGCAAGGGCATGGTGATCAAAGTAACTGATCCAAGGCTGCTTTCTGCCACGGGCGGAATTGTGCAAGGCATGTCGGGCAGCCCCATAATCCAGGACAATAAACTGGTAGGCGCTGTTACCCATGTTTTTGTCCAAGACCCGACCCGGGGTTACGGGGTTTTCATCGAGCATATGCTGCGGGAGTCGGAAATCCTGGGGACAAGCCAGACCAAAGAAGATGCCGCATGATTAGGCAGCTGTAATTGGAACCCAGTTGCAAACTATGGGTTGAAGAACAAAACACTTCAACCCTAGTTTGCGTAAGGTAAAATAGTTAAGATTTATGTCTCAATTATTTTTGTTTCCGAATTAAAAATTTTTCCAAATCTGCAGAAATTTTCAGCATACTTGCAGGATTCCTGTGAATCAATGTCGAAATGCTGAGCCGGAACGCTGCCACTGGAGGACGATGGGGCATGGGAAAAGGGTTTAAGGTATTAGTTGCTGATGACAACCGGGAATTTGTCGAAGTGCTTAAAGACTACTTATCACAGCAGGAAGGCATAGCAGAAGTTTTTACATCCTTTAACGGAGCTGAAACCCTGGAATCCATTGAACAATACGAGCCTGACGTAGTGGTGCTTGACATCATCATGCCGCATTTGGACGGAATCGGCGTGCTGGAGAAGCTCAATGCCAGCGATGTCGGCAAGAGGCCGCGGATAATCATGCTTACCGCATTTGGGCATGAATCCATGACTCATAGAGCAGTGGAACTGGGAGCAGATTACTACATTCTGAAGCCATTTGACCTGGAAGTGTTAAACACGCGGATTAAACAGCTGCTGGAAGGCACAAAAGCACAGCCCAGCCCGCAAGTCACTTCCAACACCCGGGTGAGAAAACTGGATGTGGAGGTAACCAACATCATCCATCAGATGGGCGTGCCGGCTCATGTTAAAGGGTACCAGTACCTGCGGGATGCAATTATCATGGTTGTCAGCGAGGTTAATTTGCTCGGCGCAGTTACCAAGGAACTATATCCCATGATTGCCGATAAATACAACACCACTCCCAGCCGGGTGGAAAGGGCCATCCGCCATGCCATTGAACTGGCCTGGGACCGGGGCAATATCGAGATGATGAACCGCTTCTTCGGCTATACGATCAATATCGAGCGGGGTAAGCCCACAAATTCCGAATTTATCGCCATGGTGGCTGACAAGCTGAGAATAGGCAAAATTTAAAGATATGCAATTAGTAAAAAGAGAGAGGCAGTCATTGCGACAAGCCTCTCTTTTTGCGTGCAAAAAAAAGGCCGATTTGCATCAGCCCAAAAACAAGATTACGCAAATATTAGGATAACGAAACACAGAGTGCGTTGTCAAGAGCGTCACACATAAAGAGAGCCCGGGCGAAAAACCCAGGCTCCCGCAGCCGACTTGGCGACAATAGGAAAATTGTATTCAGCTAACAGCAGGCCTGTTAATCAGAGCTTTTGCCGGCTGCCGCGTGGAAGTTTTGCTGCGTATAGTTTTCCTGATGGCAGACTTTGCAATTCCAAATCCAGTAGTTGTCCCCCTGGAATTTTTGCGGAATTGTCTGGTCTGCAGGATTGGCGGTTGTGAACTCGGCGTGGGTGCTGTTATGGCAAGATTCACAGTAGAATTTGCCGTTCATATCGCCATATACTGCATTATTCATTACGGAGTTCCGGTAGAGGGTATTGGCGTTTTCCTTATGGATGGAGTCGTGGCACTGGCCGCACTGAGGTTCCTGCAACCAAGCCTGGCGGCCGTTTTGCAGCGAGGTGGTCATCCCGTACATATCGCCATGGCAATCGGTACAGGTTTTGCCGGCACGCTCCATGATGCCGCGCAGGCACTGGGTATTCGGTCCGGGGTGGCAGTTGTAGCAGGAGGGAGTGGTGTTGGCAGCAGCTTGGGTGTAGGTCATTTTGTCTTTGTGGAAATTGTGCATGGCCAGGGAAAGGCTCTCCACACCGGCTTTTCCGGGAGCGCCCAGGGCGTTATCCGAGTGGCACTCCGAGCAGCTGTGTACGATTCCTTTGGCCTGGTCGGCCGCCAGGGTGGTACCGTTGTACTTGTCGTGTTTTTGCAGAATATCCAGCTGAGGGTTGGTTGTGCCGTGGCAGTTCTTGCAGTCCATTTCCGTGGAAACGGGCGCAACCACACTGGCAGTCTGCAATATCTTGTTATTGCTGTCGACCACGGTGATGTTTGCGGCGCCATAGGGGTCCCAGGTGCCATCATCATCATAAGGAGTGATGGGAATTCCTGTTGCCACATAACCCAACCCGTTGGAATCAAGCTGCATTGTCCCGGACAACTTGGTGCCGGTAATCCCGGTATTGGGGGGAACGTTCCAGCCATACTGTGGGGCGTACTGCCAGAAATTGGTGTGAAGGGTTGAGTCCGTTTTCTTGGGGAAATTGTACTTAACGGTTATTCCTTTGGTAACAAGGTCCGGACGTTTTATGACCTGAACATGGAGTGTGTTGAAGGGAGGCAGGACGGAGAAGTAAGAGTAGTCGTCCTGGTCGCAATGCATACCCAAATCGTTCCAGGCAAATATCGCATACTGCATTTTATTGGCATAAGCCGGCGGGGTTTGAGTCCCGTATTGTTTGGTCAGGCTCCAGTTGACTGTAACCGTGCCCGAACCAACAGTGCAGATTTGTGAAGTTGTCAAATAGCCTGATTTGGAAATATGCAGGGTGTAACTGCCGGAGGGTTCGCTCAGTGTGTAGTTGCCGTTTGCATCGCTGGTAACGCTGTGGGTCCCGTCGCTGATTGTGGCGCCGGAAATCGCAGTACCGGTGTTGATGTCTTTGACGGTTCCGGAAATCCCTGTGGTAGAAGCCGCGGCCGCGGCCGCCAGGGTAAGAATAAGTAAAACTGATAAACCAAGTATGAGCAACGTTTTTTGCTTGAACATGCAATTTCTCCTTTTTGCACGGCGCTACCAGACTTTGATTTTCCAACCGTCCGCTTCTTTGATCAAGTCTTCCTCGACTTGGACGGTGACAGGCTGGGGCCGCTTCAGTGTTGCAGAGGGAGCAAATGTAATCTTGACCATCGCTTTACCTTGGGTCTTGTCTGTCTCCAGGCTCAGAATTTGATAGGCCTGGACTACAGATGCTTCTTTGCGGCGGCTGATGAACTCATTTTCTGGAACTTTGTCCCGATATTCTTTGTAGTAACAACTATAGGTTGTTGCGTAATCTTGTTTTTCGGCTGATGTAAAATACTTGTCTAGCAACTCCCGGGGTCCTGGCTGGGAACCGGAGCACCCGGTGATTGCCAGGGCAGCCAGCAAAACACTTAATGCCAGAATATACCGCGTCTGTTTCTTCATAACAAGTTCACTTCCTTGCCAGTGGTGAGTTTTTCTTGCCGCAGCTACATCTGAACCTTGATTTAGCTTTTACTCATTCTCACCCCCTTACCGGCATTTGTATATTCATGACACTAAGCCATGGCTGGACTTTGTGAAATGAGATACAATCGCGAGGAAACCTAATTTGGGAAGCAGAGTTCCTTTAAAGAGAAAACATGCAGAGTGGACATGCCGATTGCCTGTTGTATTCCCCTATCCCCTAGGGGAGGGGTTTTTTCGTCGAAAAATATCAGCTTACAAATATATCCGCATGATTTTGACGATTTAAGGGGGTCGCATTTCTCTTTCTGACGCAAAAGATAAAATTGTCAACAAAAGCACTACATGCGGAGGCATTCGAAAAATAGAATCAGTTGGTAACTGATGCCTGGTATTGACCTCTTTCAGCGGTTGGCATAGGATTAATATGTCGAGGTCATTGCAGGTTGCATAGACTGCGTGCGGTTGAGTGCAGATTGACAGGCTGGCGCTTTGCTTTGAGGGGAGGACAGGCTGTGTCCTGGGGCAGATTGGAACTGGAAACGATTCTTGACAACATTGATGACGCAGTGGTAGCCATTGACTGTTCCGGAAGAATCACCTTATTCAATGCTGCCGCGCGGCGGCTGATCACTGGTGGTGAGGACGCGGTGGGCAAGGATGTCACAGGGGTTATTCCCAATACCCGGCTGCCGGAAGTGCTGCGCAGCGGTGTAGCGGAAAAAAACCGGCAGCAAAAGCTCGCTGACACCACCATTGTCACCAACAGGTTCCCGGTTTTTGACGCGGCAGGGAAGGTGGTCGGAGCTGTAGCCATTTTCCGGGACATCTCGGAGGTAAAGAGCCTGAAACAGCAGATCAGCAGTCTGCAGGAGATCAGGACCCTGCTGAGCGCTATTTTTGACGCTACTCAAGACGCCATTTCAGTGGTTGACGAAACCGGGTCCGGGATTTTGATTAATCCCGCTTATACGAGAATTACGGGTCTGACAGAAAACGATGTATTGAACAAACCGGCAACAGTGGACATAGCTGAAGGGGAAAGCGTGCACATGAAAGTGCTGCAGACCGGAATGCCGGTTCGGGGCGTGCCCATGAAGGTGGGGCCAAAGCGGAAAGAGGTTCTGGTGTACGGATCCCCTATTATTGTAGAAGGCAAATTGCGTGGCAGCGTGGGCGTCATTCACGATGTTTCCGAGCTGAAGAGGCTGTCGGAAGAATTGGAAAGGGCCAAGAGCTGGATCCGCCGCTTGGAATCCAAATATACGTTCTCCGATATTATTGGCGAGAACGAGGTTATCAGAAGCGTTGTCGAACAAGCCAACCGGGCAGCTCAAACTCCGGCAACTGTGTTATTACGGGGGGAAAGCGGCACCGGCAAAGAGCTTTTTGCTCATGCTATCCACCATGCCAGCAACAGGACCAACAAACCCTTCATCAGGGTAAACTGTGCTGCCCTTGCCGACAGTCTGCTCGAGAGCGAACTCTTTGGTTATGTGGAGGGAGCTTTTACCGGCGCCAAACGGGGAGGGAAACGGGGACTGTTTGAGGAAGCCAACGCGGGAACCATTTTCCTGGATGAAATCGGTGAAATCAGTGTGGGGCTGCAGTCGAAACTGCTGCGGGTCCTGCAGGAGCGGGAAATAGTCAGGGTCGGAGACAATCGCACGGTCGCCGTGGATGTGCGGGTGATAGCTGCGACCAATGCCAACCTGGAAGACAAAATCGGCAGTGGAACCTTTCGCGAGGACTTGTTTTACAGGTTGAACGTTTTTCCAATCTATATCCCTCCCTTGCGTCACCACTCCAGTGATATTCCGCTGCTGGTTAACTTTCTCATCCGGAAATTCAACCAGGAATTTGGCCGTAATGTAGAGGGGATCTCGGACGGGGCGCTGCGCATGCTGGTACAATATGACTGGCCCGGCAATGTGCGGGAACTGGAGAACATTCTGGGCCGGGCGATTATTAATATGCGCAGCGGTGAGACCAATATCGAAAAACATCACTTGCCTGCTTTGGAAGGTCAGTATCCCAAAGCCTTAGGTGCAGGGCGGGAAGACTACAGATACCACGGCGAGAGCTATGAAGCCCTGCATTCCGTCTGGGAGAAAAATCTACTGTCTCACGTTTTGGCTGCAGTCCAGGGAAATAAGACCAAAGCAGCCAGGATGCTGGGGATTTCAGTGCGAAACCTTTATTACAAGATGGAAAAGCATGGGCTTGATTGATCGATGTTCGAGGTTCGAAGTCCGAGGTTCGAATCTCAGCTTGAATGGTTAGCGCGGTAACCGGTCGAGCGGGGATTCCAGCGGTTAGGGATAACCGGGAGCGCAAATTTGTCTGCAAGATGTTGCAGGCAAATTTTTTCTATGTTCTGCAAAGTATTGCGGGATAAATATTTTTCCGGCTGAGGGTTGATACTAAGATTGCCCACAAGCGGCCTATTAGGGGGTTGGCATTGATTTTGCATGGATTATTAGGCAGATCACAACAAATGTGCTGATCCGCTGAAGGAGGGGTGAATTTTGGGGCAGATGGAGCGGAAAGAGTGCAGTTGTTCAGTAAGACGGGGCGCTTTGTTGCCGGGTATCAGCGGTCGTTTGACTGCCCTAACAGCTTAAGGCAGTACGGGTGGACGACCTTGTCTTGGCAGCCAGGCGGGACGTTTTTTTGTACCTCAGGAAAAACGAAGCGCGCATTTCCTGTTATTTTTTTTAAAGGAGGAAATCACAGTGAAAATTTTTGAGTACATGGAAAAATACGACTATGAGCAGTTGGTTTTCTGTCATGACAAGACTTCAGGTCTGAAGGCAATCATTTGCATCCACGACACTACCCTGGGGCCGGCCCTGGGGGGGACGCGCATGTGGACTTATGCCAGTGAAGAGGATGCCATCCTTGATGCCCTGCGTCTGGGCAGAGGCATGACTTATAAGGCTGCGGCGGCGGGTCTGAACCTGGGAGGCGGCAAAACGGTAATCATGGGCGACCCCAGGAAGGACAAGAGCGAAGAGTTGTTTCGGGCCTTCGGCCGTTACATTCAGTCCCTGAATGGACGTTATATCACCGCTGAGGACGTGGGCACCACGGTCCAGGACATGGACTGGATTCACCTGGAGACAGATTTTGTCACTGGCGTATCTGCAACTTACGGCTCTTCAGGTGATCCTTCTCCCATGACGGCGCGGGGTGTCTGGCGCGGCATGAAAGCTGCGGCGCGGGAAGCCTTTGGGTCTGATTCCCTGGAAGGAAGGACTGTTGCCGTACAGGGGCTGGGACATGTAGGATACTATCTCTGCCGCCACCTGCATGAGGAAGGCGCCAAGCTTGTGGTGACAGATATCAACCCGGAATCGGTCAAGACAGTGTGCGATGAATTCGGCGCTAAAGCGGTTGACACCAAGGATATTTTTGCTGTGGACGCAGATATTTTTGCCCCTTGTGCCCTGGGAGCAGTAATTAACGATGAGACCATCCCTCAGTTCAAGTTTAAGGTTATTGCCGGGGCTGCCAACAATGTGCTCAAGGAAGAGCGTCATGGGGAAGAGATTCATGCCAGGGGCATTCTCTACGCACCCGATTATGTCATTAATGCCGGAGGACTAATCAACGTAGCTGATGAACTGGAAGGTTATAACTACGAAAGGGCGCTCAAAAAGGTTGAGGGTGTGTATGACAATATCATTAAAGTGATTGAAATTGCCAAGCGGGACAACATTCCGACCTATAAGGCAGCCGACCGCATGGCCGAGGAGCGCATCGAGCGCATTGGCAGGATTCACAGCAACTACCTTGCCGGTAACTAAAACATAAGGGGAGCTGGAGGCCGGTTGCCCAGGAAGGCAGGGTTGGTGATGGAATTAGTTATTTATACCGGGACTTTTGGCAGCGGCAAGACGGAAATCTCATTAAACCATGCCATCTCTGAGGTGCGGCGGGGCCGGAAGGTGACCCTGATTGACCTGGACATAATCAAGCCCTACTTTCGTTCCCGTGAGGCTGCAGCTGTGCTTGAAAACGAGGGCATCAGGCTGGTGTCTCCACACGGGTCGCTGGCCGGCGCCGATTTGCCTGTGGTAACCCCGGAGATAACCGGCGCTCTGATCAGCGGTGAGGGCCTGGCTATCATTGACGTCGGGGGCGACACCCTTGGGGCTGTGGCCTTGGGCAGGTTTAAACCGTACATAGATGCTCTGGGAGGATACCTGCAACTGGTGGTGAACCCCTATCGTCCCTTTACCGGCACGCATGAGGGTGTAGCCCGGCTGATGGAAAGCATTCAGAAGGCCGCCAGGCTGGAGACCAGGTGGATAATCAGCAATCCCAACCTGGGCCGGGAAACAACCCTGGACACCGTACTCGAGGGGCATGCAGCGGTGGAGAAAATGTCCCGCAGTTTGGGTATCCCGGTAAAATTCCTGGCGGTATACAAACCTCTGTTGTCTGACGTAAGCTCACTCCTGCCGGGAGTCGAGGTTTTTCCGGTCGAAAACTATATGCTTCCCCCATGGTATCAGGAGGTTAACAGATTGGAACTGGAGGGATGACGAGAGTGGAGAAAGTAATTTTTGCCGAGGACCGCTGCAAGGGCTGCGAGATGTGTACTGCGGCTTGTCCCAAAGGGATAATTGTCATGGCGAAACACCTCAATTCCATGGGCTTTCACCCAGCTACAGTCACTGAACAGGAAAAGTGCATTAGCTGCGGCAACTGCTACCGCATGTGTCCTGATCAGGTGATAACGGTCAGGAAGGAGGAGAAGAAATAAATGGCCAAGGTTTTGATGAAAGGGAACGAGGCTTTGGGTGAGGCCGCGGTACGGGCCGGCTGCCGTTTTTTCTTCGGTTACCCCATTACGCCGCAAAGCGAACTTCCCCATTATCTGGCTCAGCGTCTGCCCGAAGTGGGCGGATTGTTCCTGCAGGCGGAGAGTGAAGTGGCCGCCATTAACATGGTTTACGGCGCCGCCGGCGCCGGTGCAAGGGTGATGACTTCTTCCTCCAGTGTGGGCATAAGCCTCAAGATGGAGGGCATCTCATATATCGCTGGAGCGGAACTTCCCTGTGTCATTGTCAATGTAGTACGGGGAGGGCCAGGTCTCGGAGGCATTCAGCCTGCACAATCAGATTATTTTCAAGCAGTTAAGGGCGGGGGGCATGGGGACTATCACCTCTTGGTCCTGGCGCCTGCTTCAGTGCAGGAAATGGTGGACTTGATGGCAAAAGCCTTTGATTTGGCTGACAAGTACCGCAATCCGGTGATGGTGCTGGCAGACGGCATCCTGGGCCAGATGATGGAACCGGTGGAGTTCCCAGCGGAGATTCTGCAGGAATTGCCTGCCAAGCCGTGGGCTACGGACGGAGCCAGAGGGCGCGGCCCAAACTTGATCAATTCCCTCTACCTGGAGCCTGAAAAACTGGAAGAACACAACCACCGCCTGTTTGAGAAATACCGGCAGATGCAGGAACAGGAGACCATGGCGGAAAATTATCATACGGACGATGCCGAAGTCGTTGTGGCAGCTTACGGTTCAACAGCCAGAATTGCCAAAGCCGCCGTGGACATGGCCCGCAAAGAAGGCATCAAGGCGGGGTTGTTCAGGCCCGTTACCCTTTACCCTTTTCCCACCGAAGAAATTAACCAGGCCTGCGCCAAGGCAAAGCAGGTCCTGGCTGTGGAAATGAGCATGGGCCAGATGATTGAGGATGTCAAGCTCTCCCTCAACTGCAGGCTGCCGGTATCCTTTTACGGCAGGGTAGGCGGCATGGTGCCATCTACCAGGGCTGTGTACAATGAAATCTCCGCTCTGGCGCAAAAAGGGGGGGAGCAAGCATGATTACGATTTACGAACGCCCCCAGTCTCTGACTGCAAACACTATGCACTATTGTCCTGGCTGCACCCACGGAATCATTCACCGTCTGGTGGCTGAGGTCATAGACGAACTTGACTTGCGGGAAGACACTGTCGGTGTCTGTCCTGTCGGCTGTTCCGTTTTGGCTTACAACTATTTCAACCTTGACATGCAGCAGGCGGCCCACGGCCGGGCTCCCGCGGTAGCTACGGGTATAAAGCGCGTTCATCCGGCCAAGGTGGTATTTGCTTACCAGGGTGACGGGGACCTAGCATCTATCGGTGCAGCAGAGATTGTACATGCAGCCGCCAGAGGGGAAAAAATCAGTGTCATCTTTGTCAATAACGCAATTTACGGCATGACGGGCGGGCAGATGGCCCCAACCACCCTGATTGGCCAGGAGACCACTACCTCACCCAACGGTCGTGACGCTGCTGTCCAGGGCTACCCCATCCGGGTGGCGGAAATGCTGGCGACCCTTGAAGGATCAGCCTATATATCCCGGGTTTCGGTCCACAACAACGTCAATGTGATCAAGGCCAAGGCCGCTATCAAAAAGGCGTTTCAGACCCAACTGGAGGGAAAAGGGTTCAGTTTGGTGGAGATCCTGTCCACATGCCCGACCAACTGGGGACTTACCCCTCTGGAGGCGGCAAAATGGCTGGAAAATAACATGATTCCCTATTATCCCCTGGGTGAATTCAAAGCCGCCAAGGAGGTGGGGTCCTGATGCTGGAAGAAGTTGTTTTGGCCGGATTCGGCGGCCAGGGGGTAATGTCCATGGGCCAGCTACTGGCTTACGCCGGCATGCTGGAAGACAAACATGTGGCATGGATCCCTTCTTACGGACCGGAGATGCGTGGCGGCACAGCCAACTGTTCTGTCACCATTTCCACCGAGCCCATCAGTTCACCGATTATTACGGAGCCGGGGACGGCAATCGTACTAAACAAACCTTCGCTGGATAAGTTTGCTCCCCTGGTGAAACCGGGTGGAATTCTGCTCATCAACTCTTCGTTGATTGATCCAGGTTATTTCCGGCCGGGCATAAAAATATTTGAAATTCCCGCCAATGACCTGGCCCTGGAGATGGGAAACACCCGGGTTGCCAATATGGTGCTTCTGGGCGCTTTTATCGAGCTTACAAGCGCGGTGAGTATAGATTCGGTGATTGAATCTTTGAAAAAGGTCCTGCCTGAGTACCGTCACAACCTCATTCCGCTGAACCGTGCCGCCTTGGAGAAGGGGCAGCAAATCGCGCAAAACCAATAGACGTTGGACAGCCCATGGTCAACCGGCCGCGGGCTGTTTTTTTTTGTAGCAAGGCTGTTATCATATTGAATACCGCATAGGAATTTTGAAAAAAATGGCGAATGTAGAAGAGTAAAGGAAAGGGGGTGGCTGGAATGCTTAGGATAAACAGAGATGTTTTGTTTGCGGCCCTGCGGGCGAGTTCGCTGCTGGGCGCTATTATCTGGCTGCATGTCCGGCCTAACTCCTTTGACCTGACAGCGATTTACTGGCTGCTGGGCATTTTTGCCCTTTACAGCCTGCTCCTGTATGCCATGGTTATGGCACAACCCGTCTGGGCGCCAAAACTGTATAAGGCCTTTTTGCTGCCTGACGTGATATTTTTAAGCCTCCTGGTCAGGTTTACAGGCTCAACGCTGAGCGAGTTTGAGGATGCCTATTTCTTGTTGGTTGCCCTGCACACCTTTTATTACCAGTCCATGCGGGCGGGCCTGGTTACAGTTGGAATGTCAGTATGCACCTACATCATTTTCAATTGGCGTTCTTTTGGCTTTGTCCATTGGTCAGACCTGGTGCTGCGGTTGGCATTTTTGTTCCTGGTGGCTCTGAGCACCGGGTTTGTGACCTGGGAAATCAGGAGCGCCCACGCTAGGTTAGCGGAAAAAAACAAGAGCATGGACCGTAAGCTGAACCAGATAACCGCCTTGTACCGGGTAAGCCAGGAACTGGGAAAGGCTGAAACCCAGGCCCAGGTGCAGAAACTTGCTGTTGAGGCCACCTCGCTCCTGCTAGGAGCGCCCGCAGTCTATTTGATGCGCCCCGAAGGGCGTCGGCTGCAGTTCGTCGCCTGGCACGGCATGGATGAAAATCAGCTGGAGGGCAGAAGCGTTCAGACAGACGAGGGTGTAGTGGGAAAAGTATTTCGCAGCCGCGAGCCCCAAATCCTGGCGGACATTCAAGCCCACCCGGACTCAGCCTTGGCAGACCTCGACAAGGGGTGCAATTTGCGGGCGGTGGTATCGGCCCCTATTTTGTCTGAGAACAGGATCCTGGGTGTGCTCAATGCCAGCCGGCTTGAACCCGGTTCCTTTACCAATGAGGACCTGGAACTCCTGGGGGTTTTGGCATCTATGGTCGCCTCGGCCCTGAGCCGGACGGAACAGTACGAGAGCACCAGGCGCCAGGCTATTACAGATCCCAAGACGGAATTGTATAATTACCGCTATTTCAGTACCGTGCTGGAAGAGTACATCTTAAACAAAGCGTGTCAACAGTTGTCAGTGCTGATGCTGGATATAGACCACTTCAAGCACATTAACGATACTTACGGCCATCAGGCGGGAGATGAAGTTCTAAAACAAGTGGCTGCAACTTTCGCAGCAGCCGTGCGCAGTATAGATGTGGTAGCCCGTTTTGGCGGGGAAGAGTTCGTAGCCATGCTGCCCGAGTGTTCTATCGATGAAGCAATTCAGGTAGGAGATCGGATTCGAAGCCGTTTGGAAAGCCAGCCGATTCAGACATGCGCCGGGGAGATTAAGGTGACGGTCAGTCTGGGCGCCACCTCCCTGTTGGAGGGAGAAAGTGTACAGGAGTTGATTTCCAGGGCAGACCATGCCATGTATAAGGCCAAGGAGTCGGGCCGCAACCGGGTGCGAATGGCTTGACACTTAGAGGTAAATACTGTGGGAGAAAGAAGGTTCGCGGCGTTCATGGTAAATCAGAACCGGCTGCTTGAGGAGTTTTTACGGCTTATTCAGATTGATTCGCCCAGCAAGGGCGAACGCCGGGTTGCCGATTACCTTAAAGCGAGACTGACCGAATTGGGCTTTGAGGTGGAGGAAGACCAAGCCGGCAAACAGTTTGGGGGCGATGCAGGCAACGTGATTGCCCGGCTTAAAGGCGGCAGGCCCGAGTTAATGTTCTGCGCCCATATGGATACGGTTCAGCCTGGGGAAGGGATAGTCCCCAGGCTGAATGATGGTATTATCACCTCGGCGGGTGAAACGATTCTCGGCGGGGACGACAAAGCCGGGGTTTGTGCTATTCTAGAGGCTCTTCAGGTTCTGAGGGAAAACCATCTGCCTCATCCCGGTCTGGTGGTGGTTTTTACCGTGGCGGAGGAGGGTGGACTCCGGGGGGCTAAAGCCCTGGACATTGCGGCGCTTGGGGCCGAGATGGGGTACTGCCTGGATGCGGGGGGGCCGGTTGGCACTGTGATTAACCGGGGCCCAGCGCAAGATCAGTTTACAGCGGTAATCTCGGGCAGGGCGGCCCACGCCGGAATTTCTCCGGAAGACGGTATCAGCGCCATTCAGGTGGCAGCCGAAGCGATAATGCGCACCCGGCTGGGCCGCATTGACCCGGAAACGACGGCCAACATCGGCTTGATCAGCGGCGGCCAGGCTACCAACATTGTGCCGGAAAGGGTAGAGCTGAAGGGCGAAGCCCGCAGTCTGGACGAAAACAAATTGGCCAAACAGACGAGGCATATGCGGGAGACCTTGGAGGAAGTGAGCCGTAAAAGGGGCGCCAAGCTGACTATGGACTGGGTGCCTTCCTATCCGGCACTAAACTTGCCCGCAGAGTCCCCGGTAATCCGGCTGGCTGTGAAGGCTTTTCAACGGCTGGGCATCGTCTCCCGTGTGAGCCAAACCGGAGGCGGAAGCGACGCCAACATCTTTAACAGCAAAGGTCTGCCCACAGCCAATCTGGGCATCGGCATGGAAAAGGTTCACAGCTGCGAAGAGTTTATCAGGGTCAAGGACATGGTGGATATGGCCCGCTTCCTGCTTCAGGTGGTGGAGCTGGCAATTCAGTAACCAGGAAGTAGAGGTCACGGGTCGGAATTCAGACTTGCATGCCGCTTCACGGCACCGCTGATGAATGAAAACAGACCTGTAAGCTCAAGGACAAAGGGGACGGTTCTGAACGTCCTAGCAAATCCTGCCGGATTTTGGCGGGTCACTTTCTTACGATGTTTCAGGGCGGAAGGCTATGGATTGGATTAATAGGCTAGGGCCCTGGCATAATTTGTACAGCTCTGGATCTGCGAGTAGAGATAGTGGTTGTCAGATGATACCCTTCTAGTGCAGGTGCTGGCGGATCAGGTCTTTAACGGTTGTATTTGGGTTCCCCAGCTCTTTCAGGCTGCACTTTAGCTCCTTGACCTTGCAAAAGAGAAAGAATCCGTTTTGATAAAAGCACATGAACAAACCCCCTTACAGGTAGTACACTGGTAACAGCATATACAGGGGACAGGTAAATTATACCAATCACCTTTCCGGGGCTTGAAAGAGGTTATTGTTTGAAGGTCTTTGCCGATTTACACATCCATATTGGGCGTTCTGGAGACGGCAGGCCGGTGAAGATCACAGCTGCCAATTCCCTCACGGTGGAAAACGTACTGCATGAAGCGGCCGTGCGCAAGGGAATCGAAATGGTTGGCCTGGTGGACAGCGGTTCCCCCGGGGTGCAGTCTGACTTGCAGCGCCTGCTGGACCAGGGTCTATTAGAGCCGCTGCCAGGGGGCGGTTTTACTTACCGGCACAAGGTTACATTGATTCCCGCTATGGAAGTGGAAACCTCAGAGGTCAAAGGGGCGGGGCATTTTGTCGCTTATTTCCCCGGCTTGGGCATGATCAAAGCCTGTGCCGGGGAACTGGCGCGGTATGTGACAAACATGCAGCTGAGTACCCAAAGGGCCAGGCTTAGAGTGGAAGAGTTATGGGACCTGGTGCAGGAGTTCCACGGCCTGCTCATTCCCGCTCACATCTTTACACCCTACAAAAGCGTTTACGGTAGCTGTTGCGATTCGCTAACAGAACTGCTCAGGCCGGACCAACTGGCCAATCTGAAAGCAGTTGAACTGGGACTAAGTTCAGACACGGACCTGGCCGGCCAGATTGGTGAGCTTGACCATCTGGCTTTTCTGAGTAATTCTGACGCCCACTCACTCGCCAAAATTGGCAGGGAATATAACCTCCTGCAAGTTCAGGAGGCCGATTTTAACAACCTGCTCTGGAGCTTGGGCGGGGAAAACCGGTGCTGCGTCCTGGCCAATTATGGTTTCGACCCCAAACTGGGAAAATATCACCGCACTTTTTGCGCTGAATGCGGCCGAGTAGCCCGGACTCCACCGCCTGTGACCGTCTGTACCGCCTGCGGCAGCAGCAAAGTGGTCAAGGGAGTCCTGGACCGGATTGCCGAGCTGGCCAACCCTGGGAAAGCAGCCAGGCCGCCGTACATCCATCAGGTTCCGCTGCAGTTTTTGCCGGGAGTGGGCCCGAAGACACTGGAAAAGCTGCTGCAGCATTTCGGCACGGAAATGAATGTGCTGCACTATACACCCCAATCAGAGCTGGAAGCGGTGGCCGGCCCAGCCGTAAGCCGCTACATTCTGGCTTCAAGAACCGGCAGCCTGGAAATCACCGACGGTGGCGGCGGAATTTACGGCCGGGTTCTTCATGAATAGATGAGGAATTCAGGAGTCAGACATGCATGCCGCTTGACGGCAGCATTGATGAATGGAAATTTGATTTACACACATTGGGATGGTTCTACTCCAACACCTCACTTTTGAGCTTTACGGGAACCGTTTCCAGCTGACTCATTCAGACTCCTGACTCCTGACTTCTTCACTCAAAGCGGTTCTCAGGACATATGGACAGGCATACCCTTATCTATAAGGGTATGTTTTTTGTTTTTGGGGGGAGAGACATGAAGCGGCTTAAGCAACTGGCAATCGAGCATGTCAGGCATAATTTGGGCCTTTATCTGGTGGTGACAGGCATTTACCTGGCAGGCATGGTCTTTGGCGCCCTCGGTGTGGGAGCGTTGCAGCCGGACAACCAGAAAGAGTTAGCCGGCTTCATCCAAAAATCCTTTGCAGACATTACGGCGGGAAGCACACAAGTAACTATTGGAGGCTTGCTGTGGGAAAACCTCAAGGCCTTGGTGGTTACCTATGTTTTGGGGATGACGGTTATAGGCATGCCGATTATCTTTGTGTTGGTCTTTACCAGGGGATTTGTACTGGGCTTTGCTGTGGGTTTTCTGGTGCAGCTCCATGCCTGGCAGGGCGTGTTGGTAACCCTGACCGGCATCCTGCCCCCGGCTGTGATCAACATTCCTGTGCTCATTGTCACAGCGGTCTCAGCTATAAACTTTTCCCTGACCCTGCTGCGGGGCTCTCATGGCTGGCAAGGCAAGGCCCTAAGCCGTCAGTTTGCCGCCTATTCGGGCTCGGTCCTGGTCCTGGCCTGTGTGGGCGGGACTGCCGCCCTTATCCAAGGTTATCTTTCACCCCTGATGCTAAAACTGATTCTGGCATATCACTGACTTCTGAATACCTACCAGAATGCAATGGCATAATAGTTGTAGCCTGCGTTAGCCGGGCTGAGAAACGGAGGGCTGGATTGTGATTGTGGGGGTACCGAAGGAGATTAAAAATAATGAAAACCGGGTGGCGCTTACGCCGGGAGGAGCCGGCGCTTTGCACAAGGTCGGCCACCGGGTAGTAGTCGAAGCAGGCGCGGGATTGGGCAGCGGCTTTTCTGACACCGAGTACAGTCAGGCCGGAGCAGAAATTCTGCCCAGCGAGGCCCAGATTTTTACTGAGGCGGATATGGTTATCAAGGTAAAGGAACCTCTGCCCGCAGAGTATGATCTGTTTAAAGAAGGACAGATTCTTTTTACTTACCTGCACCTGGCGCCCGAACCGGAACTAACCCAGGCCCTGTTAAAGAAACAGGTCGTTGGCATCGCCTATGAAACCATTCAGCTTCCGGACGGCTCCCTGCCCCTGCTTACCCCTATGAGCGAAGTGGCAGGGCGGATGTCAGTCCAGATCGGCGCCCGGATTCTGGAAAAGGTTCATGGCGGGAAAGGGGTCCTGCTGGGGGGAGTGCCGGGTGTGCCTCCCGCTGAGGTAGTAATTGTCGGTGGGGGCATCGTAGGGGTAAATGCAGCCAAGATGGCCATAGGAATGGGCGCATCGGTAACAATTGTGGAGAAAAGCCCGGCCCGGCTAGCCTATCTGGATGATTTGTTCGGTGGACGGGCAAGAACTTTAATGTCTAACGACTATAATCTGGCCACCGCAGTCAGTAAGGCAGATTTGCTAATTGGAGCGGTGCTCATACCCGGAGCGAGGGCCCCCAAGATTGTGAGCGAAGAAATGGTTAAGAGCATGACGCCGGGTTCGGGAATAGTGGATGTGGCTATTGACCAAGGAGGGTGCATTGAGACTGTTGACAGGGTTACAACACACAGCGACCCGACCTATGTCAAACACGGCGTGGTGCATTACAGTGTTGCCAACATGCCTGGGGCTGTGCCGAGAACTTCTACTTTTGCCTTGACCAACGTCACTTTACCCTATGCCCTTGAATTAGCCGGCAAAGGTTATCTTTCTGCTATCAGGGACAATAAGCCCCTGGCCCTCGGAGTAAACGTTATTCACGGCAAGGTAACTTATCAAGCAGTGGCCGATGCTCTGGGGATCGAATATTATCCTCTTCTTGACGAACTGCGCACTTCACCTGTCACGCATTGATGAACGAAAAAAGAAGCCTTGCGGCTTCTTTTTTTGTTCATCAACCAGGCCCAGGACGGAGCCCCTGAATATGTTTCCCATCCCTGACAAGCGTACTATTCCCCTCCCTGCCGTCATAGAAGTACTAGGAGATTGCTCAAGATCCGGACGTTATTCAACTGA
>JAJZPO010000052.1 GCA_021811155.1 Bacillota bacterium | reverse complement strand
CAAAATCTCAACCGAGGTCATTCATGATGCCATGGCTGTTTTTGGCGGGCACGGGGTAATGGAAGATTTTACAGTGCTTCCCCGTTTGTACCGGGATTCCAACATCAACGAACTCTGGGAAGGGCCCCGCAATGTCCTCCTGACCCAGATCCACAACGACTTCAAACGTTATTCCCAACTGTACAGCCCGGCGGAGTTTGTACGGGACTGCCTGAGCGGCGCCGATGCGGAACTGATCAGCCAACTGGCGGACCGTATGACCCGCCTGCTGGCGCACCCGAGCTTGGAGGCCAACGATGCTGAAACCCTGAAAACAGCAGCCGACTGGGACCTCTTTGCCGATGATCTGATGTTGGCATTCCAGGAACAAGCCAGGCAGGAAGTCCTGGCAAACCAGGAATAATTTATTGAGGGAGGGAGAGTTCATGAACATTAACATCGGGAAGATGTTTGCCAACAGAGCCCTGTTGTCTCCGCAACTGGAAGCCTTTGTTGGAGACGGGTACCGTTTTACCTATGCCCAGGCCAATGAAAGAATCAATCAATTTGCCCATTATCTTCTCCAGGAAGCGCTGTTGCAACCGGGGGACCGTATCGCCCTGCTATGCAAGAACAACGAACATCTGGCCAGCGCTGTTTTTGCAGCGGCCAAGATTGGAGCAGTTGCGGTTCCATTGAACTGGCGTCTGCAGGCGCCTGAACTGGTTTACATTTTGAACGACTGCGGCGCCAAAGCTCTGCTTTATGACGGGGAGTTTGGCAGCGTGGTGCAGGAACTTCGTGCCCAGACCAAAATCCAGACTTTCCTCCGCAAAGGCGGTGCCGGTGAGGACCCGGATTATGAACTTAGTTTAAAAGGCTTCAGCCTTGCGGAACTTCCTGGCGCAGGCGGGGGAGACGATCCCCTGATCATCATGTATACATCCGGTACCACCGGCAGGCCGAAGGGAGCGGTATTAAGCCATCAAAACCTTTTTTGGGCCACGCTGGGGATTGCCCACACGCTTGACTGGCGTTACAGGGATCGTTTTTTGTCGATAGCTCCCATGTTTCACATCGGCGGGCTCGCCCCCGTCATTACAAATATTCATACCGGCTGCACCACCGTTTTCATGCCGGATTTCGACCCGGTCAGAGTGTGGCATACTGTAGCCCAAGAAAAAATCCAGTTTATGATGACCGTCCCGGTGATGCTTGGTTTTATGCTAAAGGTGCTAGATAAGAGCAAAACGGACATTTCCTCTCTCCGGCACATTGTCTGCGGTGGTTCAATGGTATCATCAGAGTTGATTAATGCCTGCCAGTCCCTTGGCATCGCCGTGGAAAACGTATATGGGATTACGGAATTCTGCGGAGCAGTGTGCTTCTGGATGCCGGAAATGGGCGAAAACAAGAAAAAGTCCGTCGGAAAACCGGTCTTTCACGGCCAGATCAAAATTGCCGGCGTAGAGACCGGGAAGGAGCTGCCAGCAGGGGAAGTGGGAGAAATATGGTGCTGCGGACCCCAGGTATTTAAAGGGTACTGGAACAACCCTGAAGGAACTGAAAATGTGCTAAATGACGGGTGGTACCGCTCCGGCGATTTGGGCATGAAGGATGAAGAAGGTTTCATCTACGTTGTCGACCGGCTAAAGGATATGATCATCAGCGGCGGGGAAAACATCTACCCCGCTGAACTGGAAGCGGTCATCAGCCGGCATGCCGGCGTGGCCGATGTGGCCGTGATCGGTGTGCCAGACGACAAATGGGGGGAAATACCCAGGGCCTTTGTGGTGAAAAAGGAAGGCACGGTACTCGTGGAAAACGATATTATTGAAATCTGCCGGCAAAACCTGGCCGGGTATAAATGTGTGAAAGAGGTTTTCTTCATTGACGCGCTGCCGCGCAATGCTTCGGGGAAGGTCTTAAAAACCAGTTTGAAGCAGAGAACCTCTGCTGCCGGTAATGCCGGATAGGTTTTATAAGCTGGTACTAAAGCCAGCATGGAAGGCTTCCCCGAAAAGTGAGTCACCCAAGAACCGTCCCCAACTGACTCACCAGGCCGGGTCTCGCTGAAGAGTATGAAAAGGAGAGATGATAAGATGGATAACCTCTGGAGTCTCCTGGAACGCAGCAGCCGGAATTTTCCCGAGGCTTTGGCCTTGCGTTTTCCGGCGGGTAAGCGTTACCTGACCTGGCTCGACCTGAAACAGGCGGCCCTGGCCCTGGCCCGGGAATTGCAGGACCGGGGCATCGCAAAAGGAGACCGGGTGGGACTGTTCCTGCCCAACACGCCGGAATTTGTCATTTCCTTTTTTGCCGCATCCTATCTGGGTGCGGTGGTAGTCCCCATCAACGGTAAGCTGACGGCGCCTGAGATATCCTATATCCTGGCGGACAGCAGGGCCAAGGCTTTACTCTACGCGGCTGATAGAGGGGAAACGGTTAAGGATACAGTGAACAAGACAGGGGTAGGGGTGCTCCTGGCCGATACTGATTTTCCCGCGCCGGATGGAAGGACAAATTCGGATTACAGGGAAGGGGGATATGCGGTAGCTGCGGATCTGGCGGAAATTCTCTATACCTCCGGCACCACGGGGCGGCCAAAGGGGGTCATGCTAACCCATGACGCCGTGATCGCAGTGGGTCAGATGATGGCCTATGAAGCTCAGATTTACCACGGGGACAACGTCCTCTTGCTCATGCCGCTGACCCATTCCGCACCTCTGAACCTGTTTATGGTGGGCGCCGCCTGGGCCGGGGCGCAGATGACCCTGGGGGAATTTGCGCCTCAGGCCCTGTTGCAGCTGGCGGCGGGGGAAGGCGCTACCCACTTCTTCGGCGCTCCCGTGGCCTATCAGCTTATGTCCAGGCTTCCCAACCTGGCGGATTACGACCTCTCGGCCATGAAGTTTTGGATTTACGGCGGCGCCCCCATTGGCCGTGAGCAGGTTTTGAATTGGCAGAAATTCCTGCCGGGTAAATTCATGTCGGTTTACGGGCTCACTGAGGCCGGACCCAACGGCCTTGCCCTGCGTCATCACGAGCACGCCGCTAAAGCGGGAAGCATCGGAGGCAGAGGGTCCGTCAACGCAGCGGTAAAGATCCTGCTGGAAGACGGCAGCGAAGCCGGCGCCGGTGAGACGGGCGAAATAGCCCTGAAAACCCCCAGCATGATGCTCGGCTATTACAATAACAGCACGGCTACCGCGGAGGCGGTGCGGGACGGCTGGCTCCTTACCGGGGATGTGGCCCAAAAGGATGAGGATGGTTATGTCTGGATCCTGGACCGCAAGAAGGACATGATCATTTCCGGCGGGGTGAATGTTTATCCCAAGGAGATTGAGGACCTTCTCCTCACCCACCCGGATATCGCCGATGCAGCGGTCATCGGGGTGCCTCATCCTGACTGGGGCGAAAGCGTCTGCGCCGTGGCGGTGGCCAATCCTGGCCGGGAACTTAGCCTTGAAGACATCCGGCAGTTCTGCCAGGGTAAACTGGCTGATTATAAGATGCCAAAAGTGCTCCGCCTGGTCCCCGCTCTGCCGCGCAACTCCTCCGGTAAACTGCTCAAGTACCAGCTTAGGTCGGAAATATCATGAAAGAAGAACAGGTTAGGTACTGCAGCACCAGTATCAGCCTGATGGGCGTTACCCTGAATGTATACGTTTACCTGGTGGACGGGATGCTGGTGGACAGCGGCCCTTCGCGGCGCAGGCGCGAGGTAATGGATTTCTGCCAGGAAGGGGGCGTGGAAAGAATTGTCCACACCCACGTCCATGAAGACCACAGCGGCAATTCGGCTTACCTGGCAGAACGGCTGGGAGTGCCGCTTTACTGCAGCGCGGCAGGCGTGCCGGAATGCCGCTCAGATGCCCGCCTTCCGCTGTACAGGCGCCTGTTCTGGGGTGCCAGGGACGGGTTCGAAGCGCTGCCCCTGCCCAAAGTGATAGAAGGGCGAAACGCTTTCTGGGAAGTGATCCCTGCTCCCGGCCACAGCCCGGACCATGTTGTCCTGCTGGATGAGGAGGGGGGCAGGCTCTTTAGCGGGGATTTATTTGTGCACAGTAGGACCTGGGTAGCCATGAGGAGCGAGAACATGGTGGAGAGCATGGAAACCCTGCGCCGGGTGCTCAGGCGACGCTTCAAGACAGTATACTGCAGCCATGCCGGGGTCCTGGCAGACGGATACACACTCCTGCAGCAAAAACTGGCTTACCTGGAGGAACTGCAGGGACGAGCCTTGGAAATGTATGGGCGTGGGATGAGCATCTCTGAAATTCAGCAAAATGTCTTTCCCAAACGTCCTCCGATTATTCCTATGAGCATAGGGGAATGGTCTTCTTACCATGTGCTCCGCTCTCTGATTGAGGACAAAGCCGGGTCCGGCCCGGAGGGTAACGAGTAGTCGCCCACACAATCCAGACGGAGTTTGGTATACCAAAATTGCCGCAAACACTTTACAGATGCTGATTTAATGCTATAATGAGGGTAGGACGGATTTGCCGTTCTGTACAACTTAATTTCGCTAGGGGTGCCCCGCCTGGGGGCTGAGAAAGAGGAGACTCTTAACCCTTCGAACCTGATCTGGTTTAGACCAGCGTAGGGAAGCCGAAAATCCAGTTTGAAAAATTGGATTGGATTCAAAAAGCAGCTTGCCTTCGGGTAAACTGCTTTTTTTGCTTAAGCGGTAACCGGGCGGATTGAGGTACAGAATCGCAGCTAGCTGAACAAAGTTTTTGAGGAGGTCTGAAAGAGTGGCAGAAATCATGTTGCGAGAGGCAGACGCGCTGGAAATCGGAGGAGTTGCCCTGGACAGCCGGCTCTTGGTTGGAACCGGCAAGTTTTCTTCCCATGAAGTTGTACCCCAGGTCATCAAGGCCTCCGGTTCCCAGGTGGTGACCATGGCCCTGCGGCGGGTAGACTGGAAAAACCCGCAGGAAAACATCCTCAACTACTTGCCGGAAGACATTGTGTTGCTGCCCAACACCTCGGGAGCCCGAAATGCGGAAGAAGCGGTGCGCATCGCCCGCCTGGCCCGGGAGGCGGGCTGCGGGGATTGGGTAAAAATTGAAGTGGTGCAAGACCAGCGCTACCTCTTGCCGGACAATTTTGAGACCGTAAAAGCGACAGAAATCCTGGTGAAGGAAGGGTTTGTGGTCCTGCCCTACGTGAGCCCGGACTTAGGAACTGCCCGGCGCCTGGCAGACGCCGGCGCTGCGGCGGTAATGCCTCTGGGCGCGCCTATCGGCAGCAACCGGGGCTTAAAGACCCGGGAACTCGTGCGCATCCTGATTGAGGAAATCTCCCTGCCCATTATTGTTGACGCCGGCATCGGGCGTCCTTCGGAAGCGGCGGAAGCTATGGAAATGGGCGCTGCGGCCGTGCTGGTGAATACGGCAATCGCCACGGCGAGCGACCCGGTGCAGATGGCCGAGGCCTTCGGTCTGGCGGTGAAGGCGGGACGCATGGCCTATCTGGCCGGCCCCGGGGCCAGGCGGGAACAGGCTGAAGCCTCATCCCAGCTCACCGGCTTTCTCAGGGAGGAATGAGCATGTTTTACGATGAGTACAAAGCCTGGCGCGCGAGACTGAGCCAATTTCCGGCGGAGGCATTTGCAGCCGGAGATGTGCTCAGGGCCTTGAACCGGGACCGCCTGGACCGGCTGGACCTTCTGGCCTTGCTTTCCCCGGCGGCCCGGCCCTACCTGGAGGAGATGGCGCAGAAGGCCCACCGCCTGACCGTGCAGAATTTCGGCAAAACCATATCCCTCTTTACCCCGCTCTATTTGGCCAATTTCTGCAGCAACCGCTGCGCTTACTGCAGTTTCAACGCCCACAACCAGATTAAGCGGCGCCAGCTTAGCCTGGACGAGGTAGAAGAGGAGGCCAGGGCCATCTCCGAGACCGGCCTGCAGCACATCCTGCTTCTCACCGGGGAATCGAGGCAGAAAAGCGGGCCGGAATACATAGAAGCTTGTGTGGAACGCCTGAGGCCCCACTTTGCCTCTATCGGCATTGAAGTTTATCCACTGGAAGAAGGGGAGTACAGGCGCCTGAATGACGCAGGGGTAGATGCCTTCACCATGTTTCAGGAAGCGTACGATGAGGACATTTACGCCAGCGTACACCTGGCCGGGCCGAAGCGCAACCACCGCTACCGCATGGAGGCGCCGGAACGGGCCTGCCGGGGTGGGATTGCCAGTGTAAACATCGGCGCCCTGCTGGGGCTGGGTGAGTGGCGCACGGAAGTATTCTTTACAGCCCTTCACGCCGAGTACCTGCAAAAGCATTATCCCGATGTCGAAGTATCTATTTCCATGCCGCGCTTAAGGCCCCATGTGGGTACCTTCCAGCCCGTTGCGAGTCCGGTAACGGATCCGGTGCTGGTGCAGATTATCCTGGCCTACAGGCTTTTCTTGCCCCGGGTAGGGCTTACCCTTTCCACCCGGGAAAGCCCGGAATTGAGGGAGGATTTGCTTCCCCTGGGCATTACCAGGATGTCAGCCGGCTCCCTCACTTCGGTGGGCGGCTATTCCGAGAACACGGAAGCCGGCAGCGCCCAGTTTGAGATCGCGGATGACAGGCCTGTGGACGAGGTCGTGCAGATGCTGCGCTCCAAAGGGTATCAGCCTACCTTCTGCGATTGGGTCAATATGCGGGAGAAGACACCGGCTTTGCGCCGGTCAACGGCCAAGTGAATAACACTTAAAACAAGAGGTGAGCAGATGAGTACACAAATGGCGGCGGCCAGACGCGGTGAAATTACGGAAGCCATGCGCATAGTGGCGGCAAAAGAGAACATATCTGCCGAAGAGTTGCGCCAGAAAGTTGCCAAAGGCACAGTGGCCATCCCGGCCAATATCAACCACAAAAGCCTGGACTTCGAAGGCGTGGGCCAGGGACTTAAGACCAAAATCAATGTCAACCTGGGGATTTCCAAAGACTGCGCCAATATCGAAGCGGAACTGGATAAAGTCCGCAAGGCCCTCGACATGAAAGCGGAAGCGATCATGGACCTGAGCAACTACGGCAAGACCGCCGAGTTCCGCCGCAGGCTGGTGGAGATGTCCCCGGCCATGATCGGCACGGTGCCCATGTATGATGCTATCGGCTACCTGGATAAAGAACTGGAAGAGATTACGCCCCAGGAGTTCCTGGCAGTGGTGGAGAACCACGCCAAAGACGGGGTTGACTTCATGACCATCCATGCCGGCCTGAACCGTGGCACGGTGGAGCACTTCAAGCGCAATTCCCGGGTGACCAACATCGTCTCCCGCGGCGGCTCCCTGCTCTATGCCTGGATGGAACTTAATAACGCGGAAAACCCCTTCTATGAGTATTACGACCAGGTGCTCGACATCTGCGCCAAGTACGACGTCACTCTGAGCCTGGGGGACGCCTGTAGGCCCGGCAGCCTGGCTGACGCCACAGACGCCACCCAGATCGAAGAACTGATCGTCCTGGGCGAGCTGACCTTAAGGGCCTGGGAAAGAAACGTACAGGTGATGATCGAAGGGCCGGGCCATGTTCCCCTGAACGAAGTGACCGCCAACGTCCAGCTCCAGAAGAAGCTTTGCCACGGCGCTCCCTTCTACGTGCTGGGGCCGCTGGTGACAGACATCGCCCCGGGCTACGACCACATCACCAGCGCCATCGGCGGGGCTATCGCCGGCGCGGCAGGGGCAGACTTCCTCTGCTATGTCACCCCGGCTGAGCACCTGAGGCTCCCAACCCTGGATGACATGAAGGAGGGAATTGTGGCGGCCAAGATTGCCGCCCATGCCGCCGATATCGCCAAGGGTATCCCCGGGGCCGCTGATTGGGATAGAGCCATGAGCACCGCCCGGCAGAACCTGGACTGGAACAAGATGTTTGATCTGGCCCTCGACCGGGAGAAGGCGGAGCGCTACCGGCGCGAGTCCACTCCCACCCATGACGACAGCTGCACCATGTGCGGCGAAATGTGCTCCATGCGCCTGATGAACAAGATTAAAGGCAAAGTGAGCGTCGCAGCTGCGTATTAAGAGCATATTTTGAGCGCGTGGGGCCTGGATTAGCCATTTGCTTCACGGACAAAAAGCGGCGGGGGGATGTCCCAAAGAATTGGGCGGCCCCCCGCTTTCGTTTTGAGCAATCACCACTCCTGTCATTCTGAGGCGGAGCCGAATAATCTTAGGGCCCCCAATTTGGGGTCAAGATCTTTCGCTTTGCTCGGGATGACACCGGGCAGACAACTTATTTTCAGACTAGGACGCGAGGGAAAAAGACAGGGACTCTATCCAGGTACAATATGCCCGGATACAGTCCCAACGGCAACCCAGTAAAGAGCATTTGTCATTTAAGCGGGATGGCGAAGAGTTTCTCCGGCGGCAGGTAGACAGAGGATGATTCCCCGTAAGGCATGTGGGCCGGGACTTCAATTTCAAGCCGCTGGCTGCCTGCGGCAACCGGACTTAGGACCATGGTATGGGAGCGGACTCCGTGCACGCGCCGGATAATATGCACCGGAATCATGTTTTTGGTTCCGGGCTGGGCGGGGTCGCGCAGTTCCGCCGCCAAGGGGCGGATGCCAAGCCAGACCAGATCTACGCTGGGAAGACGGCTGACCCACAGTTCCTGGCCAAGCGCAGCGACCTTTACCCAGCCTCCATCTGCTTCGCGCCGGGTGACCTGGCCCTGCCAGAAATTCCTCACCCCCAGCTTCTGGGCCACCGCCAGGCTCTGCGGCGAGCCCAGAAGCTGGTCCTTTTGGCCCTGCTGCAGGACACGGCCGTTTTCTAAGAGCACCAGATTGTCGCAGAGGCGGTAAGCTTCTTCCAGGTTGTGGGTGACCAGGATATAGGGCAGGTGGTAGACCTCCCGGAAGCGGAGGACAGCATCCTCCAACTCCCCGCGCAGTTCAACGTCCAGGGCGGAAAAGGGCTCGTCCAGAAGCAGCAGTTCGGGCTCGGCGGCCAGGGCCCTGGCCAAAGCCACCCGCTGCTGCTGCCCGCCGGAAAGCTGCGAAGGATAACGGCCCGCAAAACCTTCGAGCCGGATTTCAGCCAGAAGGTCTTGCGCCCGGCGGCGGCGTTCCTGCCTGGTATAGCGGCGAGGCATGCCGTAAGTGATGTTGGCTTCCACTGTCAGATGGGGGAAAAGGGCATAGTGCTGAAAGACATAGCCAATCCTGCGCTTGTGGGGCGGGCAGTCCAGCCCTCTGGCGGTGTCCAGCAGGCTGCGTTCCCCCAGGCGCACCTCCCCCTTTTCCGGCTTGACCAGCCCGGCAATCATGCGCAAAGTCATGCTCTTGCCGCTGCCGGAAGGGCCCAGGATGGCCAGAGTCTCGCCGGGGAGCAGGGAGAATTCCACATCCAGGCTAAAAGCATGCAGTTGTTTGTGGAGTTTTGCAGCTAAGACGGGTGAAGTCATTGTTTCCAGCCTCCCGGTGCCCCGCTTACTCGAGGGAAGGGTCATGTTCGTGCCGGACTCTGGTTTCGAGGCCGTAAATCAGGAGGAGCACGGCGAAAGAGGCCACAGTCATGATCAGGGCGAGGGTGTTGGCTTGAGCCATGTCCCCCCCCATCATCGCATCATATATGGCAATAGACATGGTCTCGGTCCGGTGCGGGATATTCCCCGCTACCATCAGGGTGGCGCCAAAATCGCCCATGGCCCGGGCAAAAGCCAGCGCTACGCCGGAAACAATGCCGCGCCAGGCCAGGGGCAGGACAATGGTAAAAAATACGGAAAGGTTGTTGCGCCCCAAGAGGCGGGCGGCGGACACCAGGTCAGGCGAAATGCTTGCCATGGCATTGCGCAGGGAGGTAATAAGCAGGGGAAAGGCCACGATACCGGAAGCCAAGGCCGCCCCCTGCCAGGAAAAGACCAGGCTCTGGCCGGTAAGCTGTTCATAAAACCGGCCCATGGCGCTGTTGCGCCCCACAAGCACCAGCAAATAGTAACCAAGGACTGTGGGCGGCAGCACCAGGGGAAGGTTGGTCAGAGAATTGAAAAACCTCACCAGCGGATGGCTGTGCCTGGTAAACCACCAGGCCAGCGGCAAAGCGGCTGCCAGGCCCAAGAGAGTGGCGGTAAAAGCAACTTTGAGGGATAGATAAAGAGGAAAAAAGTCCATGAGTCCTCCTTGTAAGCTGCCGGATACCTGTGGGAGAGTCCTTTCCCGGACCCGCCAGTAAGCTGTGTAACAGGGATAACCGGACGCTGGAAGGCATGGCCCCGAGGAAGTCATGCCTTTCAAACAAAGGACAGGCTATTTGCCAAGAGTCTTGAAACCGTAGCTTGCGAAAACTTCCTGCGCTCCGCTGCTTTGCAGGTACTTGAGGAAATCTCCGGCGTGGCTTTTTTGCTGTGAGGCTGCAATCACCGCTGCAGGGTATACTATAGGCTTGTGGGCGCTGTCAGGGACGGCGCAGGCCACCTTTACCTGTTTGGACAGTTTGGCATCGGAGCGGTAGACCAGTCCGGCATCGGCGTTGCCGGTCTCCACATAAGTCAGCACCTGGGTGACATCTTTGCCGTAAACCAGCTTGGGCTGCAAGGTACTCCACAGGTTCAAAGAAGTAAGGGAATCCTGGGCGTACTTGCCGGCGGGCACCGACTGGGGCGAACCGATAGCGACTTTGAGGATTCCGGCTTTGGTCAGATCCTGCAGGCTGGTTACGGAGTTGTTGTCTTTCCCGACTATGAGCACCAACTGATTACTGAGCAAGTCCAGCCTCGTACCGGGCTGAAGCAGATTCTTCTGCTCCAACCTGTCCATTTCAGCTTTGCCGGCTGAGATAAACAAGTCCACCGGGGCACCCTGTTGAATCTGCTGCGCCAGATCACCCGAGGCGCCATAATTGAAGCGAAGCTTAACATCCTTGTGCTCTTGTTCGTAGGAGTTGGCCAGTTGGGTCAAAGCAGTCTTTAAGCTGGCCGCTGCCGATATGTAGATCTCCTTTGGCTGAGTTTGACTGCCGCTCTGTGAATTGGCGCCGCAGCCTGTAAGCAGCGCCAGAATGAACAGGCCACCGGCAAGCAAGGTTATCAGTTTCTTCATCGTCAATCTCCTCCTGCTGTCTGGTGTTGAGCTAATCCAGTCACCTCAACATAACTCAATATAAACTAACATGACTGAACATAACTCAACTTATTAGTCATTATACATTATGGTATAATAAAAGTACACTGGCAATTTAGACAAAAATTGCTGCAACAATACGGATAATTTTGAGGAAATGCGGGTGAAGGCCTTTGACCAGGGATATTTCCTATACCCCGGAGGAAGTAGCCAAGATATTAAAGATTTCCCGGTTCACGGTTTACGAATTGATTAAGCGCGGCGAACTCGCAGCATACCGCATCGGCCGCAAAGTAAGGGTGGAAGAAAAGGATCTGGAGGCCTACAAACACCAGGGCAAAGGCCTGCCCGCAGCGGAACCCCGCAGCGAAGCAATCCCCACCCGGGTATCGGGTGGGGAAAGCCTGGTTATCTGCGGGCAGGATGTGGTCCTGGATATCCTGACCAGGCACCTGGAACGCAGACAAGTGAGGTTTTTGCGCACTTATATCGGCAGCATAGACGGCCTGATGGCCCTTTACCGGGGCGAGGCCAACGTGGCCACTACCCATCTCTGGGACAGCGATTCAGGCCAATACAACCTGCCTTACATCCGCCGTCTTCTGCCCGGACACCCGAGCGTGGTTTTCAACCTGGTGTATAGAATGGAAGGCTTTTACGTAGCCAAGGGCAATCCCAAACAAATCCAGACCTGGACCGATCTCTTAGCACCGGGCGTACGTTTTGTCAACCGGGAACGTGGCTCCGGGGCGAGGGTGCTCCTGGATGAACAGCTGCACAAACTTGGCATAGACCGCCTCCGTATAAATGGCTACGAGCAGGAGGAAATGAGCCATGTGGCTGTGGCCAGCAAAGTGGCCAGGGGTGAGGCCGATGTGGGCCTGGGCATTGAAAAGGCGGCCCTGCAAGTCCAAGGGGTAGAGTTCGTCCCTTTGCAGCAGGAGCGATACGACCTGGTTATCCGCAAGGAAGACCTGAATAAACCGCCTTTTCAGGCATTGCTGGCAGCAATCCGTTCCCAGGCCTTCCGGGAAGAAGTCTCCGGCCTCGGCGGTTATGACGTCTCCCGCATGGGCGAGCTAATGGGGGAGGTTTAGAAAGGGAATTTAGAAATAAGTATGAATTCGCCAAGCATGGTATAATTGCCTGTAAGGAAAGAGGTGCAATTAAGGCATGCATACAAAAAAAGAAAGATATCGCCCAACGTGCGATATCGTAAAGGTTTCTAAACCAAACAGTGCAATAGGACACTACTGAATTCTTGTGTTTTACGGGTTTTCATCAATAACAGAACCATTGAAATTTATGGGGCCGACATAGTTGGCTCCAGCTATTAGCAAGGTACCTGTAAGGACGTATAGAATTTTACCCGAAACCCCCGTTTCCACGTGACAAACAGAAGCAGTATAAATACGATTAAGGGGTGCAGCGGCCGGAACAGTACCTGAACTCTGGTTGGAGTAAACAATTGGTCCTGAAGCACTACCGCTGCGAATTCTAAATTGAATCGACGGATTATCTGTCAGCGACTGCCATCCAATGGTTGCATTTAACATAACACGGTCATTTTTTTTAATCTTTTTCAATAACACTGATGCCAAAACAATTTCTTGTCCAACGGTTAATGAGGTTCCTGCTGCAGGAAATGGCAGCAGACCAGCTGAAATAGAACCGGTATTCTCAAAACTAGATGGTTGGCTAGACTCAAAATACTTCAGCAACCGTTCAGTCATAGTTACTTACCTCCTCAACTCAGCCAGGTAGATGTAGCCATATATGGTAGATTATGCAAAAAAAAAAACAGGTTACAATTTCACCGGTGAGATTTGCCATAAACAATTAAAGAGTTATTGCAGTCATAATGCCTCTTTTGTTCTAATGGCAGTAGTTAACATTTACATACCGTTGAAGAAGCAACCACCTTCGCTGGACCTGATTTATTACTATTTAGGCGAAAGGTAAAGGGGAACTCAGTTTGAAGCGTTGCATCCCCTGCATCAAGGCCTGAGGCCTAAAAGCGGCGATTTGCGACTGCTGGAAGGGGAGTGGTTTTCTGAAGATCAAGATAATAGGTGGTGCAATTTTGCTGGGATTACTTGTCTTGGCCTTGGGGGCATGTGGAACACTTACAAGAAGCGATGCTGGCAAATACGTTGACATCAATGGTGTGGTAAAAGAAGCATTTGTAACTGACAAGGGGTTTAGCGTTGAACTCTCACAGCACATGGCCAAGGAAGTGTTCGACAAAATCAATATCTATAATGCTTATCCGGTCAATTCTCCTGAAGTCAAGAAACCGCTAAAAGTAGACTTCAGCCTGAGGGAGATTTCTCAGAAGAAGGAGAATGACAAAGTCAAGGTGGACATGATTTATTCAGTTATGATACTCGATTCTAACAACAAGACTGTTGGCGGTTCCAAGGATGTACCGATCACCTTTACAGTTCAAACCGGCGGCAGCGGGTGGAAAATAATCGATAAGGAAGAACGCGCGTAGTGCTGCTCCTAACGTCAACTTGCGCTGCGCAAAAGGGAGAGGCACCATGGATTATTTTAGTTTCTTGTTCAAGGGACTGCTTATTGGTTTGTCTATTGCCGCGCCTGTAGGACCAATAGGTGTCCTGTGCATCAGAAGAACATTGGCTCAGGGGCGTGTTTCCGGCTTCGTTACCGGCATGGGAGCAGCTACCGCAGATGGGCTGTACGGTGCCGTGGCAGGGTTTGGGCTGACAATTGTTTCAAACTTTCTGATCAATCAACAGATGTGGCTCAGGTTAATAGGTGGACTGTTCCTTTGTTATTTGGGTTTGAAGACATTTAGATCAAAGCCGGGTGAGACCTCAGCTCAGACAAAAGTTCAGGGCGCCTTTGGCGATTACACATCTACACTGTTTCTCACCTTAACAAACCCTATGACAATTATTTCATTTGCGGCAATCTTTGCCGGGTTGGGCCTTGCGGCGACCGGCCGCGGATATGGGTCTGCCGGGGTGCTCGTTTTAGGCGTATTTTGCGGTTCTGCCTTATGGTGGTTAGTCCTAAGCAATGTGGTAAATCTGTTTCGAAATCGAATTGAGCCGACCGGTCTCCAATGGGTAAACAGGGTTTCAGGCCTGATCATTGCCTGCTTCGGTATTCTTGCACTGGCAAGCATACGGGCCTAAGCCAAAGTATCTTGACATGGAGTGATGCAGCGTGGGATTTTTTCTGAGTCTAGTCATTACATCGATTGGGACAGGCTATTTTGTTTACGGGAAGAAGAGGGGTGAAGTGTTTTTCCTGGTCTTTGGCCTTGTGTTAATGTTCTATGCCTATTTCGTACCAAACCTGGTTTTGTCCAGCGTTATTGGAGTGATTTTGCTGATAGGCCCGTTTTTACTCAGGAGACTGGTGTAATCTCAAATCACGCCCTCTTCAGATTGGGGGGTAACACTAGTCCAGCTCTGCCTATGACCAGAACTAGTTGTCAACCGGTCTTAAGGTCTTGAGCCCAAAGCTGGCGAAGGCCAGGGCGAACACCAGGATGATGCCCAGTTCAGGGATGAGAGCTCCCAGGCTTGCTCCGCTGAAAACTTTTTGCACAGCCAGCATCACCCATTTTTGCGGCACGGCGTAGCCCAGCCTGGTAACCATATCGGGGAGCATGCTGTCAGGGATGAAACTTCCGCCCAGGATGCTGCTGGGTACGATTACGGTGGCAATAACCAGGGTCGGGTTGAAGCCGTCCCTGACGATTCCTGCCAGGCCAATTCCAAGTCCGATGGCAGCAATCAGAAAGCAGAAGAAGATCAGAAACAGTTCTAAGAGACCGGTCCCCCAGGGTATTGCAAACACATGCTGCAGGATGAAGACTATAGGTATCAATTGAAGTGTTCCCAGAGCCAGGGAGCCGATAAGGTTTCCCGCAATGATTTCCCATTCCTTCACCGGCAGGGCAAAGACGCGGGCCAGAGTAAGGCGTTTCTTATCTTCCAGGATGGTGCCCATGGCAGTAAACACCAGGACCATTATGAACATGATCGCAAAACCTAAAATGGGGAGGAGTGCCTGGCGCTGGGCGCCTGTTTGGTCCGGGCCTGCCAGGCGGTAGCTGGATTCCAGGCTGCCCTGGTCCAGATTCTGCAGCAGGGAAGCGCTGATCTCAGCAGCGCTCTTGCTGCCGGATCCGGATAAATCCTGGCCCATCATGGCTGCAGCATAGAAAGCAGGGACTGATTGGTTGACTGCCTGGCTAAGCACAGCCAAATCCGTGGCATCTTGTCTGCCGCTAAGGGAAACCTTTACCTGCCTGCCCGCGGCTATGTCTGCGGAGAAACCGGCCGGTATCAGCACAGTGAGGCCGGAATTGCTGACTCTGGTTCGAGCGGCGTATTCTTCCGGACTGAGCGCCACGGGCTCAAAGTTGGGCAGGTTCTGCAGCTTTTCAGCCAGTTCTTTCCCGTAAATCCCGTTGTCCTGGATTACCAGGCTGAGACTGGGCTTGTTGTGGGTTGTATCACTGATTACCATGCTCATCATGCCCAGGACCAAAACCGGGAGCAGGAGAAGCCCGGCCAATTCTTTCTTCGAGCGCAAGGCGCGCTGCAGGATATTTTGGGCAATCAACAGGCTGTTCATGCAGAAACCCTCCTTTGATACAGCATTACGGCTCCGAGCCAGAGGATAAGAGCGACAGCGAAAAGCGCAGCCAGGTTGCCTGTGATGTCTGCAAGCGAGCCTCCCGCCATCATGGCAGAGAGGGAATTGAAAGCCCACTTGTTTACTGTAAACCTGGCCACCGGCTCGAGTATGGGAACCGGTGCAAAACCACCGCTAACAAAGGTCATGCACCAGAAAATGACGCTCAGAATGGACGTAAGGGCCTTGGCTGAGCTCAGGATGCTGGCAATGATAATGCCCAGGGCCGATGAGATAAATATGACTGGAGTCAGAATGAGCAGGAGGGCCAGGGGGCTGCTGCCCCAGTTCACCTGAAAGGCGTACTGAGAAAAGAGGATGACAGATGTGGCCTGGACCAGGGCTATGGCCAGGTTGCTGAGGATCTTGCCCAAGAGGTATTCGCTCTGTTTTACCGGACAGGCGTTGATGCGGGTCATTACACCGGAGGTCCGCTCGGTGATGATGCCAGTACCCACTCCCATGCCGGTGGTCAGGAGGAAGAAGACCAACATGGTTGCTGCAAAGAACTGGAAGGTGTCAAGGGCCGGTTTGGAATCTAGGACGGAAACAAAATCCGTTCCGAAGCTGGATTGGACACGGGCCAGATTCTGCCCGGCCAGGTTAGCAGCGGCGGAAGCCTGCGCTTGGGGCAAATAATTCCGGTAACCCTGGGCGAGAGCGGTCTGGGTATTGATATTGGCTGCAAAAGAATCGACCAGGGCGCGGACAATTTTATCTTTTACCTGGTCCCGGCCGGAACTAATCACTTCTACGCGGGTCTGCTTGCCTTGACTCACAGCCTGGGAAAGATCTGGGGGAACGCTGATTCCCACCGGGTATTTGCCGTCCAGCACCTGGGACTCCAGGGTCCCGGCCTCTACCGGAACAAGCTCGACCAGGTTCCCGGCCTGGCTGCTGAGAAAACTGTCCAGACTGCGCCCCACCGGCCCGGAGTCCGGATTGGAGTAGAGTACAGGGAATTTCTTCAGGTCCTTCTCCGGCTGAAACAGGGGCTTCATCGCATAGCCGAGGAGGGAAATCATCAGTACGGGCAGGACCAGTAGGAGGGCCAGGGTAACCTTGTTGGCTGCAGTTTGTTTCAGGTCGTTCAGGGCCAGGTTGAGAACATTCACTGCCAGCACCTCCTTAATCGCGCAGTTTCCGGCCGGTGAGAGTGAGGAACACACTTTCAAGGTCCGGTTCCACCAGGGTAATGTTGCGGACTTTAACCTGATTGCGCTGCAGGATGAACAAGATGTCCTGCAGGATGGTTTGGGCGTGGGGAGTCAGGATCTCCAGGCTCTGGCCGTTTGTCTGGGCATCCTTGACCCAGCCGAGGGCCTTGATCTGCTCCAGGCAGGTAAAATTCAAGTCGACCGTCTCAATAACTATCTTTTCTGTTTCATTGACCAGGCGGCGCAGTTCCTCCTTGCTGCCCAGGGCCACCAGCCTGCCGTGGTCGATGATGCCAATCCTGCTGCAGATTTCCTCGGCCTCCTCCATGTAATGGGTGGTGTAGATGATGGTGGAGCCGAGTTTGTTCAGCTGACGCACTGATTCAAGGATGTGGTTGCGGGACTGGGGGTCTATCCCCACCGTGGGTTCGTCCATAATGATGATTTTTGGCCGGTGGGCGATGGCGCAGGCGATGTTCAAGCGGCGTTTCATGCCGCCGGAGAAGCCCCTGGGCACACCCTTGCCCTTGTCGGCCAGTCCGGCAAACTCCAGGGCCTCAGAGACACGTTCCCTGAGCAAAGACCCTCTGAGTCCGGCCAGTTTGGCGAAGAACTCCACATTATCCCAGGCCGTGAGGTTGTCAAACAACGCTATTTCCTGGGGGACCAGCCCCAGGCGCCTTTTGACTTCCAGGGGGTTGTGCCTGATATCCAGCCCATCCACTCTGATCTCACCCTGGTCAGGCTTGACGAGTCCGCAGATCAGGTTGATGGCGGTGCTTTTCCCAGCTCCGTTGGGGCCGAGAAAACCGAAGATTTCCCCGGCGGAGACATCCAGGCTGATATTATCCAGGGCGATTGTGCTGCCGTAACGTTTGAGCACCTGGCGCAGTCTTATCATTGCTCTTTCCCTCTTTCCTTGTTTCTCTGCTACCAGTGTATTACAGGGGCAAAAGCCATTCATGATGCTCAGGTCCCCACTTCACAGTACCAAAGTACTGCCGGGGTGAGTCAAAAAAAGTGTCAATGTACCTGTCCCCGTGACACTACGCTAGGATGCCGAGAACCGTCCCCAACGTCCTAATAGGACAACGGGGACGGTTCTCAGCGTCCTAGCAAACGGTGTCGGATTTTAGGCGCGGAGCGCATCATTGTTTGAGGTAAAAGACAGCGATTTGGGTGCGGTCCCTGAGGTTTAGCTTGGCGAGAATGCCTGAGATGTAGTTCTTCACCGTGCTCTCACCCAGGAAGAGTTGGGCGGCGATTTCCCGGTTGGAGAAACCTTCGCTGATGAGCTGGACAATTTCAATCTCCCGCTCGGACAGGTTGTAGGCGGAAAGGTCCTTTTTGTTCTCCCGGCCAAGCATGCCTGTAAGCTTCTCTGCCACTTGCGGGTGGATGAGCAGGGTGCCGGCATGGGCCAGCTTTATCTGCTCCCTGATCTGCTCCGAGGGAGTATTCTTCAGCAGGTAGCCCTGGGCCCCGTATTTCAAAGCCTGGAAGATGTATTCGTCGTCCTGAAAGGTAGTGAGGATGAGGACCTTGGTCTGGGGGCAGGACTCCTTGATCTTCCTGGTGCCCAGGATCCCGTCGCACACCGGCATGCGGATATCCATCAGCACCACATCTACCGCTGTCTGCAGGCAGAGCCGGAAGGCCTCGTCTCCGTTGGGGCAGGTTCCCACCACTTGGAGCTCACTGTCCAGCTCCAGAATCAGTTTCAAACTGTCCCGGATCAGGGCGTCATCGTCCGCAATCGCTACCCGGATGGGCATATCTACATCTCCCTTCGCGGTATGTGCATCTTGATCTGAAAGCCGTTCTCCCCGTTAAAGCTTACGCTTCCGCCTGCCAGTTCCGTCCTTTCTTCCATGCCGCTGAGGCCGAAGCCTTTACTGAAACCCGGTGCACCCGCGCCGTCGTCTCTGATGTCAAGTTCAACCGCCTCCGGCCGGAATGTGAGCTGTACCAGTACGTGTTTGGCCTTACCGTGGCGCAGCGCATTGGTCAGCGCTTCCTGGGTATTGCGGTAGAGTGCGGTCTCCACACTGGGGAAAAGTTCGTAGGGTGTGCCTTCGGTGCGGACATCGACCTGGACCCCGGTGGTCTGCCGGAAGGTGCGGGCCAGTTCGGCCAGGGAGGAGGCAGGGTTTTTGTAGCCGGCCGGCCGCAGCCGGCGGACCGTATCCCTGACAGTATCCATACTGTGGCTAATGTTCTGATAAGCGGAGTCAAGCAGTTCCAGGCCCTTAGCCTGGTTGGCAGGGATAACCTGCCTGGCGGCATCCACCTGCATGAGAATTCCGGCTAAGGCATGGCCCAGGGAGTCGTGCAGCTCCCGGGCGATGCGGTTGCGCTCTTCCAACAGGGTGATTTTTTCCACCTGCCTGGAGTAGTCCAGCAGCCGGGCCCTGGTACCCTCCAGTTCATAATTGCTCTGCCTGAGCCGGTCGTAAAGGGCTTCCGTCTCCTCCCTGAGCTGAAATTCCTGGCGCAGCTGCAGCAAGAAGAGGAAAAAAACCAGGTAAAAGGATAGAGTGATGAAAATCCAGTCAAATGGCATCAGGCGCAGGGCATAGAGCAACCCAACTCCCGCCAGAAAGGGTAGAAGCAAAAGGCCGGGGACGAGAAGGACAGAGTCTAGCATGGTCGCGAACAACATCAGGTAGACAAACCCGGGGTGCAGTGAATTAAGGTAAAGGACCAGAAGGATTTCTGCCAGCAGGGATGCCGTTACAGGCAGAACCTTGGACATAGCCAGCCGCAAGCGGGAGTTGATGATTATTATCAACCCCAGCAAAACAACATATAGGTAAGCGGCAGGGGAAACCCTGGCCAGGGTCCCTAAGACCGGACCCAAGAGGAATAGGTAACGTGGGATCTGTATGTTGCGGGAGTACCTGTTCATATTGAACTCCTCGTGCTGGATTCGGCTTAATTATAGCAGGACTATGGTATGAATTGGGTAAGAGTCGCAAAAGTTTTTTGCTTCCCGCAGAGGCATAACAGGTCAGTAAGCCGCACATTGATTAAGGGCTGCCGGTAATGTAGGATAGAAGTGCAGGGTTCAGCTTAACAGCAAAGGTAAGGGGGAAGCTCATTGGTTCCGAAGCTTGGTTATGCCCTTGCGGTTTTGGGCGGGATTGTGTTTCTGCTCGGACTGCTCATGTTGAAATTTCCTAATCTCTTTGCTATGTTTGGCAGGCTGCCGGGGGATATCAATATCGACAACCGGATATTCATACCTTTAGGGAGTTCCCTTGTCATCAGCATTATCCTGACCGCTCTGTCCTGGGTGGCCGGCTTCCTCATGAAGTTGTTCCGCTGACAGCAGGCGTCAGAGAGAAAAACCATGGACGTTAACTTATGCTCTGACTGGCTAAACCGGCCGGATAAGCATCGAGGCGCAAACCTGCATTGGGTTTGCGCCTCGGCGTTTTTACGATTTTGCAAATATTTCTTTGACAACACAACAATGTTATGTTACGCTAGCACTAGCGAAACAAAACAATGTTACAGAGGTGGTGACGGTTGTGCAAAACGAAGAGCTGCTTTCAAAGAAAGACCTGCTCCGCCTGACAGGAATCTCCTACGGCCAGCTTTACCGCTGGAAACGGCAAAACCTGATTCCTGAGTCCTGGTTTATCAAGCAGTCTTCTTTTACCGGCCAGGAAACGTTTTTCCCCAGGCAGAAAATCCTCAAGCGGGTGCAGACCATCATGGAACTGAAGGACCAGTATTCCCTGGAGGAATTGGCAGACCTGCTGGCGCCCGAGGCCAGCGGCAAGAATTTTGCCGCGGGTGACCTGGGCAGCCTGCCCGGGCTGGACCCTCATGTGCTAAACAGGTTCAGAGAAAAAATGCAGAAGAATTCCTTTACCTTCAAGGAAGTGCTGGTCATGTATCTCCTCAGCCAGGCTGGCTCACGTCAGGAAACAAGCGGCCTGGAACTGGATGAAATGATCGAAAGCTTCCAAAACTGGCTGCCAGGGCTAAAAAACACCACTTATAAGTTCGTCATCTGCCGGCGGGAAGGGAAAACTTTTTGGCTCCTGGCTGGGCAGGGGACCACTCTCTTGCTGGATCACCTCACCACCCAGCAGGGAAGCTTCGACCTGGACGAATTGGCAAAAGACCTGAAATTCAAACTGGCCAGGGTCATTGAAGCTGAGGGATAGACTATAAGTTTTGGCTGAGCGGTCTCCACTAGCGGTCTGCGAATCGGGGACGATAGGGCCGGTGATAACGGGCAACTAAGAATGGGAGGTTTTTTAAATGGATAGGCTACCTGATCTCTCTATCTCAGGTATGGGCAGGACTCAAGGCGGAAGGTTTAACGATGTGGACATCTCAGGGCTGGGCAAGGTTGTCGGGGATATGGAAGCTGAACGGATTGTAATTTCGGGCAAGGGCACCATTGAAGGCAATGTGGTATTGGCCAAGCGTATGGAGATTTCCGGCATGGGGACAATAACCGGCGGGGTCAAGGGAGGCGAAATACATTCGAGCGGTACCGGCTCCATCGAAGGCAGCACCGATATAGCTTACCTGGAAAGTTCCGGCAATATCAGAGTCGGCGGCGAAGCCAAGGTCCGGGAGCTCTACTCCAGCGGCCGCTGCCGCTTTGATAGAAGCCTGAAGGCGGAAAAAATCCTTTCCCGCGGCTGGCTGAGTGCAGGGGGAGATGTGGAAGCGGAGGATTTTAGATCCCAGGGCTCTTTTACAGTCGACGGGCTGCTCAATGCCAACCGCCTGGAGATTGAAATTCACGGCTGTTGCCAGGCCAAAGAAATTGGCGGTGAGGAGATTCGTGTCACCAGCGGCAAATATATCAGCGCTTCCATCCTGGCCAAGCTGATTAATCCATTGCTCGGCAACGGCAGGGAACTGGATAGGCTGACGGCAGAGCAAATTGAGGGGACAAATGTGAGCGTCGAGTATACCCATGCTAAGGTAGTCAGAGGGAACAATGTCAAAATCGGGCCGGAGTGCACTATCGAGTTGGTGGAGTACACGGACAGCATCGAAATAAACCCCGGGGCTGTAGTCAAGAGCCAGACCAAGCTTTAGCCCAAACAGAAAAAGTCTCGAATTTCAGCCTGAAGGCTATTATGTGGCAAATAACACCGGTTTGTCCGGTGTTCTTTTTTTACGTATCAGAAAGTATAAGTTTTGGGGGTTACCCCTTTACTTGACGTATCAGAAAGTATAAGTTTTGGGGGTTA
>JAJZPO010000051.1:5410-22331 GCA_021811155.1 Bacillota bacterium | reverse complement strand
CGCTGTAACAGATATGGTCGATACGCATGTAAACGGTAAGCAGGATTTCAGCGCTCAATTATGGCTTATTCTCAATACGGAACTGTGGTTTCGCGGAGTGGAGACAAATTGGCAAGAAGTCGGAGGTGTTCAGAGATGAAACGAACATTGATAATTACGACTTCTTTTCCACCTCAAGGAGGGGGGGGCGTAGTTCGTTCATCGCGCCTGGCAAAGTACCTGCCTGATTATGGATGGGGACCGGTCATATTAACAACGCGACCGCCACGCTCCGAAAGTTCTGAGGGCAATTTCCCGTTAAAAGCCATTCCGCCTGTCTACAGAGCGCCACGGATGGACCTGCCGGAATTATATAAATCGCTGAAGAAGCTGTTTGGCAATTTACAGATTTCCAGGCAGAAAGCGGGCATTAAACATCCCAAGCCGCATTTGAATAACGAAGGTTACCAGCATCGGCGACGAAAGGCTGAATATTTTTTTATTCCCGATCCATCTGTCCTTTGGATTCCCGGCGCCCTGCTTTTCGGCGTGGTTTCAATGATAAGAAACAGACCGCAAGTTGTTTTCTCAACGTCCCCGGACCCAAGTGCCCATCTTGTTGCCCTCTTGCTCAGTACGATTACCGGCAAACCGTGGGTAGCAGAGTTCCGTGACCCATGGATGACAAACCCCTTTCGTCGTCCTAAACCGTTCCGCTGGCAGGAGGCACTGGAAGCAAAACTGGAAAGGCTGGTACTCTTTAGAGCGGACCGCATTGTTGTAACGTCAGCTCAGTTCAAAGATGACTTTCTCGAACGGTATCCATCCCTAAGGCAAGAGAATATACACTTTGTGCCAAATGGCTTTGATCCGGAGGATTTCGAGGAGGTGCAGCCAAAAGCCTTTGATAAGGTTACGATTGTGCATGCAGGCAATTTTTATAATGATAGGTCTTCGGCTAATTTTCTAACCGCCCTTTCTCTGTTGTTGAACTGGGACGGCAATTTGCGCTCGCAAATTCAAGTTATTTTTGTCGGAGGTTTAGATCCTAAAGGACAGAGTTTAATCAGTGAATATGGCTTGGAAGATGTGGTAATCCAAAAGGGTGTAGTTTCCCACAGCGAGAGTATTAGCTATGTTTGCAGCGCTGATGTGCTTTTGCTTGTGCCTGGGCCAGGACGTGGTACCATGACAGGCAAAATATTTGAGTATCTGGCTGCAAAGAAACCAATTTTTGCTCTGGCCGATGAAGGGCCTGCCCGTGATTTGGTGCTTGAGACAGGAACAGGGGTTGTGTCACCGGCAGAAGACACAGCGGCAATTGCCAGGCAGTTAGAAGGGTTGCTAAGGACTGTTATGACAGAAGATGGATACCCTTTTCAGGATGTAAGTCAAGTCATGCTTCGGTATGACAGGCGCCATATTGCCGGGGAAATTGCTGAGATACTTGATTTTGTTTCCGGTTTCGATAAGATCGGGCAAGGGTGAACAGTTCATCCAATCGACCTGCCTTGTGCACATTTAAATGTTGCACAGCGAATTTTCTGTAGACAAACTGCGTTGGGAGTTAGGAGACGTTATAACAATGCCTAATACGGTAGCAATGTCGAGAAGGACTGGCAGGCTTTCGTTTCACGGACTTACCAAAGGGATGATTATATTAGGTTTAATTTTTGCCGTCTTAATCCATCCTCCAACCACCGGGCTAGGTGGCCGCCCTACGCCATTTCATCTATTTATCGCGGCGGCTGAAGCGCTGCTTTTGCTACGGGTCATGAGTACCCGTCAGACGCATCTTGCAATAAACAATATTGACCGTGCCTTCGCGCTAATTTTCATAAGTGTTCTTCTTTCATACATTTTTAATCTAAGTCACATCAGGGAGATTACTTATGGACTCCAGGTTGTTAACGGCGGTACTGGAACGATGTGGAAGGTAATCCTGCTTGGCTTGGTCTCGATTACAGTCTCTTATCTGGGCTACAGGCTGGGACGGATCTCGAGTCACACCCGAAGGGATGTTTCCGAAATAATGTTAACTGTTGTGCTTGCTACTTCAGTCAATTCAGTTGTAAATATTATCGCCTGGTCACATGCCACAAGGGGATCTCTTATTCGTTATGGTTTTATTCCTCCGTTAACAATCTCACCAGGCTTAAGCGCTTCGTTGAGTGTGGTGGGTTTTGTCTTGGCCATGGCTCTTTGGAAGGATTCGAAACTGAATTCTTTTGTGAGAGTTGTTGTCGGGGCAACCTTATTGGTACAAGGCTTAGGAATCTTGGTTCTTACTGTTAGGCAGTCATATGTAATGTTTATAATTACCGTTTTCTTGTACACGGTTCTTGCATCCGGCTTGGCCAAGTTTCCGCTTAAGCGATTTGTGATGATATTGGTGACATTGCTGTTTATTACACTGGGTATATTTTTCCTGCTCGCACATGCCAGCAGTTCGTTGCTTACAACTATGTCCAATACGTTCAATCCTAATGGAGTAGACCTTACCACACGGTTTACGGCACTTAACAGTGCGTGGGAGCTGTTTACAAGGGAACCCCTGTTCGGAGTCGGTTACGGATTATTTGGTGCCAGAAACCAAGTGCCTATGTTGGTTTCAGGACGTTTACAGGTTTTTGTGTCCAGCGCACATAACGGAGTAGCCAATGCGCTTGCCGAAATGGGGATTGCCGGGCTGATTTCTCTTTTCTTTATGGGATACGCGGCAACGAAATACAGTTGGCATGTCCGAAAACAGATTAACGATCCATTTTTCCATGCAGTATCATCCGCCGTACTGGCACTGATCATAGTAGAAATGATTAGTCAATTGATATCTAATTCTGTTCTGCTGCCGCCCCCCGCCGATGCCAGTTCTGTACAGCTGGCCTTCATATACTGGACATTAATCGGCATGTTGGCGCCACTGAGGAAAGTTAGCTTGTGATGATGCTGATTGCTTGGGGCAGGACTCCATCGGTTTGGGTTCTGGACTGGTTTGGGCATTTGATGCGATTGCGGGCGAAGGAGCACGGTATATGAGCAAAATATGCATGGTAACGTCCATTCATCCTGACTTTGACGCGCGTATTTTCAAGATGGCAAAATACTTGGCAGCGGAGGGACATGACATTAGCCTGGTTTGCCCATGGAAGGTTGAGGAGGGTTTAAAAGACGGCATTAATTTTTACCCTTTTCAAGGTGGGGGCAGCAGGATTCGCAGGTACAAAAATCTCCGGACCATTTGGCGTAAACTTCAAAACCTGGAATGCGAAATTTACCATTTTCATGACCTCGACTTACTGCCATTGTTTATCTTGTTTAAAATATCTTTAGGCAGAAACAAATACGTTGTTTACGATATGCATGAAAACTATCCGGAGGAAATGTGGCATAAACCCTATCTACCAAAGGCTCTCAAACCATTTGTGGTTCTGACGGTTAAGCTCACGGAATGGCTGGGTATTAACATCGTGCGCAACTTAGTGGTAGTGGAGGATAACCAGGAAATTACCCATAGCAATAAGCATATTCGCACAGTTAAAATCAGAAATTTTGCATCCAGGGATCTGGCAAACGGCAGACAGGATAATTACCTAGAGCGATCTAACACGGTTATTTTTACCGGTTCTCAGTATGAAAGCAACGGCTCATTGTTGTTTTTAGAGATTGCAAAGATTGTTCACGCTCAGGAGCCGGAGATCAAATTTCAGTGCATTGAACGTTTTGGGTCTGACTTTAAGTTCCGGGAAGAGATGTTAAGACGGATTGAACAATACGGATTAAAAGAAACCGTTACTTTCTTACCCAATATACCCCCGTACAAAATTATGGATTATTTAAACGCTGCAACTATTGCGTTGGTTCCTGTTTTGGACATACCACGTCACCGAAAAGCTATTCCAAATAAGATATTTGAATACATGGCCGCAGGGTTGCCGATAGTTGCAAGTGACTTGCCGTACAATAAATTATTTATCGAGCAATCCGCAAGTGGGTTTATAGCCAATCCGGCATCTCCGGAAGATTTCGCATACAAAATTATCCAATTGTCTAATAACAAGGCATCAGCCTTAAAGATGGGGTTAAAAGGGATTCAGGCATTCGAGTCTTTATATAACTGGGAAAATGAATCCAAAAAGTTAACATCTTTCTATATGGAGCTTTATTAGGCAGGCTGGTCTGAACCTAAACTTATAAAACATTAATGCAGTTCGGAGGTAGATCATTACGTATAGACTGCTCAGAAATCCATTGTTTATGAACCCGTTGACCATTTGGCTCAGAGGCCTTATATGCTACATTTCAGTAAAGATTGTCAATCCGACGGTTCAGTTTCAGTACAACGTTGTTTCAAAAGGCACCAGGTTTGGTAAATACGTCACCGTATACAACAACGTTCAACTCAAGAATTGTAATATCGGTGACTTAACCTACATATCGGATGGAACCGTGCTGGTCCATACAAGGATAGGAAAGTTTTGTGCGATAGGTCCGGGAGTGCAATGTGGTATTGGCGACCATCCCACTCACAAGTTTGTGTCAATTCATCCGGTGTTTTATTCCATTTATCGTCAGTCCCAGCTAACATTTGCTGATAAGTCTTACTTCGGTGAATACAAGCCGGTTGAAATCGGCAATGACGTGTGGATTGGCGCAAGCGCAGTTGTCAGAGGCGGTGTAAGAATAGGTGACGGAGCGATTGTTGGAGCAGGGGCAGTAGTTACAAAGGACGTACCTCCTTACGCAATTGTTGGGGGAATTCCGGCCAGAGTGATTAGGTATCGTTTCAGTGAAGCGGAAGTTAAAGCACTTCTCGATCTCCAATGGTGGAATCAGGAAATGTCCTGGTTAAAAGTTAACTGGAAGAGATTTCACGACATCCAGGAATTCATTAATTAAATTGCACAAGGCTAGACAAGGGGTGGAAGACTTGGCAAAATCGCAGCAAAAAAACAGGAGAAGCCCGCTGAAATGGGTTATTTTAACTGTGTACATAGTTGTCCTGGCGGGGTTGGTCTCGGTCCTGTATTACCATTACAATTTAAATCCCAAACAGCATTTTGCTTCAAGGAATATTCCGGTAGTCAGCGCACCTGCCAGTAAGCTAGCCAACAACACAAAAGATGAGCAATTTAACGTACTGCTGCTGGGCAGTGATGAACGAAATGCGGACCAACCATCCCGAACTGATTCTATCATGGTCGTGCACGTCAATGTCGCCACAAACACTTACAGTGTTCTCTCAATACCTCGGGACACCAGAATTAATCTCGCCGGCTATGGAGAAACAAAAATAGCTCACGCGAGCTACATGGGGGGGCTGACGGGCGGGTCGTCAGGGGCTATGAAAAGCATCCTGGATGCAGTGAGCAATCTCACAGGACTCCCCATCAACTATTATGCAGAGACAAATTATCAAGGTCTTCAGAACATGGTGGATGCAGTAGGGGGCGTGGATGTTACAGTTCCCTACAGAATTACTTTAACGCACCCATGGTACCCGGAGGATCAAGGCAAAGTATTCGATCCGGGTATCTACCATCTGGATGGGAAATTGGCCACGGAAGTAGTTCACGAACGATATTCGCTGCAAAACGGCGACTTTGGCCGCCAGGAAACTCAGGAGTTGGTTCTGTTAGCGATTATGAAAAAAGCCATGCATCCATCAAATGTGTCCGAGCTGCCGAAACTGATTGAGGCGGCACACGGTTTTCTGATCAACACCAATATGTCCACCCAGGACATGTTAAGCCTCGGTCTTGCCCTAAAGGGGCTTAACACCAATGATATTCATTACTACCAACTTACCGGAACTTCCATCTACGCCACGGATCCGATAGTCAAGAGTAATCTGTCTTACTTTGTCCCCGACATGGCTCAACTGAAAGCAATCATTGAAGAGCACTTCCAAAGCTAATACAAGGCTCCAAGTTTTACTGACCCATGATATTGGTGATGCAGAGGCATAAAACATGAAATTTGGTTCAATCCTCAAAGCGGCAGCAGTACTGGCTGCCTTAGCGGTGTCATTTTCTCTCGGCTATGGGGCCAGGGTCTACCATGCCATCTTAGCCGCCAGTGAAGCCCGGGCAAGAGAAGTTATTACTACTTCTCAGAGTGTTGTGGCCACTGCATCCCAAAGCTCGGGATAGAGCAAGAATCCGGTGGCAAAAATGTCAAGGCACCTGCGGCGCGCATAATAGACCCGGTTACAACCGCCTACTACAGTGCGCTTGGCCAAATTTATTCCCAGGCGTGGAACAGTATGAATAGCGTACGAAACGCCACTATCCAGATGAGCGAGTTTAAGATTAGCACGGATGATTACAAGAACGTGATCAGCAGTTCCAAAGCATCTTTCAATGGAGACATAAGCAATGTGGACTCTCTGGCTGCACCTGCCAAATATCTGGCGGAGCAGGCTAAGTTTCGCCAAGCATTGGTGATCGCCAGCCAGTCCATGGACGAGGACGCTAAATTATTTCAGACACGACAAAGGATATGATCAAGGCCGCCTACAATGGGACAAGCTGAGTGACATTGAAGAGCTCTTCAATTACATCCATGTTGATGGTATAATATGGATGTAATTATCTGAGAGTGTGTGTTTATGGATGCTCTTGAGAAATTCAAGTATTGGGAGAGCAAAGCTACCTACGACCTTGAGACGGCCGTGCTATGAGGAAATTGGGAGGTACACTTGTGTAGTCTTCATGGCACAACAGGCTATTGAAAAGATTGTAAAGGGTCTTAAGGAACAGCGCGAATTCATAATATTGGGTTTGTTCTTGAAGATTTGCTTGAGATTCAAGAAGTTAATACTAATGCTGATAGTATCTTAAAGACTGAAAGTATTGTCTGTGTTATTAAGGGTACTGTTCACTTCTAGTGTCCAAAATCTATTTTATAGTAAAAAACTTCAGCAAAGAGTGTTTTTAAGTAAAAAACGGCTAAAGGACAGAACTTACGGTTTCTACCCGCCTTTCTTTGGCTAAAGACCAAAGGTTGTTTTGATCTTCTTTAGAGTGCCAGTGTCCATATAGGTCAACAGCGCGTCTTTGAGATCACTCTTTTCATCCGTTGTCAGGCCGTTGTACTGGGCTTTGACTGCGCTGGCTTCCGCCTGATAGAGGTAAGCAGGGTTTTCAATCATCTTGCCCACTACGGTGCGGATTTTACCGATAATATCTTTTTCGGCGGGAGTGTTCACTCCGCTATAGACGTTCGCTAACTGGCGATTTGCCCGCTGGAGAAGGTCTTCTATTGTGCTTGTACCACTGCTGCTGCCTTGAGTAGGGGACTGAGCTGGGGCTGGCGGCTGTTGTTCAACTGCATTCTTGGCAATGCCAACCGTAATTTTGTCGCCGGCCTGGCTCAGTGCGGTGATGTCAAAGGGCAGGGTGTCGGCGGCAATTTCTATTTCTTGGTTCGTGATAACTAACTTTGCTTTGGCATAGGGCTTAAGCCGCTCCAGGACAAAACTTGGCGGCAACGGCAATTTGCCCAGTCTAAAGGCCGATGGTGTAAAAATTAAGGTATTACCCCTTAATGCAAATGTTCCTTCGGACGTCAGCAGTAATCTGAAGCCTTCTACCGTGGCCAACGCAAATAACGTGACATTGTTGCCGCTTAGCTTGCTGTACATGCCCTGGACAGTGTAATTATTGCCCCCAATACCCTGCTTGACATATAAATCCATAATGCCGTTTAGATCCGCTTCCGTCAGGGTTACGCTTCCCCCTAGTTTTTCTGCGGCTCGTACCCTGTCAACTACTGACACTGCAGGGTTGACCTTAAATACGAGAATATCGTTTCCCCACAAGGCTGCATAGCCAAGACTGGCTACAACGATTAGCAGAATCAGCCCAATCACCGTTACAATTAATAAAGATTTCTTCTTTAACAGAGACATGTTCGCTGCATCCTTTTTCATGTTTTACTAGAAATATTCTTTTGGGTTCGCGGATTTCCTTTATTATTTGACCGGTTATACTACAACCAAATTTTTCTGAACCCCTAGCTTTTTGTTGTCAGGGTGATGCTCGTTACTTCGGGCTTAACGCCGATCCTAATGGGAATCCCGCTGGTGCCAATTCCCCGGTTGATGTAAACATTAATCCCGTTAACCTTATGGTACCCCTCATAAATGCCCTCCTCAGCCAGGAGGGTATTTCTTATGGGCGGGTCGATGAAGGGCAGCTGGACCTGGCCGCCATGCGTGTGGCCGGCGAGAAAGAGGTCGACCCGGCGGGAATAGAGGTCATCGATGCAGTCTGTGGAGTGGGCCAGGACAATTCTCGGCAGCTTGTCCTCCGGCACCTGGCTGAAGGAGAGATCTACATCATCGTGGGCTGTAGCCGGGTCGTCCACCCCAACGATCCAGAACTCAGCCCCACGGCTTTTCACCTTGGCTGCGGCGTTTATGAGGACATGAAAACCGAGGGTCTCCAGCTGCCTCACATAGCGCTTGAACAGGGTGTGGGAGAAGTGGGCGTAGTCGTTGTTCCCCATCACGAAGTACTTGCCGTCTTTGGCCTTAAGGGGACCGAGGAACTGGACCAATTTATTCATATCCCCGCGGGAACTAATTACGTCTCCTGTGATGACGAGAAGGTCCGGGTCAAGCGAGTTGCTCATCCCGGCGATTTTTTCCGCTTTAATCTGCAGGGTTTCCAGGTGGAGGTCCGAAAGCTGGGAGATTTTGTAGTTGTTCAGGGCCAGGGGCCAGTCCTCCAGGGAAAGGTGAAGCTCCCGCAGCTTCAAGTCCCTGGTCTCGAGATCAGCCAGGGCGGCTCCCACCGCTCCCTCGGGGAGGCCGAAGCCGAGTATCTTATGGCTTAAGGCAAATTGCCAGCTTTTCTTGAAAAACTCACGTCTGTCCGTACTCCTCACTCCTTTTATAAGGGTTCCAGGTACCTCGGTTTTTACTGAATTTTCGACAGCGGTATTGGCCTTTACTTTTATGTGTTCAGGTCGGAGTCATTATGGTATAATATGGCAGTGAGGTGTTTTAGCAATGAAGCGATGCGTGCCTGCCGAGCAATTGGAAAAACTTCAGGCTTTTTTTAAAGAATATCCGCAAATAGCGGCAGTCTATCTGTTTGGTTCATTTGGTACGGAATTTCAAATGCCAACCAGTGATATTGACCTGGGCGTTGTTTTCAGCCAGCCCGTTGAACTCAAACAGGAATTGGAAATAGATGTGGAGTTATCAATGTTTCTCAATACCGATAAAGTGGATTTCGTTAATTTAGCTCGAACGCCTCTTAGACTGCAGTTTAAGGCTCTGAAGGAGGGAGAACTTGTTTCCGAAAATAATCCGATAGCTAACAGCAACTTTATTGAAAAGGTGGTCAAGCAGTATTGGGATTACCGTATCTCACATGATTGTTTTATGCAGGACTACGAAGTGGCTTTGAAGGAGGTTCACGCCAGTGGTTGATAAAGAAATTTTGCAGGGAAAATTACACTTCATAGAGAAAACTTTAGCAAAACTTTATCTGTTGCGTCAATTAACTTCTGAAGATTTTTTAGGAAACTTTCAGAGTGTAGATTCCGCAAAACATAATCTCCAGGTCGCCATAGAAGCCATTGTGGATATTGCCAATCATATTATAGCTAGAGAACGTTATGGTTTGCCGGATAGTTCTGCAGAAGCCATAGGCTTACTGGCAGAGCATGGTATTTTGGAACTTGAGCTGGTCCGGCGCTTGCGATTGATGGTGAAATTCCGCAATAGAATTATTCACCTCTATCAGGAAGTCGATGATGCTCAAATATATCGGATTCTCCAAGAGGATCTGGGGGACATAAAAGCTTTTGTTAAAGCCATAATTACCAAGTTCTCCTTTTAGAGGTTAAAGAGGTACCTGACCTTTCTCAGAGATTTCGACGGCAGTGCCGTTTACAGAGGTTCAGGTACCTGGGGGGAGGGTTGGACCATGCCGCGGAAACAACGCAATTGGGTTCCGGGGGATACATACCACATCACGTGCCGAGGTAATCACCAGCAAGATATATTCCGGGATGACGATGACAGAGAATACTACCTTTCAACCTTAAAACGGGTAAAGGCCGCATACCCGTTTCTTCTCCACGCCTATTGCCTGATGGGTAACCACGTCCACTTGCTGATCGAGACCATAAATATAGACGTCAGCAAAATAATGTACCATACTAATAAGGAATACGCAGTTAAATTTAACTCAAAATATGACTTTATCGGTCATCTCTTCCAGGGGCGCTTTCACTGGGAACTGGTGGACAATGATCCATACTATCTCGAAGTCAGTAGATACATTCATCTTAACCCTGTAAAGGCAGCAATTGTGGAACGGCCGATCGACTATAAATGGAGCAGTTACCGGAGCTACGCCAAGGCGGAGAACAGGAACCCACTGGTGGACACGGACAAGATACTAGGGTATTTTACCGAGCCCAAAAGGGAAAAGTATATGGACTTCGTGGAACAGGAACAGGTTCCATGAGTGAGGTTCCCAAAGAGTGAGGTTCAAAGAGTGAGGTTCAAAGAGTGAGGTTCCAGGTACCTGCTAAGGTACCTGGAACCTCACTCTTTGAACCTCACTTTGACGTCAGGGTGATGCTTGTCACTTCTGGCTTCACGCCGATCCTGATGGGAATTCCGCTGGTGCCGATGCCCCGGTTGATGTAAACATTAATCCCGTTAACTTTATGGTACCCCTCATAAATGCCCTCCTCAGCCAGGAGGGTATTTCTTATGGGCGGGCCGATGAAGGGAAGCTGGACCTGGCCTCCGTGGGTGTGGCCGGCGAGAAAGAGGTCAACCTTGCGTGAATAGAGGTCGTCGATGCAGTCCGTGGAGTGGGCCAGGACAATTCTCGGCAGGTTGTCCTCCGGCACCTTGCTGAAGGAGAGGTCCACATCATCATGGGCTGTGGCCGGGTCGTCCACCCCCACAATCCAGAACTCAGCTCCTCGGCTCTTCACCTTGGCCGCTGCGTTAATGAGGACGTGAAAGTCCAGGCTCTCCAGGAGCCTGACATAACGCTTGAACAGGGTGTGGGAGAAGTGAGCATAATCGTTGTTCCCCATGACGAAGTACTTGCCGTCTTTGGCCTTTAGGGGACTCAGGAACTGGACCACTTTGTTCATATCCCCGCGGGAACTTATCAGGTCTCCCGTGATGACGAGCAGATCCGGGTCAAGCGAGTTGCTCATCCCGGCGATTTTTTCCGCCTTTAGCTGCAGGCTTTCCAGGTGGAGGTCCGAGAGCTGGGATATTTTGTAGCTGTTCAGGGCCAGGGGCCAGTCCTCCAGGGAAAGGTGAAGCTCCCGCAGCTTCAAGTCCCTGGTCTCCAGATCGGCCAGGGCGGCTCCCGCGGCTCCACCGGGGAGAGCGAAGCCGAGCAGTTTGTGGCTTAAGGCAAATTGCCAGGTCTTCTTGAAAAACTCGCGTCTGTCCGTACTCCTCACTCCTTTAGGACTAGTCTAACCGATAAGGCCAGGCGAGTCAAAAACTTGCGGCCGGGTTCCGGGCAGGACATCCCGTTCTGGAATATAATACCATAGGAAGGGGGAATCTGAGTGGGTGAATCTCAAATTAGAATAGAAGATATGAATTACTTTCAGCTTTTGGCCTGGCTGGGTATTGGCAGTTCCCATCCCGGCGGTTTCCCGGCCACCCGGCGGAATCTGGACCTCCTTAAGGTCAAAAGGGAAGAATATGTGCTGGACGCGGGCTGCGGCTCCGGACTCACCGCCTGCTACCTGGCCAAGACCGTGGGCTGCCGCGTGATGGGCATCGACATCATGCCGGAAATGGTGGAAAAGGCCAGGCAGCGGGCGGAGCGCGAGAATGTGAGCGATTTGGTGGAGTTCAAAGTAGCTGATGTCACCAACCTCCCCTTTCCGCGCGGCAGCTTCGACCTGGCGATGGCAGAGTCCGTGACCGTGTTCCTGGATAAGGTCAAGGTTTACCGCCAGTTTTACCGGGTCCTAAAGCCCGGCGGCCGCCTGGCGGATTTGGAAATGTCTGTGGTGAACGAGCTTTCCCCGCAGCTTCAGGACGAGCTTCATTTTGTCTACGGCAAGGGGACGGATCCCCTGACGTTCCAGGGTTGGGTTGACGCCCTGAAGGAGGCCGGGTTTGAGTATACCGGCATACTAAATGCCCAAGCTAACAAGATCAATTCAGGGCTGCTCCTGCAGGAGCTGAAAAAGGACTGGATATTTGTCAAGGACCTGGCGCAAAAGGTTTCGGAGCAGCCTGGAATACTCCACAGGCTGCAGAATAACGCGGGCTTCATGCGCAAAAACCAGGGCTATTTTTGCTATGGGCTGATTACGGGCCGCAAGCCCCTGGGGAGTAAACTCAACCTCATTGAACGGGTGAAGCGTAGCCTCCTTGGCTGACGCCACACGTAATGGAAATTGATGCCATATAGTATAGAGAGATGTTTTCCTCTGGCAATTTATCTTCAATGTGGAAGGGGGTAGAACTAATGGCATTTTTACGCAGAGGCCGCAGAACAATGCCTGATCCCGGCACTGTCGGGCCGGATAACGCGGCTGAACCCGTGCAATTCCAATCCAGGGCTCAGCTCATGCTGAACCGGCTCCTCCAGGCGCGTCAGGGCAATTTCTCTCCGGAGCAGGCGCCGCTTTTCAACCAGCCGGGACCTCAGCCGGGCGCTTACGGTCCTGCGCCCGGTTTTCGTTCCCGCCGCTTCAACCGGGCCAACCAGATGAATAACCCGCAAAGTCCTGTTCCTCCCGGGGGCCCCTCTTAAGGGGGGCCCTTTCCACAGCGGGAACGCAATCCCGCAGCTGCACATAATATACTCAGACAGCGAGGTGGTTGGCTGGTGAGACGGACTGCTCCGTGGCCCAGGGATTTTGCCTACCATTATCCGCAGCAGGGGTATTATTACCAGGCTATGCCCCAGCTCTACGCTCAGGGGATTGAGCTGAGTCCGGAGGGCCAGGCACATATCCATGGCCAGCAGGGTTATTACTATCAGCCGTTATACCACTGCCCCACCTGCGGTACCCCGATCTATGTGGTCTATGTGCCGGCGCCCCAGGCAAGTACTCCTCCTGCCGGACTTGCGGCGCTGCTCGTAGCGGTCCTGGTTCTCATGGCCTTGGATATCCTGTTTTTGCGCCGCAGGTGACCATGCACCGCCTTTGCGGCATGGAATAGACTATAGCAGAAAATAATGCCAAAGCTGGTGATATTATGGCATACTATCCGCCCAATATGGGAGGAGCCTTTCCCCAGGGTTATCCAAATTACATGACAAGCCCTTACACCATGCAGCCGGGCATGATGCAGGGGTACGTACCAGGACAATATCCCGGCATGCCCGCCGGCCAGGCTCCATATGCCAGAGGCTACAGGGCTCAGCCCGGCGGGATGGCTGGACGTTACGGCGCAGGCGGGACGCCTGCTTACAGCCCGCAGTACCAATATCCGGGTATGGCAGCACCGGGTATGGGAGCTCCGGGCATGGGAGCTCCGGGCATGGGAGCTCCGGGCATGCGAACGCCGGCTGTGAACGCTCCGGGTATGGGAGCGCCAACGATGGGAACACCAGGTATGGGGCTCCCCAGCATTGGGGGGCGCAGAAGGCCGGGGATCATCACCCGTATGGTAGGAAATCAGCAAGGGAGTCCTGCTGGGGCGGTCCAACCCTATCAACCTCAGTTTGCACCGGCACAGGCACCTCCGTCAAAGGGGTTGGCCGGCAAGGGTCTTAAGCTGGGGCGGAGAAATCAGGCTCCTGGGTTTGGGGCACAACCGCTCGGCATGCCTATGCAGGTTTCCCCCATGGGCAGGACCGTGAAACCGAAACAGTTTAACCTGCAACCGGCCGGCGCCGGCGGCGGAACGGGCATCGCCTCGATCAATGACGCCAATTCCTTTTCCCTGCTTGCCAATAATCTGCCTGACCCCAGCGGCATGGGTGGAGATGAAAACGGAGCGCAGCCCGTCTATGTTGCCTATCTCACCAACCGCAAGGGCCAGGGGTCTTTTGCCGTAGGCCAGCTCTATCCTCTGGGTGGGGGCACCTACCGGGCAAACTTCCAGTCCAATGTGCCCTTTTACGATTACGACCAGGTGGTAGTAAGCCTGGAGAATCCTTACAGCGTCGGCAATGTGCCCACAGGCCCCATTGTTCTGACCAGCGCCGCGGGGGGCAAAATGTCCCTGCCTACGCCGGTGAGAAACTTCTTCAAGGGGGCCTGGGAAAAGATCAAGGGCATCGGCAAGAAAAAAGAAGACTCCCCGCCCGCACCTGCGGCAGAGCCGCCTGGCATACCGAGTCTTCTTAGCAATTACACCCTCGGGCCGTCCGCGCCGCCGGCCCAGATCTCAACAGATTTGCCGGGACTAGGCACACCGGTGGAGGACCCTCCGTAAGGAGGAGATTCCTTAAAATAAAGGAACAGCGGAATTTTTCCGCTGTTCCCATGTTTTTCAGGTGAAGTTTAAAACCAGGAGTACCGCAAACACTAAGAGGACGATGAACAAATCGAAGAAGCTTACCTTGAGACCTGCGAGGATCATTAAGGGGCCTGCAGTGACCAGAGGCGCACCGAAGGCGGCGAGGAAGAAGAAGCCGATGCTCAAAATGCTGAGAGGAAAGGGCAGTGAAAGCAGGATTGGAATGGGCTTTATCTCAGGTGTGATGCAGATTTCAGGCATGCTCACTTACTTCCTCCCTCCCTTCAGGGTCATGAGGTAGCGGATAAGCCCCTGGGTGTCGATTTGCGGGTCGCCCCCGTCCATTTTTCCTTTGGCCAGACCGCTCTGCTCGACGATGAAGCGGGCCAGGATAATCAAGAGGGCGATGATTAGCGCCCCAGGGGCGCCCGGCACTTCAAACAGGGGAACGTTAAATGAGGCATCGGGGCTGCCGTCAAAGTCGGCGAAGGGAGCGCTCAGCATCAGGCTCACGCTCAGGTTGTCCGGGAAAAGTGGTTCGTCCCCGCCGAAAGGGCCGAAGTCCTGGCCGGGGGGCTTCAGGTAGCGGTCGATGGGCTGGCCGAGGGTGTAAGCCTTCATCAGCTGCTGCAGCTGGGGCAAAGTAAGGGTTATTCTGGCCAGGTCGCTCGGGTGGGGAGGAATGCAAGGCGGGCGCACCAACTGGAGCTTGAACAGGAAGGTGACCAGGATATTGAGGAAGGTGATGGCCAGGCTGCCGAAAAAAACATTGCTTTCCGCCAGAGGGATAAAAAACGCTCCTACCGGGCTTAAGGGCAGGTCTGTCCTCACCGGGCTGTCGATCAGGATGGAAAGGGAAAGGGGTACTCTAAGTAACTTGCCGGGCCAGCCATCCGGCGGCAAGCCAGCCCATGGCCCCGGCGGGGGGGCTGGAGGCATACCCGCTGCGCCATAGGCAAGTCCCATGAGTGACACCTCCCTGCTCTGGCTATTCCGCACCGCAGATATTTCTGACCGCGAGGAAAACACCTATCGCCAGCACGATGATGAGGGTAATCAAAGTAACCGGGTTATTCACGTCGTTCTTGATGCTGATCATTTTTGCCGCCTCGATTAAAACCCCCAGCTGGGGCTGGGGGTTAGCGCTTTTAAGGTGACTGCTTTCCTCCCGGCAGCTTCATCCCCGGCGGTAGTTTAAAACCCTGCGGGAGCTTGCCTTGCGCTATCTGGTCATTCAGTTCCTGGGCTTTTTGGGGGTCCATAAGCTGTGATGCGATATCACGCAGATCCTCCGGCAGCTCGAGTTCTTCCGGGCTTGGGTTGCCGCTGACAGCAGTGGTGATCATCAGGTTGACCATGGCCATCACCCGCTCATACCGCTGCACGGCCTGGAAGTACTTCCGGATCAATTGGTTTTTTGTGGATAGCCTGGCCTTCATTTCCAAGAGGGCGATGGCGTCTCTTTCCGGCACTACTTTGGTCAGCATCTGGGCTGTAATCACGCTTTTTTCCTTTTCCCGGTATGCCACAAACATCTCTCTGGCGACAGGGTCAGCCATGATCGCTTTTTCCGCGGCTACCAGGGCTTTGACTTCGGGGGTCTGGGCCAGGGAATCTCCCAGGGCCCGGGCTTTTTCAATGTAAGACAACAAGGCCACCTCCAATCCCACTCTCATAGCAATATATGTAAATCCTGCTAAAAGGGTGTGAGGCGCCTATTCCGGGCAGTGTTGAAAAAAGGAGGAAAAAGTATTGATTTGTTGAATATCCGTAAGTAACACAATTAACGGGAAGTGTTAGTTTTGCGCGCCAAAAAGGCTGAGTACACTATCATTAAATTATCTGTAATAGTCGCCTGTTTGATCATAAGCGTCGGGCTTGCCCAGCGCTACGTGGGGCCAAACCTCGGCAACGGAAAGACTGCAGTTCCGCCTGTAACATCCATAGGCCAAGGGGCGACCACCTCTCAGGGTACGGTTAGCTCCGGTTCTACGAGCGGGCAGGCTTCCACACCGGGCACGGTGATAGCCATCGGCGACTCCTACACCTATGGTTATCCTTACGGTCCCGATTCTTCCTGGGTGAAAGCCGCCGGGCAAAGTCTTGGGGCGGAATTCATCAACAAGGGCAAGACTTCCCAGTCTTCGGCTGACCTTCTGGCCAGGTTCCAACAGGATGTATTGAGCCTCTCGCCCCAGAAAGTGATCATCCTGGTCGGTACCGGGGACGCCCTGAGGGGAGTGCCTTTGAACACCTACCAAAATAATGTAGAGCAGATGGTGACAGAGGCCAAGGCTAAAAACATCGTCCCCATCCTTGGTCTCCCCCTGCCTTATCCGGACGTCAACGCCAGGCAGCTGGTCCCGGCCTACCGCATCTGGCTCACAAGCTATGCAGGGAGCCAGAACCTGAAGGTGATTGACTTTAACCCTGTTGTGCTGGATGACAACGGCAACTGGCTCAAGGCTGACAGCGATGACGGCAAATACCCGAATAAAGCTGGGTATCAAGCGATGG
>JAJZPO010000051.1:0-5400 GCA_021811155.1 Bacillota bacterium | reverse complement strand
GCAGGCAGTGACCCAAGCGCTTAGGTGATTCTGAGGGGTCAGGAGTCAGGAGTCAGGAGTCAGAATTTTGGAGGTAGAATGAGGGAAGCGGCGAGGACATTTGAGGACTTGGTGGTTTGGCAGAAAGCCCATTTGTTCGTACTCACAGTCTATCGCTTATCAAGGGTGTTTCCGAAGTCTGAGATATACGTTTTATCATCGCAGTTTAGGCGGGCTGCTATATCTATAGCTGCGAATATCGCTGAGGGTTTCCGCAAGAAGAGCAGAGCAGATAAAATTCGCTTCTTTAACATTGCGCAAGGTTCTATTGAAGAATGCCGTTACTATTTAATTCTTACCCAGGACCTTGAATACGGTGACATTACTGAAGCAAAACAGCTGTTGCAGGAGGTCAGTAAATTGCTGGAAGCATATTCCCGAGGTATTCTGACTCCTGACTCCTGACTTCTGAATTCCTCTAAAAAGGAGTACCAACAATGAAAAACACCGCTCGCATTTACGTTTCCGGGCACCGGGGGCTGGTGGGGTCGGCAATTGTCCGGGAATTGGAAAACCAGGGCTATACTAACCTCATCCTTCGGACCAGCAGGGAGCTTGATCTCCGCCGGCAGGAAAGGGTGGAAGAATTCTTTGCGGCTGAAAAGCCGGAATATGTCTTTCTGGCTGCGGCCAAGGTGGGCGGGATCCTGGCAAACAACACCTACCCGGCGGAATTCATTTATGACAATCTGATGATTGAAGCCAATACCATCAAGGCTGCCCATAAATACGGCGTGAGGAAGCTCCTGTTTCTCGGAAGTTCCTGCATCTATCCCAAGTTTGCGCCCCAGCCCATTAAGGAAGAATACCTGCTCACGGGGGAACTCGAACCCACGAATGAGCCTTACGCTATAGCCAAGATTACCGGCATCAAGCTCTGCTCGGCCTTCAACCGCCAGTACGGCAGCAATTTCCTCTCGGTCATGCCCACAAACCTCTACGGGCCGAACGACAACTTCGACCTGGAGACATCCCATGTCCTGCCGGCTTTGATCAAGAAGTTCCATGTGGCTAAAGTCCAGGCTAAGCCTGAGGTAGTCCTCTGGGGGACCGGAAAGCCTCTCAGGGAGTTTTTGCATGTGGATGACCTGGCGAGGGCCACGGTCTACCTGATGCAAAACTGCGACAACAAGGATGTGGGGGAATTTGTCAACATCGGCACGGGTACGGACTTAAGCATTCTGGAGCTGGCCGGGATTATCAGGCGGGTGGTAGGCTATGAGGGTTCCTTGGTCTTTGACGCCACAAAGCCAGACGGCACACCGCGCAAGCTCCTCGATGTCTCCCGGGCCAAAAAGCTGGGCTGGGAGGCCAAAATCGGTTTGGAGGACGGCATTCGCTCGGTGTATCAGTGGGCCCTGGAGAATAAGGTGTTGGACAACGGGGACGGTTCTATCCGTCCTAGCGAATCTTGCCGAATCTCGGTGGGCCGATTTCTAGATGTTTGAGGGCAGGAGACAGGAGTCAGAATGGTTTGGGACGTTGGGGATAATTCTCAACGTCCTAACTTTATTGTAGGGCTTGGGGGGTAACGTTATAGGATAAAGCTGAGCAGGGTGAAGAGGCTCAGCTTTTTAAACGAGAAGGGTTTGACTCATGACACCATATATAGTACTATGTACTTAGGGGTGGAGAGATGAGTAGACTAAAAAAGCTTGTCGAAAAGATCAGAAATAACCCTAAGAACGTACGCTTTAATGAATTAGACAAAATCTTGCTCCATTATGGGTTTGAAAAAAGACAACCACGCGGCGGCTCAAGTCATTTTACTTACAAACTCGGTACAACTCGATTAACTGTTCCCTTTAAGCAGCCTTACATAGGTGTCGTTTATGTTGAATTAGCATTGGAAGCCCTGGAAGGAGTGATTGAGAATGACGAGCAAGACGATTGATTACTATATGGGGTTGCCTTACAGGGTGGTTCTCCATCCTTCACCGGAGGGGGGATATGCAGTATCAATACCCGATCTGCCTGGCTGCCTTAGTCAAGGACAGACTGCCGAAGAAGCTCTGAGCAATATCGAGGATGCGAAGAAATGCTGGTTAGAGTCTGCACTGGAAGATGGAATTGAGATACCAGAACCCGAAGCCTCGGTAGATACGGATTATTCAGGCCGGTTTAGCGTCCGAGTACCGAAATCACTCCACAAGGCATTAACTCAAAAGGCTAAAGACGAAAACGTAAGTCTTAATCAGCTAATAATTTATCATTTATCAAAAGGCATCGGGCATTAAGGTTAGAGATTCAAAAGCAGGCCAAGCGAGGCCTGCTTTTTTGCGGTAAAAGATTTCGCGCAATCTGGCGCTTTATTGCAAAGGGTTAATGGAGGCTCGTGCTATAGGATAAAGCTGAGCAGGGTGAAGAGGATAAATCCTGTCACCACTCCCAGCCGGGACCAGTTGGGGTGCCTTTCGCGCGAGATGGGTAAAAGCTCGCTGAAGACCAGTAAGCCCATGGCTCCGGCCGCCAGGGAGAGGAAAAAGGTCAGGGTGCCTTTGACAAAGCTCAGGGCCACAAGTCCGAGGCCTGAGCCGAGAGGAGTGAAAAGGGCGATGCCGAGGCTTAGGAGCAATACCTTGTATTTGCGTATCCCGGCCAGCTTCAGCGGCGCCGCTGTGGCCATCCCCTCGGGCAAATTGTGCAGGGTTATGGCCAAGGCGATGAGCGCGCCCAGGCGGTCCGCCGCTTCGTGACCCACAGCGATGGCCATGCCTTCCGGGATGTCGTGCAGGGCAATGCCCATGGCAATCAAAAGGCCTGTGTTTTTCAGCCGCTGGCGGCGGGACGCGCCGGAGCGGTTTTTCCGGTTAAGCAGCTTTACCGCAAGCCCCATAAACAGGGTTCCAATGCCAAAGCCTGCTCCTGCCTGCCAGGGAGGCCCCATGCTCAAGGCAGTGGGGAGAAGGTCAACAATCACTACGGCCAGCATTACTCCCCCGGCTGCAGCCAGGAGAAAAGCCATGATGTTTTCCCTGGGCCTGCCGAGATACATGACCAGCACAGCCCCGGCTGTAGTGGCAAGCCCGGATATGAGGCCCAATATTAGGATATGGAGTACCGGAAGCGGCGCTGCTGCCAAGCCTATCCCCCCAATCTTGTAAGAATATATCGAAGGAGGGAGAGGTTTAGACTCCTCCAATATTTGGCAATACTACTGGCAGATAGGTTGGAGGAGATGGGATTCTGATGAAAAAGGTTCTGGCAATAATCATATTGCTCGCTTTAGGCGCTCTTCTGACGGGCTGGCTTTCCCGGCCTGAGGCCCAGGCCACACCGGTCGTGGGCAAGGATTTGATCCGCTTTCACGTGCTGGCCAATTCGGACTCGGACGCTGACCAACTGCTCAAGCGGCAGGTGCGGGACGCGATCCTGGCCAAATTCAGCCCGGTCCTGGCTAAGTCGCCCTCCTTGGAGGCTTCCCGCCAGATAGCGAAGGACAATCTCAGGGCCATGGAAAAGGAGGCGGCCAAGGTCATAGCCTCCAAAGGGAAAAGCTATCCCGTGCGGGCGGAATACGGCGATTTCAACTTTCCGGTCAAGTCTTACGGCGACCTGACCCTGCCGGCCGGGAGCTATGAAGCGGTCCGGATCATCATCGGGGAAGGCAAGGGCGCCAACTGGTGGTGTGTGCTCTTCCCGCCGCTCTGCTTTGTCGATGTCACCACTTCCCTGGCCCACAACCCGGCCCTGGAACAGGGTCTGGCCGAAAGCGAACCCGACCGGACTGTGAAACCGATGGTCAAGTTGAAAAGTATAGAAGTTATCAAGGATTTACTCGGTCTGGACAAATCCAGTGAAAGTTAAAACCGGCATATTGCCGGTTTTACTTTGTCAGGAGTCATCCGCCGAGGGCCACAATTATGGCTGTGATTACAGAGACAGTTATGATGTTTCTAGGCCCTGCTGCTGTAAAGATAGATCATGCCCAGGAGGAGGCCCACTTCAAGGGCAAAGAGCAGGCCGAAAAAGACGGTAGGGTAGAGAAAGACCTTCTTGCTCGACTTTTCTGCCCGTACCGTCTTGTAGGCGAAAAAACCCGCCAGGGCAATGGTTACGCCAAAGGTCCCCAGGAGACTGAACCAATTGTAAAACATCCAGCGGATTATGTGTTGCATGATAAGCATCTTGAGTACCTCCATCTACAGAAAGACCCAACCGGCTGGGTGGGCCAGGCAGTTGAAAAACTTCGCCTAAGTACGCTTCCGGCTTTCGCCACGGTCCCTTGCAATACTCGGTCTTGAACAGCCTGGTATTAGATGCCGAGCAGTTCGCGCAGTTTCTTGGACTGGGTCCGGCTTACCGGGACTTCGCTTTTCTCCTGATCATCAACTATTAAGGTATAAGTGCCGTTAAAGAAGGGGACAAGCTCTTTGGTCTTGCGGATGTTCACGAGGTAGCAGCGGTGGGAACGGAAGAAGATGTTGGGGTTCAGGCGGCTTTCCATTTCTTTTAAGGTGAAACGGGTGAGGAATTTTTCCCCGTTGGTCTTGACGTAGACGTAGTCGTTGTCCGTATAGGCGTAGATGATATCTTCCTCATGCAGCAGGATGGTCTTGCCCCTGTGCTCCACGGGGATCATGTCCGCCCCCAGGGAAGGTTTTACTTCGGGCTGGCTGCTCGGGGCAGAGGCTGGAACCGCTTCAACCTGGGCTTCCATCCGCTTGTGTACCTTGTTCAAGGCCTCTTCCAGCCGTTTGGGGTTAATGGGCTTCAAGAGGTAGTCGGCGGCGTTGGCGGCAAAAGCGGCCAGGGCGAAATTCTCGTGGGCGGTGATAAAGATGATTGCAGGCGGGTTGGGTTTTTCTTTCAGCTGTTCCGCCAGTTCGATGCCGCTAAGGCCCGGCATGTCGATGTCCAGAAAGAGTACCGAGTAATCGATCTTGTCGATGAGTTCCATGGCTTCAATGGTATTGGTAGCCTCGCCGACTACTTTGACGAAATCATAGGGTTGGAGTAAGTACCGCAGTTCTTTTCTGGCAGGATACTCGTCATCAACAATCAAAGCCCGCATCTTCATCTCGTGCGCCCCCTGCTATCTGAATTTTTAGTATATTGATTATAAATTAATTTACATAAATATTAGACGAATCCAGGCAAAAACCTGCATAGCAATTAGATTTTTCCCTGGAGAACTTGTACTATTTTTCCAGGCCGGCTAATAGACTTGTACTAATAGTTAGTCAAAGGGGGAGAATGGTGATGAAAAAAGCGATGCTGCTTTTGGTCATGGCGTTTTTGGTCCTCGGTCTGACCGGCTGCGGCACTATGGACAGGCTGTTGAAGGACGGGAGCAAGGATACTTTGGGAGGTCTCTTGGGAACGAATGCCCCTGCCGCGCCTGACACTTCCGGCAGCGGC
>JAJZPO010000050.1 GCA_021811155.1 Bacillota bacterium | reverse complement strand
TTATGGCTACGTTTGCGGCAAGTGAGGAAGCGAGCCGAAAAGCATGCTAGGCGACGTAGTCTGCTGAACGGAGCAGAAAGAAAATTCGACCCGGGCAGACCCAAAAAGGCTTGTTTCAGGGCAGAAGACAGAAATCGGCTCCGGAGCGTCTCCCTGCGGGTCGGAATTCAGAATAGTACAGGCATCGATCTGGGACCGACATCGATTGACGTCATGGGCTTCTTTTCCAGGCTGGACTTCTGAATTCCGACCAAGAAGAAATTCTCTGGGGCATGACTTCTGAATTCTGAATTCCGACCCAAGAGTAGTGCCTACAAGAATATTTCTGTCCTCAGCAGTCTATACTAAGCTGTGATTGACATTAGTTACCTGTGGAGGTAAAATACACTTATCCTGTAATTGAGGTGAATAAATTGAGCGATCACGAGCATGATCATGATCATCACCATGAGCATGATGAGGAAGAGTTTGAGACTGTAGTGCTGACAGACGAAAACGGGGAAGAACACGAGTTTCTGCACCTGGACACGATTGAATTGGAAGGCGGCACTTATTTTGTGCTGATGCCAGTGACAGAAGATGAAGATGAGGCCGATGAGGCGATTATCCTGAAACTCGGCAAAGACGACGAAGGCAATGACATCCTGCTGGACATCGAGGACGATGAAGAGTGGGAAAAAGTTGCCGATGCCTGGGACAGCCTGGACGAAGAATAATAACTGTCATAAGCGTGTGACACTATGGGTCGCACGCTTATTTTTTTTGTCCTTCCGCTGCTTCAGGCAGCGGCAACATGGGTATTCTAACAATGAAGGCAATTATCCTGTTTCAAATCAAAGGGGGACTTTGCATGAGAGGATTGTGCCGGATAGTCTCATTGCTTTTACTGCCTTTTATGCTCAGTGCCTGCAGCGCTGCACCGCCTGAAGAAAAACCCCCGGCTCGGCCGATTAGCGTAAATGGCATCGACCTAAGCAGCTTGCCCCGTTTTGAAGCTGAAAAGAGATTATGTGCTCTGGCTGAGGCAAAACTGAGTCAGGAGATCAGCTTTGTTTACCAGGAACATCAGTTCAGTCTGAGCCTTAAGGACCTGGGTTACAGCACTAATTTGCAGGAGATCCTGGACAGGGTTTACGGCAAGGCTCCTGAGCAGGCAGCGGACCTCGAATTGAAGGCTGAAAATACCGGGCAGGCCAGGCAGAAGCTGGAGCAGGCAACGGCAGGTTATAACACCCACCCCAGGGACGCCGTGTTTCGGGTGAAACCCGACAATACCATGGAAATACTCCCTCACGCCCAGGGCCGGGAGGTTGACCTGGACAGGGCCGTCACGGACCTGGAACGGGCGGTGGAAAACAGGGAAGGCACTGTATTGCTGGGAGCAAAAGCGACAGAACCAAAGGTAAAGACCCAGGACCTGGAGACGTTGAAATTTGACGGTTTGCTGGCGTCGTTTTCCACCCCTTTCAACAGCTCGGATCAAAACCGGAGCGAGAACCTGAAGATTGCTGCCCAGGCGCTGGATATGGTGACATTAAAGCCTGGCGAGGTTTTCTCCTTCAACAGCATTGTCGGCCCAAGGACCCAGGAGGCGGGTTACAAAGAGGCGAAAATAATTGTTGAAAACCAACTGGTTCCAGGTATCGGGGGCGGCGTGTGCCAGGTATCTTCAACCTTATACAATGCGGCTCTTATGGGCGGCCTGGAAATCGTGGAAAGACATCCGCACCAGTTTGCCATCCCCTATCTGCCCCCTGGCAGGGATGCCACAGTGGCAGAGGGGATAGCCGACCTCCGTTTCAAGAACAATAACTCGGGTCTGATTCTCCTGCGCAGCGAAGTGAAAAATTCGGTCTTAAAGATCTCGCTATACGGAAAGAAACAGGGTTTTCAGGTGGAGATACAGACCGCAGTGGATAAGAAAAAACCGTTTGAGACTGAAAAGAGGTTTGATGGAACCTTAAGACCCGGCGAAATCATCAGGGAACAGGGAGGGGTGCCGGGCTATTCCGTCAGGACTTACCGGATCATAAAAGCACAGGGAAAAGAAATCAGACGGGAGCAAATCAGCAAAGATGTCTACAAGCCCGCTAACAGAATACTCAGGGTGGGGCCGCCCGCAGGCCGGGGGGCGGCGCGTGAATGAGCCGATATTGCCTGGGACGCGACAGGGGTAGTATAATAGAGCAAGCATCTTTCAGGTCTTTAGTGGTATAGACAAAGAGAGGATGAAGAGTGGATTGGGGGATATTAATCAAGCAGCGGTGATCAAAACCCGGCGCCTGCGGCTTGTGCTTGCAGTCGCCGTTATTGCCGCTATAGCGCTGGCGGGCGCTGCCGGCATAGGAATTTATCGTTACATTACCCACAACCTTAGTGCGCTCAGCAGCGACCTGACTGCAGCCCAGGTTGCGGTTAGCGTGCCAAAGGGCGCCAGCACACGGCAAATTGGCGAAATACTGGTTCAAGCCAAACTGATTCGAAATGCCGGCTTTTTTGCCTGGTATGTCCGTTACAAACAGGAAGACGGGCTGCTGCGCAGCGGGGACTATTCCTTAAACCCCGCGCTGAACATGGACAGCATTATATCTGCCCTGCGCAAAGGTCCTCTGCCAATCCGCGTTACTATACCGGAAGGATTTACCACCCAACAGATTGCCGACCTGCTGGCTGAGAAAAACCTGATTGACAAAAGCAAGTTTTTTCAGGCCGTAAAGTCGTATGATTTTAAATTTGACTTCCTCCAAGGCCTGCCCCAGTCAGACCTGCGCCTGGAAGGTTTTCTCTTTCCGGCCACATATGAAATTGAAAAGGGCACCCCGGAACCCCAGATTATCGAAATGATGCTCAGGCGGTTCAATCAGGAACTCACACCGGATGTGCAGCAGGTTATCAAACAAAGGGGCTGGACTACTTCCCAATTTGTCACCCTGGCTTCTCTGATTGAGAAAGAAGCCAAGGAAGAAGTGGACAGGCCGCTTATATCCCAGGTGTTTCTGAAACGCCTGCGCATAGGCATGCCGCTGCAGTCCTGCGCCAGCATCGAGTTTTTGCTGGGACACCCCAAACCGATACTTTCCTACAAAGACCTGGAGATCAAATCGCCTTATAACACCTATCAGAACAAAGGGCTTCCGCCCGGTCCGATAGCCAACCCGGGCCATGCCTCCTTACAGGCGGCCGCTAATCCGGCCAACACGGATTATCTCTATTTCGTGGCCAAGCCGGACGGCTATCACGCCTTCAGCAAGACTTACGCCGAGCAGCTGCGCAACGAGCAGAAGTACCTGCGCTAGGGGAGAGGCTTTTGTTATATTCCTTTGAGATCGAGAAGTATTTGGAAAACCTGCTGCCGGAAAGAGACGGTCTGCTGCAGGAGATGGAAGAGGCAGCTCTGCGGGAAACCATCCCGGTTGTCACCCCCGCAGTGGGCAATTTCCTGGCCTGGCTGGTGCGGACTTCTAAAGCGGCCAGGATTCTGGAAATCGGTACAGCCATCGGTTATTCTACCATCTGGCTGGCCAGGGCCGCCGAGGTAAACAACGGCCATGTTACAACTATCGACATGAACCTGGCCCGGCGCCAGGAAGCTTCAAATTATTTTGACCGGTCCGGCCTCTTTGGCAGGATCACCTCTCTGGCTGGAGATGCCAGAAAAATTCTGCCCGGACTGGCAGGGCCTTTTGACTTGGTTTTTATCGATGCGGCCAAAGGAGAGTACCTGGAATACTTCAATTTGGTGCAGCGTTTAATCAAACCGGGAGGAATGCTGGTGGTGGACAACGTCCTGTTCCGCGGCTGGGTGGTTCCAGGAGCCGAGTTTGAGCCTAAGTATGTGCGCATAGTCAATAGCCTGAGGGATTTTCTGCAGGAACTCAATAATCACCCGGACTTCAGCACCAGCGTCCTGCCATTGGGGGACGGGCTGAGCCTGAGCATAAAGAAGGTATAAAGTGTGAAAAGGCCTGAATTGCTGGCTCCGGCCGGCGACATGGAAAAACTGAAGATGGCAGTGCTCTACGGCGCCGATGCTGTGTACCTGGCCGGAAAGGACTTTGGCCTGCGGGCTTACGCGGGCAATTTTACCCGCCAGGAGATGGAAGAAGGGGTAAGCTTTGCTGCCTCCCGTGGCGTCAAGGCCTATGTGACGGTAAATATTTTCGCCCACAACGAAGATTTGGCCAATTTGCCCGCATACCTGGAAAACCTGGCTGAAATAGGAGTTGACGGCATCATAGCCGCTGATCCGGGAGTCCTGGACCTGGCCCGGAGGCATGTGCCCGGCCTGCCGGTGCACTTGAGCACCCAGGCCAACACCACCAACTACGCCAGCGCCGGCTTCTGGTTCTCCCAGGGTGTGAAGCGGATTGTCCTGGCCCGGGAACTTTCCCAGGCGGAAATCAGGGAGATCAGGCAAAAAACCGCCGGAGAGCTGGAGATTTTCGTGCACGGAGCGATGTGCATCTCTTATTCCGGCCGCTGCCTGTTGAGCAACTATATGGCGGGAAGGGACGCCAACCGCGGGGAATGCGCCCAGCCCTGCCGCTGGGGTTACGCTTTGGTGGAAGAAAAACGGCCGGGACAGTATTTCCCGGTGGAGGAAGACCGGAGAGGCACTTATGTTTTCAATTCCTTTGACCTTTCCTTGCTGGAACACATCCCGGAAGTGGCGGCACTTGAGGTTGACAGCCTGAAGATCGAGGGGAGGATGAAGAGCGTCAACTACGTGGCCAGCGTGGTAAAGGCCTATAAGGCAACATTAACGCATTACTACGCAAACCCTTCCGCCTATCAGTTTGACCCTGCCTGGGCCAGGGAATTAGCCAAAGTGAGCAACAGGGGCTTTGCCAGCGGCTTTTTCTTTGGGCCTCCCGGCGTCTCGGCCCATAACCTGGAAGATTCCGACTACCGCAGGGATTACGATTTTGTGGGTGTGGTTACAGACTTCGATGCAGCCAGGGGCCTAGCCTTAATCGAGCAGCGCAACAAATTCGCCTTGGGCGAAGAACTGGAAATCAGCGGGCCAAACACTGACCCCTTTACATTCAGCCTGGAGAGGATTTACGACCTGGGTTTCCAGGCGGTAGACGCGGCCCCGCACCCGCAGCAGAAGCTCTGGGTGCCTGTGGACCGCCCGGTGGAAGCTTACAGCCTGGTCCGGCGTGAGAAAAGAGGTTAACCGATGGTAGAGGAAGGCACAGCAATCAAAGCCAAAGTGAATCCGCGGGACATAGCTTTTCTGGTTCAAGTCATGGAAGGGCACGGTCATATTGGCGTAGTCAAAACCACCGACCCCAAGGCGGGAGAGGTGGAACTGCTGGTGACACCGGCCACCCGGCCCGAGGCCTTGAAAATTCTGGAAAACGTGCCCATTAGCTTGGAAATAAAATATTGTGACCAGTGAACCCCGCCCTTGTTCGAATGCTTTAAATCAAATATTTTTAGTGAAGTGAGCAGGCTGACAGCTTACCTGGGACCGGTAGGCTATCGCCTGCTTAATTTTCATAAAAATCTAATCTAAATTTGCAAAACTTTACTTTGACTTTACGTTAAACTGGCAATATGTTTACAACTCTCCAGTATAATCGAGTTGATAACAATATTTTCTATATTCAGCAGGAAAAAGTTGTTACCCGGTCGAAGATAAACGCTGAAAGAGTCGGGTCTAAATCTTTCTGTGGACTGGGAGTGTAAAATTGGAGAGGAGCGAACAAATGATTAAGAGAAGAACATTAAGGGTCAAACTGGTTTCATTGCTTACGATGTTTCTTATGCTTACCACCATGGTTCCGCAGCAGGTTTTTGCTGCAACACCTTCAACTCCGTTTACTATTGCGGTATTGGGCACATCTGATTTACACGGGCAATTGATGGGATACAACTATTTTACCAAGGCCGCTGCCAGTGGGATGACCCGTTTGGCGCCATTGGTAGCAGGCGAGCGTGCCAAATATCCCAATAATATCCTGGTTGATGCAGGTGATGAAATTCAAGGAACCCCGCTGGTCTATAACTACAACGTAAATGATAAGACTTGGATAAATGATTCGACAAAAACTTACCCTATGATTGCCGCGTTTAACTATCTTAAGTATGATGCCCTGGTTCTTGGCAACCACGAATTCAATTTCGGTCTGGGAATTCTAGGACCCGTAATTGACAAGGCGTCGGCCGCAAATATCCCCTACTTGTCAGCCAATACCATTGACACGACTACAAATCAAACCTGGTCAAAGGTTAAGCCTTATACCATAAAGACATTTAAAGATCCTGATGGAAATGACTTTAAGGTTGGAATTTTGGGACTAACTACCCCTGCAATCCCGAATTGGGAAAGTCCTCAGAATTATGCAGGCCTGAAATTCTCAGACATTGTAACTGAGGGTTCTAAGTGGGTTCAATACCTTAAAAGCAATGAAAAGGTAAATGCGATTGTTGCAGTGATTCATTCTGGAGAGGGTACAGCTGACCCATCTACTGAGTCTACTCCAAATGAAAACGAAGTTTTGGCTTTTGCCAATGCCAACCCTGATGTCAGCGCAATTGTTTGTGGACATACTCACGTTGTACTCAATAAGCAAGAAGGGCTTAACAAGATCTGGACCGTAGAACCTAAAAATGGGGCTGCTAACCTGGAAGAGGTATTGCTCAATTTTACCAAGAATGCTAACGGCTCCTGGGTATTAGACAACAACGCAACGAGCGCCGCATCCCTTCCGGTTACGTCTACCATGCCGGAAGACCCAAATCTGGTTAATTTGCTGAAACCGTATCACGACGCAGCTTTGCAATACATGAACACCAAGGTAGGCACGGCGGCCGGGGAGTTCTCCGCACATGGCCAGACCGTTAAAGATACGGCGTTAATGGATTTAGTAAATAAGGTGCAAATGTACTATGGACAGGCTGACTTGTCAGCTGCCGCCCCCTTCAGTCCTACTGCAAGAATTCCGAAGGGCGATGTAACTGTTGGAGATGTATCCTCGGTTTACGTTTATGAAAACTTTCTGTTTACGGTTAAAGTGACCGGGGCTCAGTTGCGTAAGTACATGGAATTCTCTGTCGGACGCTACTATAAGCAATATCAAACCGGCGATGTGGCCGTGGCAAAAAACAACGTTCCGGACTACAACCTGGATATCCTGGCAGGCGCTGATTATACGGTGGATCTCACCAAGACAGGCTTATTTGATGCTAGTGGAGCTCCCATCCCTAATGGGCAGCCACGTATTACTTCTTTGAAATTTAAAGGCAGCGAAGTACAAGATTCTGACGTATTTAAACTGGCCTTGAATAACTATCGTGTTAATGGCGGGGGAGGGTTCCTTGCTGCCGCCGGAATCGTACCGCAAGCAAGCGACCCCAACGCCCCAAATTACATTACCTATGACTCGCAAAAGGCTCTTGGAGATGACGGACAAGTTCGAAGCCTGATGATTCAATACTTTAGAGATGTTGCTGCTGGGAAAGTACCTGGTGTTACCAGCATAACCCCTTCTTACGACAATAACTGGCAGACTGTCCCTAGGTTCTATGACTTGGTTGAGTTCACTGATACCCACGGCAATATCGATAACAATCCTGCAAGCGGCGCTGTAAAGGCCAGCGCTGCTCTAATGGCCGGCGCTGTAAACAAAGAAAGACAGACCTACGGTGATGAACGAACGCTACTTCTTTCCGGCGGAGATATGATGCAGGGAACCCCGATTTCTAATGTTCTTAAAGGCAAGCCGGTAATCGATGTGATGAATCAAATGAAGTTCGATGCTATGGAAATCGGGAATCATGAGTTTGATTGGGGCTTAGACACCCTTGACGCGGCCTATCAATCCGCTCAGTTCCCCTTCCTGGTTGCAAACATGAAACTCAAGAACGGGAATACGGATACAAGCGCTGCGCAATTCTTCAAAGATACAAAGCCCTATACTATCCTCGACAAAGACGGCCTTAAAGTTGCTGTAATCGGGGTTATTACTCCGGATACCCAAAACATTGTAATGCCTTCAATTGTTAACAACTTTGAATTTGAAGACCCTGCCCAAACTGTTAACAATTTGGTACCTGTAGTAAAAGCTCAAGGAGCAGATATAGTAATTGTGGTTTCCCATATTGGAGACCAGTATAACTCCTGGCCCGCTACGGGGAATCAACCTGCTTCCGAACCTGTGAGCCAGGACCTAGCTTCTATGACTGCGAAACTGCATGGTGTTCAGGCGGTATTCGGCGGGCACTCCCACACGACAAATTATGCAATGGTGAATGATGCGGATGGAAAACAAGTTCCTGTAGCCATCGGATATGCCAACGGCAAAGGAGCAGCGGTTATCCGTCTGGCCCTGGATGCCAATAATAACATTATTGGCGCCAACCCGAATTATCTAGACATCTACAACAGACTCTATGCTTCGCTCACTCCTGATGCCGCTGTGCAAGCTATAATTGACCAGGCAAACGCTCAGATCGGCCCGGTCTTTAACGAAGTCATTGGCAAGGCTGAAGCAGCCTTAAGCCGGTCCACGGCAACATCCGGCAACATGGATTCCAATTTGGGAGACTGGGCCGCAGACGTAATTCGCAAAGCGGGAAATGCTGATTTTGCTTTCCAAAACTCAGGAGGTCTGAGGATTGACATTCCCCAGGGGGACATTACCGTTGGCCAAATTTGGACTTTAATGCCCTTTGATAATGAAATTAACACCATGCAAATGACCGGTTTGCAACTACAAACAGTTCTGGAGTACATGGTGAGCGGAATTAAAGGTATAGGGCATATTTCTGGTTTGCGCTTTGCCTTTGACGCAACAAAGCCAGCCAGATTTACTCTTGCAGGTGACGGCAAGACCGTAGTTGACAGCGGTGTGAACAGCAGGATTGTGAGTATGACTCTTCCTGATGGAAGTCCAATCGACCTGAAAAAGACATATTTGGTAGCTGCGCCTGACTTTATTGCCACTGGAGGCGACCAGTACCCGTTCCCAGCCAACTCTTCCAGCTTGACAGATATTCACATTTTAGTCCGTGATGCGTTAATTAACGCTGTGAAGACGCAAAAGACTTTGAATTACCAGCCGGACGGAAGAATAGCAAGCGGTACGTCGCAACCTGTGATTACTCCTACTCCTGTACCGGAACCCAAAGTGTTAAAGGTAACCGCCTCTGCACTGAGGTTGCGAGTAGGGCCCGGGCTAAACTACCGGATTGCAGGATCATTAGCGAGAGGGACACAGGTACAATTCCTAGAAAGCGCCAATGATTGGACGAAGGTTCTCTATAATGGTAAAACCTACTACATGTACTCCCAGTATTTGCAGCCAGCTAATAGTACCCCTGCGGCAACAGCAATGTTAAAGGTTACAGCATCAGCTCTGAGGTTACGAGTAGGGCCCGGGCTGAACTACCGGATTGCAGGATACTTAGCAAGAGGAACCCGGGTCCAGTTCTTAGCAAGCGCTATGGATTGGACGAAGGTTCTCTATAATGGAGAGAGCTATTACATGTACGCCAGGTATTTGGCTGCCAGTTACTGATACCCGAGGAGAACAGACAGAATATCGTCAAACAGGGCTAAACCTTCCGGATACGAAATGTGAAAGATTGTTTGATGGTAAAAAAATAAGGCTAATGCGGAAAGATTCCGTATTAGCCTTATGTGCGTTGCGTCCCCAACTGACTCATTGGCTGCCTATGCGAACAGGTCGATTACCAGGCCCTTAATTTCCCCAATCCTGGTGAGAATCTTGATTTGACTGGTATTTTGGCCTTTAACCTCATCCGTCAAATCAGCCAAATGTTTTTCTACTTGCCTTATAGCTGTGAGAATGCGCGACTGACCTTGGTGGTTCCAAAGATGCTCTGTACTAAGTCCGTGGCTCCTGGCAACCTCATTTAGGAAGTTCTTTAATGCGGTTTTATACTCTTGCAGGTGACCAAGGGTCATAGTTTTGGACAATTGCTCCCCTGTCTCGTCAACTTTTTTCAGGAGGGTAGCGAGTTCGATTTTGTGCTTATCTTCTATTTTGGCAATTTCCTGAGCAAAATTAAGGGCTTTTTGGGTTGAGGCGCCTGGGCGGCGGGCAGCAATAATAGAAGAATTGCCCTGATTAACGCGTATCGACAACACTACCACTCCCCGTATCAGTAATTTGGACCAGCGGTGTCAGGGCTTGTTTGGCGGGCAAGCGGTTGCTGCGGCTCGGTAACATCATACTTGCTCCGCATTATCACTAAGTCTACCCTGCGGTTCCTGCTCATGTTGGCATCTGAGGTATTGGGAACCACCGGCCTGTACTCCCCGTATCCGACGGCGGAGAGCCTTTCCGGTGAAATGTTTTGGTTTACTAAAATGTGCAGCACGTTGACCGCCCTGCTGGCGGAAAGCTCCCAGTTGCTGGGGAATTGAGCATTGTGAATGGGGGCATTGTCAGTGTGCCCTTCAACTTTGATATAGTTGGGAAGAGGAGCCAGGATACCGCTGAGCTTTCTTAAAATACTCTGCGCCTCACTGGTAACCTCGGCGGATCCGCTGGAAAAAAGCAGAGTATCGCGAATACTGACCACCAGGCCTCGCTCTTCGATATCGGTCTCAACTCTGGAGGTCAGGTTGTTAGATGCGAGATAGCTATCGATCTGCTTTTTGATGCCTTGGATAGTCTTTGACTCCGTATCGGCTTGATCTTTGCCAGTGTCTTTTGCTGCGTTGCCTTGCTGCTGCTTAAGGTCAATTATTGAACTGCCGTTGTCTGGTTGAATCTGCATTTTTGCCGGGGCGCCGCCGCCGATGGCGACGCTCAGAGACTCTGCAACCTGTCTGAATTTCTCGGCGTCAATCTTGCTTAGTGTATACAGAAGTATAAAGAAAATCATTAACAGGGTAATCAAGTCCGCGTATGTCAACAGCCAGCGCTCTTGGTTTGTATGGCCTTCCTCCTGCTGTTTCCTTCTCACGCTGTTTCCCCCGCGATGGCAGTATTTACGTTGGCGCTCTGTTCGAGTTGTCCGGAGGCGGCAGGTCCCAGGTGGACCTTAAGCTTTTCTTTTAACAGGGAAGGGCTGTCGCCGGCTTGAATTGACAACACACCGTCCATAATCAGCTCCCGCAGCAGGACTTCCTGGCTGCTTTTTAATTTAAGCTTAGCGCCCATGGGCAACCATAAAAGGTTAGCAGAAGCAACCCCGTACAAGGTTGCTATGAAGGCTACCGCAATTGATGCCCCTAACAAACTGGGATCAGACAGGTTCCCCAAAACATGAACCAACCCCATCACTGTGCCGATAATCCCCATAGTAGGAGCAAACCCGCCGGCAGCATCGAGCATGGAGATTCCCACTTTGTGACGGGTTTCCATGGCGTAGATTTCACTTTCCATAATAGTTTTGGTCAATTCGGGATCTGTGCCATCCACTACAAGCTGTAAGCCTCGTTGCAAATAGGGGTCTTCAATGGAGGTCAGTCCCTGCTCCAGACTGAGCAGACCTTCCCGCCTGGCCTTTTCTGCATTGCTGATCAAAGTGTTGTATGTCCCAACAAAGTCCAGCAACTTATGCTTAAACACTAAAGAAAAATATTTTGGCAGTTTCTTAAGATCTTGTATCCCGTAGGACAAGGTTAGAGCCCCGAGTGTGCCGCCGAATACTATCATGGCTGCTGTAGGCTGCACCAGAGCCCCAACCTTGCCACCCTCAAGCACGAAAGCCGCCAAAAGGCTGCCTACACCTAAAATAATACCAATAATACTAGCGCTATCCATACAGGCGAATCGTCCCTTCTTGCTTACCTTTCAGACAATATAATTTACGTAAAATTACCTGAGCAGCTTTAACAGCCTTATAGGCACTTTATTTTGGTTTTTTACTGGTTTTCGATATATCTCTCCGCTTTGGACTGATGTTTATCTAAATTAAAGGAGAGACAAACAACGGTGAAAAAAACAGAATGGAGAAGTTACTTAATGGAAAAGGGTGATATTTTACATACAAGAGGCTAGAGAAGACAGAAGAGATTGACGTTATCAATATTACTGGAGGTAGTGGGAATGAAAATTGATAGGATAGCCAATATAGATAGAATTAAAAATGATAAATTAGATCAACGCCGGCACCCCGGTTCTTTCCCGGGCCAGGGAGACGACAATTTGGCTGTTTCAGATGTAGGGAGACTTTCCCAACAAATTGAAGCGGTTGTAAGAAAAACTCCCGAGGTTAGGGCTGAAACTGTTGAGTCTTTGCAGCGGGCCCTTGCAGCGGGCACATACAAAATAAACGCCCGGGCAATTGCCAGGAAGATATTAGAAGGATAACGGAACAATGCCGCTATATCTGTTTGTTGGCGCTTTCGGCAAAACAGAAAGGGGAAAACAATGAGTGACATTGACAGCAAATACTATTCCCAACTGCTGGACAAACAGATCGGAATCTGGGAGGAAATCATAAGTCTTGCCCTGGAAAAACAACAGGTTTTGCTGGAAGGGGACGTAATTCGTTTAAACGAGGTTGTCGCCAGGGAAGAGATGCTAATTCGGGATGCAGGCTGCCTGGAACAACAGCGCTTTGAAGCTTTCGCCCAACTTGCTGATTCTCTTAACTTACCCAGAACCTGCACCTTAAAAGAAATTATCGCCCACTGTCCGAAGGCGTTTGGGGAAACGTTAGCACAATCGGGTATCGTCCTGGCGGGTTTGCTGGAAAGAATGAAGGGCATAAACAGCCAGAACATGAATTTAATACAGCAATCCCTGGATTTAGTTCAATTGACAGTGGAGTCCATTGTTGTATCCCAGCAAACAGCTACATATGGTCCACGCGACAAAGAGCAAAAAACTAATACAAGCTTCTTGGTGGATGCGAAGATATAACTTTCAGTAATTGGCAGGTGAAGAAATTGAATACATTTTTTGGTTTGGAGATCGGAAGCCGGGCGTTACAGGCTAATCAAACGGCTATTGATGTAACGGGCAACAATATTGCAAATGCCAGTACAGAGGGTTATTCCAGGCAGCGCGTGAGTTTGGCCGCTGCCGAGCCATACACTGTTCCGGCATTTAACAGTCCTGCCAGTGCAGGTCAATTAGGTACCGGGGTTACTGTAGAACAATTACAACGTCTGCGGGACACGCTTTCAGACATGATGTACAGGAACCAGGTAAAGCAGCAGGGTTACTGGGATTCTCAAAACGATGTGTTAAACAAAATCCAAAGTCTGGTCAGTGAACCCGGCGGAGCAGGCTTAAGCGACCAATTACAACAATTCTTCAGCGCCTGGCAAGAGCTAGGTAAAGATCCCAGCCCGGCGAACCGTACAATTGTGCTCCAGAACGCCAACGGGCTGGTGGATTTTCTGCATGATTTTTCAGCCCAGTTGGGGGAGGCGAATCAAGGTTTCAACAGTACCCTGACCGCTAAAATCGCTGAGCTCAATACCATTGCCGGACAGATTGCCGATTTGAACAGCCAAATCAGCAAGGTAGAGCTGGGCCACCAGGTTACAGCGCCTAATGGCAGCACAACCATAGTTCGGGTGAACAATGCCAATGATTTACGCGACAAACGGGATCTGCTGCTTGATAAGCTGGCAGCTTACGGCGATATAAAAACCGTTGAAGACGCTGTGTCCGGCATGGTTTCTGTTACTATCGGTCCTGGGAATACTCTTCTGGTTTCAGGAGATGCCGTTGCTCCAATTCCTACTTATACAGACGCTCAGGGAAATGTATTTCCGGGTAATAACGCTTCGAGTCCGATAGATCTTGGCAACGGAGTAATCAAAGGCTATCTGGACGGACGCGATCAAAGCCTGAAGAACGTGCAGGATGCTTTGGACCAGTTTGCCCAGGAATTAGTGGGCCAGGTTAATGCCATCCACACTGCGGGTAACGATGTGTATGGGAATCCGGGACAAAAGTTTTTCCTGGATCCCAATGGGAATCTGACTGGGGTGACCGCGGCAACTATTGCTTTAAATCCTAACATTACTCAGGATAAAATTGCTGCCGGTACAGGTAATCCGCCTGCTTCGGGGGATGGCAGCCAAGCTCAGAAAATTGCAAACCTGCAATACGCGCTTGACTCATCGCTCCCGCCAACCAGCGGGGGCCCACTGACTGCCGGACAAACCCTCGATTCTTTTTGGCAGACCACCATATTTAACCTGGGGCTGGAGGGACAACAGGCAACAGGGCAAAGTACCAACCACCAACTCATGGTCAAGCAATTGGACAACCAGCGTCAGCAAACGTCCGGAGTCTCAATGGACGAGGAAATGACCAATATGTTGAAGTTCCAGCACGGTTACAATGCTGCAGCCAGGTTGATTACTGTCATGGACAGTATGATTGATACGATAGTAAATAGAATGGGGATAACAGGTTAAGAGAGGTGAAAACATGCGCATCACACAAAATATGATGACCGGCCGGGTTATGACCAACCTCTGGCAGAATATGTCGGAAATGGACAAGTTAAACGAGGAAATCTCCAGCGGAAAGAAATTTAGAAATTCCTCTGACGATCCTGCGGCAGTCTTGGCCTCAATGCAACTAACCTCGGCGATTAAGACTGCGCAACAATTCTCTGCCAACATCGACCAGGGCATCGGATTGCTGAATACCACTGACGGCGCTCTGCAGCAGCTGGGAGATGTATTGAACAGGGTAAAAGAACTGGCTGTTCAGGGGGCCAGCGCCGCATTGGACAACACGGCGCGGCAGGCAATTGCCTCTGAGGTGTACCAACTTAAGGAGCAAATAAAAAATATCGCCAACACCGACCATGGCGGCAAATACGTGTTTGCAGGGACAGACTTTTATCATCCCCCCTGGGACGATACTGCTCAAACTTGGCAGGGCAATGGCAACAATGTTAAATATAAAATCGGCCAGACCACAGACCTGCCGGTGAACATTCCCGGGGATGCCATCTTCAAGCAGCTGTTAACGCCCTCATCTTCCGGCCAACCGCCGGTATTAGATCAACTGATTCAGGACTTGGGGTTTAATCCTAATAACCCAAGCCAGGCGACAGGTTCTGCCAACCTCCAGAACATTACCAGTAACGACATTACTGCGCTCCAGGCCAACATTGATAATGTCCTCACCAATCGGTCCGAAGCAGGGGCCAGGGAAAACCGGTTGCAGATGAGCAGGGACAGGTTGAACGAACAGGCAACTAATCTGACAGGACTGCTGTCCAAAACCCAGGATATTGATCTGGCCCAGGTTATCACCCAACTGAAATCCCAGGAGAACACCTACAACGCTTCACTGGCCACTGCAGCCCAAATCTTGCAGCCGAGCTTGCTGGATTTTCTCAAGTAGGTGGGAGTTATGTACGTTCCCAAGGTACGGTTGGAACTATCTTCCACGCCGCCGGGGTTTAGCTTCAGCAAGACACCGTCAGCGTTGAGCATAAAAACTCAAGCCCCGCTACTGGAGATATCCTCTCCGGCGGCTGTATTGCACATTGACCAAACCCTGCCCCGGGAGGAGGCGGGGTTTCGTACTATGCTGGCTTTTGCCAGGTATACAGCGGAACAGGCCAGGCAAGATGTCCGTCAGGCTGCTGAGGAGTATGCTCAGGCAGGGAACAGGCTGGCACAGATCCAATTGCCCCAATCAGGCATAGTCGAGCTGGCAAAAGCTAAGCTGTTTCGCCAGCCTGAGGAGTTTAATATCCAGGCAGTCCCCGCGATTCCCCCTGCGATTTGGGCAGAAGTGAGTCCGGTAAGTGTAAAAATTATCCCTGGGAATCTCTCGCTGCAATTCGCTCCGGCAGTTTTTCAGTACCGGTTCCAGTACGGAAGTATTAAAGGCCGACTGGCGCCGGAGGGCAACTCTTTTGATCTGACGGTTTAACCGGATCTGTTAATGGTAAACTAGGGACAGGATGGTGCTGATATGCAGACCTATACCAGTATATTTGGCGAATTTCAGGTCGACGAGGAGAATGTCATTACCTTTCCGCAGGGAATACCGGGATTCAGTGAACTGAGGCGGTTTGTAATCTTGCCTCACGCTGAGAACAGTCCGGTACATTTTCTCCAGAGTTTGGATGACACGGATATTAGTTTTGTCATAACCAAGCCGCAGAACTTCTTTCCGGATTATCAGGTAACAGTCGAACAGACCGATATGGCCGAGCTCGGGCTGCAGGATATTTCAGAGGCCTTGGTATTTGCGATTCTGGTCGTTGCCTCCGCACCCAGGGACATCACCGCAAATCTGCTGGCCCCGGTACTGATCAACCCGCACAACAAAAGCGGCAAACAGGTGGTGATGAGCGGCGACAGGTACACCACCGGCCACCGCTTGTTCGACAGGTAAAGGAGTGGGCCTATGCTAGTACTTACCAGAAGGACAAACCAACGCATCAAAATTGGCAAGGACATAGAACTGGTGATAACAGAGGTTAAACCGGACCTGGTCAGAGTCGGAATAATCGCGCCCAAAGATGTGCCGATTTTTAGAGCCGAGGTATACGAGGCTATAGAGCGAGCCAATCGCGACGCTGCCCTGGCACCTAACGCACCTGGGATCTCGGATATCTTACAGGGAATTGTGGAAAAAAGTGAAAAATAGTTAAATATTAGCGATAAACAAAGCAATACGCTGGTAATTAGCAATATGTGCTGAAACAGGCTGCGAAACGCCGCTAATCCTTTATCTAAAGCCATGCGATACAATTAGTAAAGGCAAAGACACTTGTCTATTGACCGGCGGCCGACGTTCAATGGCAAAAAAACCGCCTCTCCCGAGCACGGATGCGAAGGGAAAATATAATTTCAAGGAGGAACAACCATGATTATCAACACCAATATGAGTTCCATCATCGCCCTGAACAACCTGAACAGAACCAACAATGCCATGGATGACAACCTGCAAAAACTCAGCTCCGGGCTGCGCATCAACAAGGCAGCCGACGATGCGGCAGGTCTGGCTATCTCCGAAAAAATGATAGGCCAAATCAAAGGCCTGAATCAAGCGCAGCGCAATGCCCAGGACGGCATCTCCCTGATTCAAACTGCTGAGGGCGCGGAGAATGAAATCCACGCCATTCTGCAGCGCATGCGCGAACTTGCCGTGCAAGCTTCCAACGATACCCTGACCAGCACTGACAGAGCGCAATCCGATAAGGAATTCCAGGCGCTGAACCAGGAAATCAACCGCATCGCCACTGCGACCCAGTTCAACACCCAAAACCTGACTGACGGAAGCTTTACCAACAAGCTGATTCAGGTTGGCGCCAATGCCAGCCAAACTATCTCAGTCACAATCGGCAGCATGTCGATTACCAGTACAAATATTAACACCACTGCCACTAATATTACAAACCAAGCAAATGCAACAGCGGCGATCACCACTGTGGATACTGCAATTAACAACGTATCCTCCGACCGCGCTAAGCTGGGCGCGCTGCAAAACCGCCTGACCCATACCATCAACAACCTGACCAGCCAAAGCCAAAACATCACCGCCGCCCAATCCCGCATCGCGGATGTTGATATGGCTTCCGAAATGGCTGACTTCACGAAGAACCAGATCCTCAGCCAGGCAGGCACTGCCATGCTGGCCCAAGCCAACCAACGCGCCCAGGGCATCCTGTCCTTATTCAGATAAGGAGCTCTGTGAAGGCCGGCCGGCTCGTGCCGGTCGGCCTTTTTTGTTTCTGGCTGCAGCAGGATTTATCCTAGAGTGGAGAAAGTGGTGAAAAGAAAATGCGGGTTGAGTCTTTTCTTGTGTCTCGCGAGGCGATTAATGATCAGCCTAAACAGGCAAAACCGGTTCCCAAAGTAAATGAAGAGAACGGTCAGGGCAAGCCGGAACGTGACAGACGACAAGACTTGAACCGGATTGTCGAGACTCTAAACAAAACTGCGGAATTATTCAACCGTCACTTGAAGTTCAAGGTAAATGAAAAAACCAACCGTACCGTGATTCAAATCATAGACGACAAAACACAGGAAGTTGTCAAACAAATACCCCCTGAAAAATTGCAGGACATGGCAGCAAATCTGGAAGAGGCAGTGGGACTGATAATTGACGAATATATTTAGGGGTGAGGAAGAATGAGCTCAAATTTTAGCATTACGGGATTAGCCTCGGGGATTGACACTTCGTCGATCATAACTAAGCTAATGGCCATCGAAAGCCAACCCCTGGTTCAGATGCAGAACACGCAAACCAAGCTGCAAACCCAGCACGATGCCTGGCGGGATTTAAACACCCGCTTGCTGAATCTTAAAACTACCTTAGATGCGCTGCAGGACCCTGCCACCTTTAAAAGTCAGACAGCCACCTCCTCCGACGCCACAGTTGTTACTGCAACCGCCGGCACAGGGGCTATCGGCGGCGCCTACGATATTCAGGTAGCGAAATTGGCAACCGCAGACCGGGTGGTTGCAACGGTAGCTGCAGCTGATGCCAATCAGGCCCTGAGCAGCCAGGTTGCCGGGTTTCAAGCCGGAGAAATCACGGTTGGGGGCGCCATCATCACCGTGCAGGGCACAGACACCCTGAACAATTTGGCCGCTAATATTAATAAGGCCCAGTCCAATGTAGTGGCGACGGTTATCAACAATAAACTGGTGCTTACTGCATCCCAGACCGGCGCTGCGAATAAGCTGTCTGTCGGCACCGCCACCGGGGCTGGACTGTTCGATATCTCCGATGGAAGCACAAGCGCGAACCCCAAGAGTAATGTGTTATCGCAACTAGGGGTATATAACACAGGTACTTCAACCTTCAATCAGTATCTCAGCACTGCGGGGGATGCGGGTTTCTACATTAACGGCATTGCAGGCGTCAGCGGCAGCAATACCGTAACCAATGCAGTCAATGGCTTATCAATAACTTTAAACAGCGTCAGTCAGACGGTTGCCAGCACCGGCATCCCGACTCAGGACTTAAAGGCGACTACCCTGCAGGTAACCACAGATACCAAAAAAGCGGCAGATGCTGTCCAGGCCTTTGTCGATCAGTATAATTCGGTGATGAGCTTTATCGATGATAAGACCAGTTATAATTCTGCAACCAAAACTACGGGGGACCTGTTTGGCGATTCAATGGTATTGCAAATACAACAGAACCTGCGCAACATGACGGGCGGGTTTGTGGCGGGGACCACCCCCCCCTACAATACCCTGGCATCAATAGGCATCAGTACTACCGGCCAGGCTGCTGCCCTAAGTTTTGACCAAACAAAATTTACAGCTGCCCTTAACAGCAACCCTGGTGCAGTACCGGCGCTGTTTGGCACCATCGGCGGGACCACCGGTGTGGCTGTGACAATGTCCAGCGCCTTAGATAGCCTGACCCTGTATGGTGTCGGACTGATTCCCGGCAGGGAAAGCGACCTGGACAATCAGATCCGCGATTTGCAGCATCAAATGGATAGTTTCCAAGCGCTGTTGGATCTCAAGCAGCAAAGCCTGACAGATCAGTTCAATGCTATGGAACAGGCAATTTCCAACTTTAAGAACCAGGGAACTGCCCTGACGAACATGCTGGCTCAACTACCAAGTACCAGTTCAAAGTAGGAGTGGGGTTTAGATGAACAACATACAAACCGGAGCCGGCATGTACCAGCAGACAGCAATCCAATCGATGCCGCCGGACAAACTGCTGATTATGGTTTACGACGGTGCGATTAGATGCTTGAAACTGGCAAAGGAAGCATTGGACAACAAGGAATTTGAAGCGGCAAATAAACATTTGCTAAAAACCCAGGATTTTATAACAGAACTCATGGTAACTCTGGACATGAGCTACCCTATAGCCGGTAATCTTTACAAGCTTTACGACTATTTTCGTTTTCGCTTGGTTCAAGCCAATGTCCGCAAAGACGTAGAGCCAGTGGCGGAGGTTCTTGGCCATCTGGTTTCCCTGCGCGAAGTTTGGATTCAGGCAGCTCAGGCAGCCAAGAAAACATCCCCGGCAGGGGGGCTGGATTTTGCAGGATGAGGACAAGAAGCTGCTGTTGGAATTGTATGTGCAAAGACTGGCTGCCGGCCAGGAATTGCAGAAAGTGACTCGAAGGCTGCTGGACTTGAACCAGGAAACAAACATTGACCAGTACCTGCAGCGCCTGGCAGAGCGCCAAACAGCATTTGACCGGTTGGCAGAAATTCAAGCAAGAATTGGGCAACTCGGGAAAGAATTTGTTAGGGTTGATTTTCAGGAAGCCAATCAGGTACTGAGTGAGACATCTCTGCTGCTCAGCCAGGTCAGGGAACTTGATGAGATGATTCTCGCCACCCTGGATGAACGCAGGCAGGCGATTGCGTATAGCTTAAACCAAATTAACAACAAGAAACGATTAACAAGTTCTTACAAAAAAATCCTGACAGAAGCAAAATTCGTAGATAAGAGAGGGTAACTTTCTTTCATCATTACCAATCAAGCCGATACAAAGCTGTATCGGCTTGATTGGTAATGATGAAAATTTTTCCTTGAATTCTACAAAAATTCACAGTAAAATACAAGTGTAGACTAATTTCTCCAATATTTATATATTTGGGCAAACTTACTGAAAAGTAAGGACGCAAAGCCATGGATCTAACGGCATTGGTTGTCTAGGATTGCCAGGTTGCAACTATTAATGTTGGTAAACATTAGGAGGCCTGGGAGAGGTTTTTTTTTATGCAATGATGTTTATCTATTCGTAAAGAGTTGAGTGAATGGGGGGGTGTACTATGTCTTTTCTCAGGACCATGGATATTAGCGGCTCGGGGTTGACAGCTGAAAGACTCAGGTTGGACTTGATTTCAGACAACATTGCCAACATCAACACTACCCGCACAGGCAGAACTACTGCCGGGGGGAACCAGATTCCATACCAAAGACAAGTACCGGTTTTTCAGGCCAGGCAAACAGAAAAACCTTTTGGAAGTTTCCTGGCTCTCGCATCCTCCGGTGACGGTGTCAGGGTAGCCGGTCTTGTCAAGGATCCTACGCCCTTCAAGGAAGTGTATAACCCTGAGCACCCTGACGCAATTCAAAAGCCGGAAGCCGGGCTGCAACCTGGCTATGTCAGGCTGCCTAATGTTGAACTGGTCAACGAGATGGTAGATTTGATTTCGGCTTCAAGAGCTTATGAAGCCAACGTTACTGCACTTAACTCCGGGAAATCGATGGCATTAAAGGCCCTTGAGATTGGCAAAGTGTAAGGAGGTTATTGAACAATGTCAGGAATTCCCGCCCTAAATCCGCTGGCAATAACCGCTACCGCTGCAAATACGGCTGCACATGTCCAGCCGGCCGCCGGTTCGGATTCTTTTGGTAAGTTCTTGACGGAGGCATTGAACCAGGTGAACGAGCTTCAGGCCCAGGCGGAACAGGCCGGGGTGGATTTGGCAGCCGGAAAAAGTACGGATATTCATAATGTGATGATCGCTACTGAAAAGGCAAATCTGGCTGTAGAACTTACGGTCCAGGTTCGTAACAAGGTAATAGACGCCTATCAGGAAATCATGCGGATGCAGATATAGAGGGTTTTACATAATCTGGGCTTCGAATGCTAGAGGTTTGGGGGGTTCCCTGGTTTGAATTTGTCACTGCAAGGAATTGTAGCCTCCCTTGCCGGGAGCTGGAAAAAGCTGGACAAAAAGCAAAGAATACTAACTACCACTATACCCGCGGTAGTTTTGGGGCTGCTGTTGTTTTTAGTTTGGTGGGCGAGCAGTCCTGACTACACGCCACTGTTTCAGGGCGCATTAACTGCAAGCGACGCCGGAGGTGTAACCAGTAAGCTCAAAGAGCTGAAAATTCCATATCAGTTGAACGACGGGGGAACCACAATACTTGTGCCCAAAGCCCAGCTGGCGGAAGTGCGCATTCAGTTGGCCAGCGCCGGCATCCCTAAAACCGGAAAATTTAGTTTTGATACGTCTCTAAATACCTTTCAGTTTGGTGAAACAGATGCTGACCGCAAACTGCGCAATACCCTCGGTTTGCAGGACGAACTTGAAACCACGCTTAAGACACTCTCTGCCGTGCAGGATGCCAGGGTTCATTTGGTCATGCCTGACCAGTCGCTGTTTACGGACCAGCAAGCAAACCCGACGGCTGCGGTCACCGTCAAGCTGCAGCCTGGCAGTAAGTTGTCCGATGAACAGGTTCGCGCTATCGCCAATTTACTGGCTTCAAGTGTTGAAGGGTTAAAACCTGATAAGGTTACAATTATTGATACTAATGGCGAGGTACTGTCTGATGCAATCGCCAATGCCAACGATAAAAGCAAACTATCTGTTTCACAATTGCAGTTGCAGCATACAGTCGAACAGGACTTGGAGCGATCAGCTCAATCCATGCTGGACAGGGCCTTGGGTCCGGGAAAGAGTATTGTACGCGTGGCCGGAACTTTGGATTTTGCTCAGGTTGAAACGACCAAAGAAACATACGGGCCAAACGTAATCCGCAGCCAACAAACCAGTGAGGAAACCAGTACAGGCGGAACCGCAGCGTTTGGGGTGCCCAGCGATCCTAATATACCCGGCTATCCTACCACGACCGGGAACGGTATGGTTTAA
>JAJZPO010000049.1 GCA_021811155.1 Bacillota bacterium | reverse complement strand
GGTTGTTTAATTAAGGGTCCTTTCATCCGGACACCTCGTATTTTACCAGGAGGGGCTTACTTTTTTCAAAGACCATCTGTTTTCATTACAGGAATGCTGAGGTAAAATAAAAAGCGGCTTGCGCCGCTTTTTCGTCACTGTTCCATTTGTTTCGCCAGGAAACCTGCTGCGGTCTCAACCAGCTTAATTTCCATCTCACCCATTTTCACATTGGGCTCCTTGGTCATTAAGATCACCGCACCGATAGGGTCCCCTTCAGAGATAATCGGAGCAATAACTTCACTCATAATTTTGCATTTATCTTCTTCTTCATTTACTGGGCAGTTCCTGCAATTTGCATTGTTTTCGCCAACTTTGGAGATGTGAATAGTCTTTCTTTCCTCCATTGCACGTTCAACCGCCGGGCCGATGGCTTTTCCCATGAACTCCTTCTTCGGCGCTCCAGCTACCGCAATGATATTATCCCTGTCGGCGATACAGGCAATATGTCCGGTTGCTTCACCGAGAGAGTCAGCATATTCCTTGGCAAAATCCCCCAGTTCACCAATGGGAGAGTACTTCTTTAAAATGACTTCTCCTTCGCGGTCGACGAAAATTTCAAGAGGGTCTCCTTCCCTGATCCTGAGAGTTCTGCGAATTTCTTTCGGAATAACAACCCTGCCCAAATCGTCAATCCTTCTAACAATCCCTGTTGCCTTCATTGACTCTTTATCCCTCCTTTGTGTCCGGCATTGGAAATTTCTTTCACAGATAGTATATATCCACCCGGAAGGGATTATTCATTTTTTTCCATCAGCAGGCTGATTCTGCAAATATTGCCTGAGCGCGGACAAACTAAAACCCGGCCCTCGGGCCGGGTTCGATTGTTTCTATTGTGGCGTGGTAGTTTTTGAAGGCTGGGTGCCGGCAGCGGGTCCATAGCCGGGAGCATACTCTATTTTGGCTTGTTTCTTCAGATTGTCGAGATACTGCTGAAATTTAGTGTCTTTCATTTGCTGTGGCAGGTTCTGCTTTATCTGGTCTTTAACCTGGTCATAGGTTTTTTGCACTTGGGCCTTGTGGTCTTCCACCAGGATTATGTGGTAACCGAATTGCGTTTTGACCGGTGTTTGGGACCAGGCGCCCACTTGTTGCGCGAAAGCAGCCTGCTCAAACTCTGGAACCATTTCTCCTTTGGGGAAATAGCCCAGTTCCCCTCCGGTGTCTTTTGCCCCGGTGTCAATTGACTTTTGCTTTGCCAGTTCCGCAAAGTTCGCCCCGTTTTTGGCATTGAGTTCGGCAATAATCGCTTTGGCTTCATCTTCGGTCTTTACGAGAATCTGCCGCGCCTTAACCTGTTCAGGATCCACAAATTGGTTTTTATTATCGTTATAATATTTTTCCATGTCAGCATCAGTCGCCTGGACACCGGCAGTCACTTTATCGTACAAGGCCTTGGCGGTAAGCTGAACCTTTAGGTAGTCCTTCAAATCCTGTTCCGTCATGCCCTGGCTTTTCAGTGCATCCTGATACTTGGATACATCCGGCTTGCCATCAGCGCCTTTAAAGTTATTCTTGATGTTTTGAATCTCAGCGCTAATCTGGCTGTCAGAAACAGACAGCTTTTCTTTCTGAGCCTCTTGCATGATAAGTTGTTCAGTAACCATATCGTCAACGACTTGACTGTTGAGAGCAGTGAGCATCTGTTTGCCCTGGTCGCTGCTAAAGTCAATTCCCTGCTGCTGGTAACTTGCTTTAACTTTTTCAAGACGTTTGTTGAAATCATCCACAGATATTTTTACACCATTGACCTTAGCGACCCATTTACCGCCGAAGTACTGGGAAAGAGAACCGCACCCTGTCAGTGCCACGACAGCGAATATGGTCAAGACAGTCCAGAGCAGAAGACGTCTCTTGCTCAAATTAAAACACTTCCTTTCTATACACAGACAATTATACCAAAGTCAGGGACTCGTCCGCAATCTTTATTGTGTTTGACAACAGGTCCCTGGTAACCTTTAAAATATTGCGGTGAATACGGGGATTTAACTTCAGACGCATCTCAAACCCTTCGGCAGCCGCAAAGCTGAGCGAGGGACCGATTTTTTTGGCCAGGTGCATCAGTTGGTCACCGCTCAGGTGGGGATCCCGGCCAAATTTCAGCCGGATCATGCCCTTTTCCTGAGTGACTGCTGCAATCCCCAACTGGATAGCCCTAAGCCTAATTCCCACGATATCCAATAAATTGGCCACCGGTTCAGGAGGATTGCCAAACCGGTCAATCAGTTCTGCCGTAAGATCGCTCAAGCCCTGGGCGGACCTGACCCGCATCAGCCGCTGGTAAAAGTCCATCTTTAAGGAACTGTCTGCAATATATTCTGCATCAAAATAAGCATCACAGGCCAGCTCAATTACCGGCTCAATTACCGCTTCCTCTTTCTCGCCCCTTAATTCCGAAACCGCTTGTTCCAATAGTTTACAGTACATGTCAAAACCAACGGCGGCCATCTGGCCATGTTGTTCAGCCCCAAGGAGATTGCCCGCCCCCCTGAGCTCCAGGTCCCTCATAGCTATTTTGAAACCTGAACCAAACTCAGTAAAGTCCCTGATGGCGCTCAGCCTTTTCTCAGCCACCTCAGTGAGAATCTTGTCCCGGCGGTAGAGAAAGTAAGCGAAAGCCTTGCGGTTGGACCTGCCGACTCTCCCCCTGAGTTGGTACAACTGGGACAACCCCATCCGGTCTGCGTCGCTCACGATCAAAGTATTGACATTCGGCAGATCCAGGCCTGTTTCGATTATCGTGGTGCAGACCAGGATATCATGCTGCCTTTCCACAAAATCCAGCATCACTTGCTCCAAATCCTCTTCCCGCATCTGACCGTGGGCGGAAATTATCTTTGCTTCCGGTACAAGCTTGCTTAGATCCAGAACAATCTTGTCCAGGTCCTGAACCCGGTTGTGGACATAAAAAATCTGCCCTCCCCTATTCATTTCTCTGCGGATTGCCTCTCGCACCAATTCAGTGCTGTATTCAGCCACATAAGTCTGAACAGGGTACCGGTCTTCAGGAGGGGTCTCAATCACGCTCATATCCCGGATGTTGACCATTGCCATATGCAAAGTTCTGGGTATGGGTGTTGCAGACAAGGTCAGCACATCCACATTCTGCTTGAGCTGTTTCAGTTTTTCCTTGTGAGACACTCCAAATCGCTGTTCCTCATCCACAATTAACAGACCCAAATCTTTGAATTTGATATCTTCGGAAACGATGCGGTGAGTGCCAATTACCACATCAATGCTGCCGTCAGCAAGTCCCCCAGCCACCTGCTTCTGTTCCTTGGGACTGCGGAACCTGCTCATCATTTCGACGCTGATTGGATAGCCTGCAAACCTCTCGCAAAAAGTAACGTAATGCTGCTGGGCCAAAATAGTGGTAGGGACCAGTACCGCCACCTGCTTGCTGTCCATTACGGCTTTGAAAGCCGCCCGTATAGCCACCTCGGTCTTGCCGTATCCCACATCACCGCAGACGACCCGGTCCATAGGTTTAGGCTGCAGCATGTCAACTTTGACTTCCTCAATGCACTGCAGCTGGTCAGGGGTTTCTTCATAGGGAAAACGGTCCTCAAACTCTTTTTGCCAAATGTTATCCTGGGAGAAAGAGAAGCCCACTGCCTTTTCCCGCTCAGCGTAAAGTTTTAACAAATCCTCCGCCATGTCCTTGACCGCAGCCTTGACCTTGCTTTTCACCTTGACCCATTCGTTCCCGCCCAGTTTGTAAAGCTTGGGGAGCTGGCCTTCACCGCCCAGGTATTTTTGTATCAGGTTAACTTGGTCAAAGGGGACGTAAAGCTTGTCCTCTCCCGCGTATTTAATGACAAAATAATCTCTGGCAATGTCCGCCACGTTCAATTTTTCTAGGCCAAGGTACTGGCCAATGCCGTGATTGGCGTGAACTACATAATCACCAGGCTTCAAATCAACAAAGGGCGCCAGCTTTTCAGCCTTGATTTTTTCCCTGGGCGGCCTTGCCCTCGTCCTTTTCTGCTGGCCCGCAATTTCATACTCGGAAAATACAGCAAGCTTTGCCAGGGGGATTTGAAACCCTCCCCTCAGGTTCAGCGGCAGGACCCCAATTTGTCCTTGCCGCAGCCTGTCCTCCAACACGGGGGCAGTGATGCCGTAGTCCCGCAGGGTAACGGAAAGCCGCCCGGCTTGTTCCCGGTTCCCCGCCAACAGTGCAACACCGTAACCCTCATTTTTCAGGGTTTGCAGTTCCGCGGCCAGGGCTGCTGTTTTTCCGGCAAAACCCTGGACAGGTTTTGCAGCGAAGCTCGTCATGCTTTTGGGTCGGAAACCTGGGAATTGGCGCGGCAGAGCAGAAAGAAGCAGGCTCTGCCTGTTAGTCAAGGCGGAAAGCAGCCGGGTCATATCCAAAAAAAGCTGCCCGGGATCAACGAATGCTTTCCCGGCCTGGAGCAGAGCAGTGTATTCTTCCGCCCGCTCCCGGGAGGCAAAATCCAAATACTCTTGCAGCCTGGCCGCTTCATCCAGAACAATAAAGGTTTGGCGGCTCATATAGGCAAAAAAGGTGTCCAGCTGCGGGTAGAAAAAATTGGCAAAGAACTCAAAGCTTTCGTCATATACGCCCGCCTTAAACTTTTCCTGCAGTTCTTCAAACAGTTGCAGCAAGTTGTCAACTGCCGTTGGGGAGGACTTTCTCAACCGGGCAGTAACTTTTTGAGCCTGATGCTGGATTGCGGGCCAGGCCTCTTCCCGTTTAGCCCTGTCAACCGGCAATTCCCTGGCGGGATAGACTGTAACACTGTCAAGTTGGTTGGTTGAGCGCTGGGTTGCCGGATCAAGGCTGCGAATCGAATCAAGTTCATCATCAAAAAATTCCAGACGTACCGGTTCAGCGGCCAGAGGATAAATATCCATTATTCCCCCCCGGCCGCTGAACTGACCGGGGCCTTCAATCATGTCAACCCGCTCATACCCCATATCCAGCAGCTCCCGCTGCAGTGTTTCCGGCTCGAGCGTATCCCCCATGTGCATTTCCACGCACATGCTGTACCACTTGTCACGCGGCAAAAACAAACGCTCTATCGCCTGAATGGTTGTAATTACACTCACCGGCCTATCCAAACCGGCCAGTACCCGGAGCCTTTTAGCCTCAATTTCTTTACTCCTGCCTAAAACAGTAAAAGGCATCCATTCCAACACCGGAAAATACAATACCTCATGTCCGGTAAGCAAAGCCTGAAGATTTGCCTGCCATTCCAGCGCCTGCTCCTCGCTGTGGGTCACCAGTATAAAAGGGCGCCCTGCTTTCAGGGCCAGGGCAGCTAAAAGAAATGCTTTCTGAGAGCCCGACAGGCCGTAAACAGCCTGTTGGTCAAGCCCTGCATTTAAGCCGTTCAAAAGAGTGTGAAACTCAGAGATATTCTCCAAAAAACCAAGCAGTTTATGCACCGGCTATCCTCCTAAGGGCAAGCAAATTAATGGGCGTTTTGTACGAACCCCCATCCGGCATGCGTAAAATATATAAAAAGGTCCGGATAGCGTTACCCGGGCCCTTTTAGAATGCTAATTTATAATTTGCGTTTTCAAGGCGAGAGTCCCTCCCGCTTCACATTCCATCTCGTTTAGGCATTCGGGGCAAACAATATTCAAGACCAGGGACCCTTGACGCTCTAAGCCCATTATAGCCTCAGCTGTCAGCCCAGTCAAGGCTGAAGCCGAGTCATCATCTTTCAGAACATTAACCAGCTCTTCACTGACCAGTACTTCTTCCACCAAACGGTCACAACATTCGCACAAATATTTGATGAGCACTGCAGACACCCCTTCCAAGTCTATTATTCCACCTTGCGAGGGGAGTATGCACTGTCATTTGGCATTACGGTTATACCTGTTGGCTGCTTTGGTGATTCCTTCAGTGATTGTTGCTGCAACAGCCTCCCCTGCATCGCTAAGAACGTTCTCAAGCTTAGGCAAATCCTCCTTTGGGAACGTTCCCAACACGTAGTCCGCAGGATCCCACCCCTGGGGTGGACGGCCTATCCCAATGCGGATCCGGCAAAACTCCTGGGTGTCTAATTCGCCAATAATGGATTTCAAGCCATTGTGTCCAGCCGAACCTCCCTGAGACCTAAGCCTGATACCGCCAAAAGAAATATCCATATCATCATAGATAACGATCAAATTTTCGCTGCCTAACTTGTGCCAGCTCAAGACATCACGCACTGCCCTGCCGCTTAGATTCATATAGGTCTGGGGCTTGACCAGCAAGCACTTTGCACCGCCGATTACCGCTTCCCCAAGTTCAGCCTGAAATTTTCCCCTGAAACCTGCGCCGTATTTCGCCGCCAAAAAATCTATGGCCATAAAGCCGACATTATGCCTGGTTTTCGCATATTGGCGGCCGGGATTCCCTAAACCGACGACTATTTGGCTAATGGAATTCTTCTGCCGCAAAAATCCAAACATATTCGTCTCCCTAACATCATAGCCTTTATACAAAGATTTGAATGCCGCAAACGGGTCATCCAGACAAAGTCTGGCAATCACCTGCGAAAAGGGGTGAATCCATGAGAAGAAGCAGGGAATATCTATCCATGCCTATTATCAGCGTCAGCGAAGGACAGCAAATCGGCACTGTCCGCGGCCTAATTATTAACCCCAAGTCTATGGAGGTGGCTGCGCTCCTGGTAGACCAAAAAGGTTTCTTCAAAGAGCAGCGGGTCATTCCCTACACCAAAGTCAAAAGTGTGGGGGATCACGCTATCACCGTAGACAGGATTAATAATGCTGAAAAAGTAATCAACCTGCCGGAAATAGTCTCCTTGCTCAAAGACAAAGTAGCTCTGATCAACACAAAAGTAATCACAGAAACCGGTAAAGTCTTGGGTGTGGTCGAAGAATTTTACATCGAGCCCAAAACCGGTAAAGTTATCTCGCTCGAAGTTGCGAACAATTTCCTCACCGGCCTGTTCAAGGGCAGGGCCCGCTTAGACCAAAACGATCTTGTCACCATGGGGAAAGACGTGATCATCGCTACCGCGGGAGCGCAAGAAAGACTTGCTCCGGCCGATACCGGCATTTCAGAAACCCTCAAGTCAGTAGTAGATTCCACCACCAACCTGTGGTATTCTTCCCTGCACCGGACCAGGGAACTGAGCAAACACCTGGCCAGGGGCAAAAATCAGATTGAGCTTCCGCCCTCTGAACCTATTCAGAGCAGGATTGAAATCGCGCCGCCGGAACCTGAACCGGAAGAAAACCCTGAGGCAAGAGCTGACAACATCGCCAACGGCCATTAATCAATACCCCGGGCAGCTGACCCGGGGTATCTTACTTAGTTGCCGATTGCTGGTCAGGAATTCAGAATTCGGAGCCCGTTCCCATTCTGACTCCTGACTCCTGACTTCTGACCCGTTAGAATTACCCTCAAGAGAACAGCTTGCTTACCGACAGGTCCTCGTGAATGCGGATAATTGCCTCGCCCAGCAAGGGGGCTACCGACAGAATCTTTAGCTTGGAAAGTTTCTTTTCCTCCGGCAGCTTGATGGTGTTGGTAATCACAACTTCCTTGATGACCGACTTCTCAAGTCTGTCCAGGGCCGGACCGGAAAGCACCGCGTGAGTGCAGCAGGCATAGACTTCCTTTACTCCCCGTTCCATCAGCGCGGCAGCCCCTTGGGTAATGGTGCCTGCCGTATCAATAATATCATCAATCATGATGACAGTCTTGTTTTCCAGCTCGCCAATGATATGCATGATCTCCGCTACGTTTGGTTCCGGTCGCCGTTTATCAATGATTGCGATGGAAGCGCCAATCCGCTCCGCCAAATCCCGCGCTCTGGTAACCCCGCCAAGGTCGGGTGATACCACAACCACATCTTGCAGCTGCTTGCTTAAAAGGTATTCGGCCAAAATCGGTACACCGGGTAAGTGATCGACAGGGATGTCAAAAAAACCCTGAATGGCTGGGGCGTGTAGATCCATGGCTACTACTCTTCTTGTACCGGCCGTAGTTAACACATTCGCTAACAGTTTAGCAGTGATAGGGTCCCTGGCCCTGGTTTTCCTTTCCTGACGCGCATAGCCATAATAAGGAATAACCGCAGTAATTCTCCGGGCAGAAGCCCTGCGCAAAGCGTCAATCATTATCAGGAGTTCCATGATGTTGTCATTAACCGGGGAAGATGTTGGTTGAACCACAAAAACATCCGCACCCCGGACACTTTCATCAATGGCAATACTGATTTCCCCATCACTGAACCGCTTTACGTTTGCTGCCCCTAACTCCACCCCCAGATACTCGGCAATCTCCAAAGCCAAATCCGGGTTGGCGTTACCACTGAAAATTTTTAGCCTGCGCACACTCATTTGATTAGGGACCTCCTGTACACCTGTTATTTTTTGCTGGCACTTACCCAGTTTTGGATATTTACCTGTTTGTTGCGGGCCACCCCAAGGCTGTCAGGCGGCACATCTTTAGTAATCGTGGAGCCGGCGGCTGTCATAGCGCCGCTTCCGACCTTAACAGGCGCCACCAAATTTGTATTGCTGCCGATAAACGCTCCGTCCCCGATTTCGGTATGGGATTTGGTTTTGCCGTCATAATTGCAGGTGATGGTCCCGGCTCCCACATTAACGTTCCTGCCCACATGGGAATCCCCCACATAACTAAGATGTGGTATTTTGCTCCCCTCGTCAACAAAAGAGTTCTTAATCTCAACAAAATCCCCAATCTTTACCTTGGCTCCCAGGACTGTGCCCGGCCTCAGATAAGCAAATGGCCCTATCAGACAATCGTCGCCAATAACTGCATCCTTAGCCACAGAATGCTCGACTACAGCCCTGTTGCCCACGGAAACATTGCTCAACCTGGATTGGGGACCAATGGTGCATTCTTCCCCGATAACAGTATTCCCTTGCAGAAGACAAAAAGGCAGTACGACAGAATCACGTCCAACCCTGACTCCCGAGTCTATATATGTGGTGAAGGGATCAACCACAGTTACCCCTTCTGCCATCAGCCTTTGAAGATTGATGGCATTCATTACTCTCACAGCTTCTGCCAATTGTTCCCTGGAATTTATTCCTTGGATCTCCCGTTCGTCGCTGCAAACCAGTCCCTCTACCTTTTCCCCCGCTTCGACTGCCATCCCTACCAAATCGGTAAGGTAGTACTCCTTTTGCGCGTTCGCTGGACTGAGTTTGGTTAAACCGCCAAATAAGAACCGTCCCGAGAAGCAGTAAGTACCGCTGTTAATTTCCTGAATTGCCCGTTGTTCCGGCGTAGCATCCTTATACTCAACAATCTCCGCCACCCGGCCGTCCGGGCTGCGGATTATCCGGCCGTACCCTGCAGGATCGCTCAGTACAGCGGTCAGAACAGAAACTTTGGCTCCTGCCAACTGTTGGCATTCCACCAGCTTTTGCAGTGTAAAGGGAGTCAAGAGCGGGGTATCTCCGCTTACCACCAAAACAGTTTTGTCATGATCGACCACGCCCTTGGCCTGGAGCACCGCATGCCCGGTCCCTAGCTGCTGTTCCTGATATACATATTTCAATGCAGGACCTAAAGCCTGTTCCACCAACTCCCGCCCATGACCAACAACGACTGTTATATCATCGATGCCTGCATCCCTCAGCGCTTGAACCACATGGGCCGCTAACGGTTTGCCACAAACCTGATGCAGGATCTTAGGTGTATTCGACTTCATCCTGGTCCCTTTACCCGCTGCCATAACAATAGCGGCAACTCCACCCATGTCAAAACCTCACTTCCTGCCTTTGTATAGTGTTTCCAGGGTGCGCGCCTGCTCATGCTCAGGGCCAAGGCTAAATATTCGAGATTTCTTATCTAATTCCTTTTTATCACAAAAAAGAAAAGAGCCTTCCTAGGCTCAGAAGTGGCTAATTTAAATTTAAATTGCCTCCCTGTAGGCTTTCAGTACGGCAGACTGGATGTACTCGCGGGCATCAGCAGAGATTGGATGAGCTATATCGCGAAACTCCCCTTCCGGAGTCTTTCGGCTTGGCATAGCTACAAACAAACCGTTTTGGCCTTCAACCACCTTGACATCGTGCACCACAAATGAATTGTCAAAAGTGACCGACACTACTGCCTTCATCTTTCCCTCGATATTAATCTTCCGAATCCTTACGTCTGTAATGTTCATGCTTTCACCACCTTCCGCCGCTTGTTTGACAATTTGTTATTCTCTGCCAGGGTGTAAAATTCCTCCTATAATCCATATAATTTCCAAAAAAATATCCCTCTTTTTTCCACCGTCATTCAGCCCGACTGAAAATGCGCGCTTCGTACAACAAAGCCTGCCAGGTTTGTGTGGCAGGCATTTAATCAATCAGCTTTAAGCGCCGGTGGGTCTGATGTCTATTTTCCGCTCCTGCTCATCAATCTCGGACAAATCCAGCAGGCAAAAATAATCATTAACCAGTTTCTCTTTTGGCTCAACATTGCGAACCAAAACACCCAGTCCCAGGACTTGCACGTCAAACTCCTCCAAGAGTTCCAACATTCCTTTGGCGGTGCCGCCTGCTTTCATAAAATCGTCAATCAGCACAACCCGGGAACCTCTGGCCAATGCTCGCCGGGGCAGGGACATAGTCTGAATCCGCCTCGTCGAGCCGGAAACATAATTGATACTCACCGAGGGGCCTTCTGTCACCCGGCTGTCGTTGCGGATTACTACCAGCGGCACATTCAATGCTTTAGCGGTCATCAAGGCCAGGGGTATGCCTTTGGTTTCGATGGTGATAACCGCCGCGGGATTCAAGTGGGCGAACTGTGCTGCAAAAATTGTCCCCACCTTGCCGCTTACTGCGGGGTCAAACAGCAGGTCCGTCATATAGAGAAACCCACCCGGGATTATCCGCTCCGGTTGGGAAAGTTTTTCCGACAGCTCAGACAAAAACCGAGCGCTTTCGTCCCGACCTATTTTGGGCAGAAACATTACCCCCCCACCTGCTCCGGGTAAGGTTTCCAACAGGCCCATACCAAAACTGTCCAGGGTATCACGGACAATAACCAAATCTTCACTTATGGTTGACTTTGCTGCCGCAAAAAGTTCGGAAAAGAAACCGAGAGAGATCAGGACACGAGGGTGGTCAACCAGGTACTTGGTAATAGCCACCAGTCTTTCGCTGCGCTTAAACTTTTCCACGCCAAAAATCCACCCTTACTTTAGGTCTTTACTACCCGTCTTGTTGCGGCGCAAAGCTTCCAGCATTACGTTTTCCGCATTCTCTATATGCTCCGTGGCCAAGCTTTGGGCAAGCGTAACGTTTCTTTCGGAAAGGGCTTCAACCATCTTGCGGTGCTCTTCCAAAGCATCTTTCATCCGTCCAGGTACCGCCAGGGATGTGGTCCTGAAACGCTGAATTTGTTCGCGCAGATTATTCAGAATCTGTATCAACCTCTCATTGCGGCTAGCCTTATATAAGGTGGCGTGGAAATCCGTGTCCACTTCCACTATTGATTCGAGGTCGTTGTTTTCGATGATCTCGGCTTTGCGGACCAAAAGCCGCTCCATTTGCTCCAGCTCTTCCTCTGTCATGCGTTCTGCGGCCAATCCTGCGGCCAATCCTTCCAAGGCCGCCCTGATTTCAAACACATCATTGATATCTTTCAGGGAGATTCCGGCAACATACGCACCTTTACGGGGTATCATCACCACAAAACCTTCCAACTCCAACTTACGGATGGCTTCCCGCACCGGGGTGCGGCTTACGCCCATTTCCTCCGCAAGCTGTATTTCCATCATCCTTTCACCGGGTTTTAACACCCCGCCGATAATGGCCTCACGCAAGGACTCGAAAACGATTTCTCTTAGGGGCTTGTAACTGTCCAGTTTCACAGGTACCAATCGTCTCTCCATTTTTAACATCCCTCCGGCAAACTCAACTAATAATAGCTATTCCTCTTAGGGTATTCAGAATTCGGATAAAGGGGACGGTTCTATCCGTCCTAGCGAATCTTGACGAATCTCGGTGGGCCCATTTCTAGTAATGTTTCAGGGCAGGAGTCAGAATTCAGAATACTGTAGTCAGAATAAGCCGATCTGCAGATTCTGACTACTGACTTCTACTCTGAAAATAACCTTATGAATCCATTTTCATCCGCTGCTGGTGCTGATACCAGCATGGGGGTCTGCCCTGAAACAAGCCTTTTGGGTCTGCTTGGGTCGAATTTTCTTTCTGCTCCGTTCATCAGAAAGAAAATTCACCCTTGAGCTTACAGGTCTGTTTCATTCATCAGTGGTGCCGTGAGCTGCATGCATGTCTGAATTCTGGTTGATAGTTCTCGTTACAATGACTGTATACTCCTTATGTTCAAAAACCTTTGCCAGGGTCCTGGCGTGGTTTTCATCTTCAGCGATTGCGAATACCGTAGGCCCGCTGCCGGACATCATGGCGTTCACCGCACCGGCTCTTAGCAGCTCCTGTTTGATGCCTTGCACCTGCGGCACCATTTGTACAGTAACCTCCTCCAGCACGTTCCCCAGCGCTGCGGCTATGGAACCGGGGCGCTTCTCCGCCAGAGCCTCGATCATTTTTTCATTATCCGGTCTTTCTCCTATCCGGTCCAGCCTCAGGTTGCCATATACCTCAGCAGTCGAGACACCTAAAGGTGGTTTTACCAAAACCAGCCAGAGCGGTGGACAGTCCGGCAATCCGGTGAGCAGTTCTCCCCTGCCCCTGGCCAAAGCAGTCCCCCCCCTGACACAAAAGGGAACATCAGAGCCGAGCCGGGCGCCAAGTTCACACAAAGCTTCCGTTGACTGTTGCAATCCCCACAACCTGTTAATACCCCGCATCACTGCAGCTGCATCCGTGCTCCCCCCGGCCAAGCCGGCAGCTACAGGTATGCGCTTTTCCAGCTGGATTTCCAGGCCCCCCGTACACTCGAACCTGCCGAACATCAACTGTGCCGCCCGCCAGGCTAAATTATCTTTTCCCGCCGGAATTTGCGCCGATGAAGTCTTGAGGCGGATGCCGCTTTCCACCTGGCGCAGCCTGACTATATCTGCCAATTCCAGGGACTGCATCACCATCTCAACTTCGTGGTACCCGTCTTCGCGGCGTCTTATCACATTCAGGGTAAGGTTGATTTTAGCATGGGCTGCTTCAACTACTTGATTCATGCCGGATCTCCCCCGAGATACTGTTAAAAGTATTATATTAAACTTTCAGGGACAAAATCCTTTTTCCCGATGCAAAAACTTATAAGAGAACAAGCCGTCATACCGGACAGCTTGTTCTCTGTCAAAAGCCATGTCTGTTATAAAATCATCGCTTTTGCATCTTCCTCCTCGGCCAAAGACAACTGATGTGCCTTAAGGTATCTGTCCAGGCATTCCAAAACCGGTTCTAGCTTTTCATAGAAATGGACAACCAAATCTCCCGGCCTGGCAAAATTCAGTGCGGCTACAAAGGCTTCGTTCTCAGGCAGGATTGTTTTAATCCTTGCTGGGGCCATGCCCGATTTGAGAGCTCCCTCCTTCAGTGTTTGGGCGACCTGTCCCGGGCAGCGCCCGCGCAAATCAAAATCCTCCCGGACAAACAAGTAGTCAAAGCCATTACCGGCAACCATTCCAACTTTATGAATACTGTCATCAGGCCTGTCCCCAGGCACAGCAATCACACCGACAAGACGTCTCGGTTTGAGTTTTCTGGCCAGGGAGACTATCTGCTCTATTCCGGCCGCGTTGTGGCCATAATCGATCATGACCTTAAAGCTTTCGACCTGATAGATATTTAGTCTGCCGGGATTGTGATCTTGGCTTGAATAGAAATTGCTCAGGGACTGTCCGATTTCTACCCCCGGAATCCCCAAGGCCCAAGCTGCACCCACAGCTGCCAAAATGTTTTGGATATTGTGGGCCGCTTTTCCCTGCAGGGTGGCGGGAAAATTTTTAACGTTGCCGACCTTTACCACTTCGTTGCCGCTGGCAACGATTACCTTGCCCCTTTTGACAAAGACTGCCGTACCACCGGCGCCCAAGTGCTGCTTGATCAATGGGTTTTCCGCAGCCACGCTGAAGAAAATCACTTTGCCTTTAGTATGCAAGGCCATCTTGCTGACATAGGGATCATCCGCATTCAAGACCACAAAGCTGTGTTTGCGTACCGATTCAGCCACAACTGACTTGACCTGGGACAAATCTTCCAGATTCTCAATGCCGTACTGGCCAAAATGGTCTTCACTTATATTGGTAATCACGGCCACGTCAGCGTAGTCATACCCCAGACCCGCCCTCAGAATCCCGCCGCGTGCTGTCTCCAGTACCGCAGCCTCTACTGCCGGATGGCGGAGAATAGTCCTGGCGCTGGAGGGACCCGTTGTGTCACCGTCAACTATGCGTTTTGAACCAATCCAGATGCCGTCAGAGTTTGCCATTCCTACAACCAAATTTCGCTGTCTTAAGATATGGGCTACCATCCGGGTGGAAGTCGTTTTACCGTTGGTCCCGGTCACCGATACTATTGGTATGCGCACCGGGGCGCCTGCCGGGAATAAGTGATCTACAATCGCTTCCGCCACCTGGCGCGGCTTCCCCTCAGAAGGGTAATGATGCATCCGGATTCCGGGAGCTGCATTTACTTCAATTATGGCGCTGTCCTGGTCAAAAGGCAGACTGATGTCCGGCGTGACAAGATCCACTCCAGCCACGTCCAGACCGACAATTCGTGCAGCTAATACCGCAGTTTCCAACTGGCTGGGATGAGCTTCGTCGGTAACATCTACCGCGACGCCGCCGGTGCTTAGATTGGCATTGTCCCTCAAACAAACTGTTTCACCCCGGGAGGGTACGGTGTCCAGTGTGTACCCGTTCCTGGCCAGCGCCAGCAGTACCACCGGGTCGACTTTAAGCTTGGTCAGGGGAAGCTCATGGCCCTCGCCCCGCCTGGAATCGGTATTAATCTCCTCAATCAGCTGCACTATGGTCTTTTCCCCGTCACCGGTAACTCGGGCAGGCAGCCGTTCCGCCACCGCCACCACTCTATCCCCTACTACGGCTAATCGGTAATGTTTGCCCGCAATGTATTTTTCCACGATTACGCGGTTGCTGTACTGGGAGGCTACATTAAAGGCGGTTCTGATTTCGGCATTTGTTTTGAGGTTTAAGGCTACCCCTTTTCCCTGGTTGCCATTGCCAGGTTTTACCGCTACCGGCGTGCCGATTGTCCTGGCAGCGGAAAGGGCCTCTTCAACCGTTTCAACCAAGGACCCGGCGGGAACGGAAATCCCCATCTCGGCCAGGAGTTCTTTGGTAAGGGTTTTATCACAGGCAATATCAACTCCGATACACCCGGTTCTATCAGTAACGGTAGCCTCTACCTTCTTCTGGTACTTGCCGCACCCTAATTGGAGCAGGCTGCCCTGCCCCAGCCGTATAACAGGAATGCCGCGTCTTTTGCACGCTTCAACAATAGCCTTGGTGCTGGGCCCCAATTCGCCCCTTAATGTTTCCCTTCTGATCAGCTCCAATTCCTTCTCCAGGGAAACCTCTTCTTGGGCAAGTAAACACTTTACTACATCAACGGCAGCCCGGGCCGACTGCAGCGCCCCTTCTTTTACTTCGTATTCCATAACAACCTCATACAGGCCCGGTTCCCCTGTGCCCAAAGTTTTGCCGTAGACTACCTTTTGCCCTGACAAATTCATTAATTCCAGGGCCACATGTTCCACCACATGCCCCAACAGCGTTCCTTCCTGCAGCCGTTCCACAAACCCTCCGGGCTTGCCCCGGGAACAGTAATGATCTCTCAAAGAAGGTATAAGTGAAAGAAGTCTCTCAACAAAGCCACCTATATCGCTGGTGTAAACTTCTGTCCACTTACCCAAGTGCAAAAACACTTTGATTACCGGCCTCGATGAAAAGACATTGGCGCCCTCCAAAGCCAGTATTGAGCGAATCTCCATTGCTGTCCCCCTTCAAACAAAAAAAGCCTTACTCTGTTATTGTGCACCAAAACCTGCCGCCCTATTCCTTTTGGAGCTCCAACAAACGCCGCTCACGCAAGTCGAAACCAAAACCTGCCGGGAGCACATGCAAGACAACATCTGACAGGGCGAGAGGATGTCTTGGCCCGGTTTCACTCACATTGCTGAAGGTTATTTTTTCTCCGTCCACAATCGTTACCGTTTGGGAACCGATGACCTCAAAGCGGCTCGAACCGTGAACCAGGATAGCCGTATCCTCATCGATGCCGACGCCCAGATAGTGAGGATTTTGGGCGATAACAGCCAACAACCTCCCGATACGTCCTCTCTGAGCAAAATGCTGGTCTATAACGACTTCAGCGAGCAGGGCCATTCCCGGGGCCATGCTCAGGGAATCCTTCTTAGGAGTTTCATCATTTGATCCCCCGACAATCATAGTACTGCTCATCACCGAAGCCCCGGCGCTGGTACCGGCTATGGTAACGCCCTGCCGGTAGAGGTGGTGCAAAATCCTGTCCACCTTTGTGCCCCCCAGTGTCCCTGTTATTTTAAGTTGGTCTCCGCCCGTAAAAAAAACTCCTGACGCACTCTTCAACTTTTCAACTGTTTCATCCCTGTTTGCCATCTCGCGGTCCGGGATATCCAGCACATCAACACTGGCCGCCCCCAGACGCTTGAACAATTCAAAGTAGTTCTTGCCAACCTGGTGCGGTTCATCGGTTGCGGAAGTCATTACGATAATCTGTCCACCCCGGGACAGTTCTACAAACCTGTTCAAAATTTCGCAGTCCTTGCTTTTGTCCTCCGCTCCACCAATAACCATCAGGGTACCATTGCCTTCTTGCATATCCAACCTCCTCTACCCTAACTTATTGTTGAAAAGTGCCTGGTTTTTTATGCAGGGAAGAAACCCCTTTCCCACCGTGGTAATAAAATGTATTGATGGATATATTTTCCTTTGACAGGGGGTGGGGAATTTGAGTTCACCCAGATCCACGGCTTTGATGAAAGTTTTTGTAGACCTCAAGAACTTTGAGCTGCTGCTTTGTCAGGACGGCCAACCGGTCCGCCGCTACCCGGTTGTGGCCTTGCGGGAAGGACTGGCGGCAGGGACATTTTCCATTACGGAAAAACTGATTAATCCTGAACCAAGCCTTGGCACTCGCTGGCTGGGGCTGAACAAACCGCCCTTGGGCATCCATGGCGCAGCGTTCGACAACGGTCTGGAACCCTGTCATGGCATCCGCCTTGACAATCCCCATTTGGAAGACCTTTATGCCCTTATACCTTTGGGTACTCAGGTTGAAATCGCCAAGACGCCATGTGAGTTTCAAACCATTTCCCTGCCAAACCAGTTCGGTCGTTTTCCGGCTACTCCTTTGGCCTTTCCCGTTGTCCCAGGGCCGCGCTCCTATATTGTCCAAAAAGGCGATACCATTTGGAAACTTTCCCGCCGTTTCAAAATCCCTATGGAAAGCATACTGGCGGCAAATCTCCTGCCAGACCCCAACCGGCTTGAGCCGGGGCAGATAATTACCATACCCTTGCCCTGGCCCAAAAAGTAACCTGTCAGCCTGGTGCGGACTGACAGGTTCAGAGTGTTTTGCTAATAGGGAGAGCGGGGATACCCAAGCCTCAGTTGCCCTCTTGTCTCAATTCCGCCAACTCCGTCCGTGCCTGTCACCGTGTTGTCTATGATGTCCTTTAGCGAAACCGTCTCATAAATAGGTGTTAAGGCCACCCGTTCAACAATAAATACCGGATCAAAGGCATGAATGAAAACCCGTTTGGGGGAACTGGCGAAGTTCGCTCCTGCCTGAAGTATGGATTCATAATGGGACTGGCAGGCCCCGGCGAAAATTACCAGACTGTCCCTGTTTGGTTCAAATGTTCTGGCCTTGGCAACAGACTCCACAAAATAACGCGAACTGCGATAGCTCTTCAGGTTGGAGAAATCTTTGCAGCCTTTAAGTAATCCGTCATGACCTGTAAGCACCAGAATATCTGTCGGATTTTCTTTAAGAATTTGCAGGATAACCTTTGGTTGTTCATCTTCCGGGTGGCACATGCCCTTGGCAGCAATATTTAACTGGCGGTAGGTTTTCAGGCACTCATCAAGGTACTCTTCGTCTCCGTCAAGATGCAGGACTCTGCCCGGGACTTCAAAGAAGTCCCCTAAATATGCCCTGTCCTTTCTCAAGGGGCCGGGGTCCTTTGACCTGGAGTTAACCACTTTCTTTATTCTGTCGTGGGTGATACGCATGTACCTTTTACTGTACTCGTATACCTGCCTTTGTCCTACTGTCTCAAGATCGCCGACCGGCGCATCGGCCAGAAGCCGTACATTCAGCCCCTTCAAAAGGGCTATTTCCCGTCCCCTGGCATCCACCCCGAAGCCTGTGATTTTGAAATAGACATCTCCCCCATAAGACCTGCGCAATACCACGTCCCCCGGTTTGCAAGAAGGCATAAGCTTCCCCCCTTTGCCCATGGCTGTTATATTGTATGCGCAGGCCTGGAAGATGGCATATAATATCCTGATCCTCATAGCAATGGAGGGAAAAACTGTGTACTTTGCCGTGGTGCCCGCCCAAAACGAAGCAGGCCGAATTGGCATAGTCCTGACGAATTTGCTCAGGCTTTCCTTTCATACAGTTGTACCGGTGATTAACGGATGTACCGATGCAACCCTGCAGGAGGTTCTGGCCATCCGTGACCCAAGGCTTAAGCCAATCTACTTTGCTGAATCTCTTGGTATTGACGTCCCCAGGGCTGTTGGGGCCAGCTATGCTCTCTGCAAAGGAGCCCGTGGGGTGGTTTTTGTAGACGGCGATATGACCGGTGATTTTCGGAGCCACTTGTCCTGTATACTCGACGCTTTGGAGCAGGGCATAGACCTGGCTCTGGTTAATTGTTACCCTTATATCACCAACAGGCAGAAGCTTGCCGGCCTGGTACTGCACTTCCGTGGACGCCTGAACAGGGAACTGGGCCTATTTCAAGACTTGGGGCTCGCCTCTCCAACCCACGGTCCCCACGGCGTTTCCAGGAGACTTATGGAAACGGTGGGCATGCAAGCCCTTGCTGTGCCTCCCATGGAGTTGGCCAGGGCAAAAAAAAACAACCTTAGCGTCAAAGTTGTAACATCTATACCCCACTCCCTCTTAAGCTCACCCATAAGGCAGCGCGGCCATGCCCGCAAAGTTGCCCATACCATAATCGGGGACTGTCTGCAGGCCCTGGCCTTTGCCAGAGATACCGAACCATCCCGCACCTTCGGCAAGCATTATTTCGACGGCTATAATTCCTCCCGGCGTTTTGACCGGTTGTCTGCCTGGCATCGCAGATGTGCGGCTCTGTTGGGTCTGGCCCCAACAGAGCCGGCGGACAAGAATCTCACAGCGCTGACAGAGCCTGGGCCAAGCGGATAAAATCGGAGACACTTAAGGTCTCAGCCCTTGCCTGGGGCGGGATACCCAGACTTTCTACTGCGTTGGCAACATCTTGCTTGCTCAAATTAACTGCCTGGCAGAGAGAATTGACCAGGGTTTTCCGCCTTTGGCCAAAGGCTCCTTTTACGGTCCGGAAGAAAACTTCTTCCTGCTCAGGCTTAATCAAAGGCTGGGGCAAGATATCCAGCCTGACCACTGCCGAATCCACTTTGGGCTGCGGCATAAAGGCCGATGCCGGAACCGTGAACAGGAGCCTGGCCTGGCAGAAGACCTGTACTGCCACCGACAGGATGCCGAAGTCCTTTTTGCCTGGCGCTGCCGTAATCCGCTCAGCCACTTCCTGCTGCACCATAAAAGTCATGCTCTGAAAATACCTCCGCTGTTCAAGAAAACGTCTAATTAACGGAGAAGTAATATAGTAGGGCAGATTGGCAATCAGTTGAACTCCGTCAGCGGATTCGAGCGTACCTGCGTCAAACTCTAAAGCATCGCCGTGGATTATCTCCACGTGATTGAATTGTTTATATTCTTCCCTTAATACATCGCAGAGCGCCGCGTCCAGTTCCACAGCCCAAACACGGCCCGCTGCCTTCGCCAAAGCTCTGGTCAAAGCGCCCGTTCCGGGTCCGATTTCCAACACGGCTTGTTCCGGACTTAATCCGCTGCCCTCTACGATAGCGGCAATTATTCCGTCATCTGTCAGGAAATTCTGCCCCAGGCTCTTTTTCGCTCTGAGTTCGTATTTTTTTAAGATTCTCCGCGTATAAGCAAAGGCTGTCTCCAATAACTACCCCCCAATCTCTGCCACAACTGAAGCCAATTCCTCAAACTTTATACCCTGATGGTTCAATCGGTTAAGAAATTGCTTCGCATTGGTATCCCCTATTCCCAGAATTTTACCAGCCGTTCTCCGCCGCTCATCAGCCTTTGATGTGCCTGTTAGACCCAAAAGCCAAAGCTCCTTGGCGCCCAGCACTGGTCCCTGTTCACGCTTAACTGCATGAGCAAATTGCAGGGCATGCCTGATGGATTCAGGCGCGGCGTTTTCAATGCCTATGTCATTCCCCTTTCTCCCCTCGGCCTGGGGCAGGTATGCGTGCTTGCAGCCCGGCACAAGCGCATCCAAGCGTTTGCGGATCAGATTGCCGGCGCTGTCCGGATCCGTGAAAATTATTACCCCGGTCCGTTTCGCCGCGGCCTGCAGCACGTCACCAAAACCCTTGTTAAATCCATATCCCCCGGTGCAGATTACCTCGGCATCCACTGCTTTTTTCACAGCCGAAATATCGTTCTTGCCTTCAACCACTATCAACTCTTCGATACGCATCGTGTCCCTCATTGACCCTCCCACTAATCTTAAGCAACATGAAAGTAGTGGGACCCCTGAACGCAAACGTAGCCAGCATGCATACTGGGGCCCCCACGAAATTTCATCCTGAAAAACAATCCCAAGAATTTCGTGGGGATAAGGAAGCGAGCATTCGTGCCAAATTGGGGTCCCCACGAAATTAAGTCCCAAGAGAAGTGCACCGGAATTTCGCGGGGTAATCGGAAGGTCGCTCGCCGAGCATGCTAACGGCTCCTCCGTAATGCTTCTCTGCGCAGAAAGAAAATCCACCCTTGAGCTTACCGGCCTGTTTCATTCATCAGTGGTGCCGTCAAACGGCATGCATGACTGACTTCTGACTTCTCCTAAGTTAGTATACCAGAATCTCAAAAACTTTCTAACACCCTTTAGCATGACTCGCAAATAAAAGCCCGGGGAGTGCCCCGGGCTTTGGTCTATTTTCTGGCTTTGTTCGTACCGTAGTTTGCCTGGACGGAAGCCCACAGACCGGGGTCTTCCATCCCCATACGCCAGATAGCGATACCGTGCAGATTATGCTTTTTAGCATAACTCAGTTTCGAGTCCATGGCCTGCTTGTTTTCCATATACACCACATGCCGTCCGGTATTATCTGTATAAGTGTAGTGAGCAGCTTCATTTTCAGCGTCATACAGCATGGGAACTCCCTTGGATTTTGCCTGCTTTTGCGCTTGATCGAAGGTCAGATATGCCGGAACTGTAGGCTTGGCAGAGGCCCAGTCGAAAGCATATACAGGGATGCCCTGAACGATTTTTTGCGGCGGAATCTTGGTTACTGCAAAGGCAATCACACGGTCAACCCATGAATGGGAGGCTATGGGACCGGCGGTGGTCCCAAGGCCATGCTCATCATAGGTCATCAGCACCACCTGGTCTGCCCCTTTCCCGATTTCACTGTAGTCATAGGCGCCTGACCAGAGGTCCGCAGGATAATCAATAAACTTGGCTGGCACGGACACATTTAACACCTTATCCTTGGCTTTTAAGGCAGACCCCAAATCCTTGATAAAGGCGCTGAAGTTGCCCCTGTCCTGGGGTGGGGCTTTTTCAATGTCTACCGCGATACCGTCCCAACCTTGAGTGGTGGTGAGCTTGACCAGGTTCTGGATAAACTTGGTCCTGATACCCGGATTCGACAGTACATTGTGGGCCAGGCCGGGCGAAAAGCCCTGCCCTCCCGGAACCAGGTTGTGAATAACGGCATAGACCTTGGCATTGTTCTTTTTAGCCTGATTTTTTGCATCCAGGTCCTGTTTGACTGCGTTCTTGATGTTGCCGTTGGCATCAAAGGTGTACCAGAAGAAGGATACTTCGTCCAACAGGTCTGAATGAGCGGTTACGCTTTGTTTGGAACTTGGGATAGGTCCCTCTCCTTCAACATAGAACCCCATTACAATACGCTTGTCCTTACCCAGGACGTCAGACCTTGTCTGGTCAGCTTCTGCCTTTTCCGGTCCCGTTTGACTTTGCCTGGTGGTGTCAGGCGGCTTAGGCGCAGTGGGGGCGCATCCTGCCATTAGAGTTACAATAAAAAACAAGGTCAAGACAATTGCCAGTACCTTTCTCATCAATACCAACTCCTTGGCTTGTTTAGCTTGACCTTATTTTTCACCTTTTTTTCCGGGCTTATGTATGTCTTGCAAGAAGTATTCAGGAGTCAGGAGTCAGAATTCAGAATGCTTCATGCTATACTTTGAGCTTGAAGCTGGTTCTTTCTCTGATTCTGCCCTGAAACAAGCCTTTTTGGGTCTGCCCGGGTCGAATTTTCTTTCTGCTCCGTTCAGCAGACTACGTCGCCTAGCATGCTTTTCGGCTCGCTTCC
>JAJZPO010000142.1 GCA_021811155.1 Bacillota bacterium | reverse complement strand
AATGGGGCGCGAGCATTCGTGCTCCCGTTCGGTCGCTCGCCGAGCATGCTAACGGCTCCTCCGTAATGCTTCTCTGCGCAGAAAGAAAATTCACCCTTGAGCTTACAGGTCTGTTTTCATTCATCAGTGGTGCCGTCAAGCGGCATGCATGTCTGAATTCTGGCTTCTTCTCAAAAGAATTACCTATTTAATCAGCAGCTCCGCTATCTGAATAGCATTAGTGGCCGCACCTTTGCGGATTTGGTCCCCCACCACCCATAAATTCAAGCCATTGGAGATGGAAAAGTCTTCCCTAATACGTCCCACATACACTTCATCGGTGTCCGCCGCCGTAAGGGGCATGGGATAGCGGTCAGCTGCAGGGTCATCAAGGACAACAATTCCAGGAGCCTTTGCCAGAATGGACCTGGCCTCGGCCGCAGTTAATTTCCTTTCGGTCTCAACGTTAACCGCTTCCGAGTGGCTGCGGAAAACAGGTACCCGTACCGTTGTGGCGGTAATAGCCATATCAGGCGCGTGCAGAATCTTTTGGGTTTCTTTAACCATCTTCCATTCTTCTTTGGTATAGTCTCCCTCCTGGAACACGTCAATCCGTGGGATCAGGTTGAATGCAATCTGGTACGGGAAGACCTGCGGATGGGTTTCCTCTCCCCGGCCAAGCTGACCAACCTGGTTTTCCAGTTCTTCGATACCTTCCCGGCCTGCTCCTGACACTGCCTGGTATGTGGACACCACCACGCGTTTGATTTCGGCTGCGTCATGCAGTGGTTTTAAAGCGGCCACCATAATAATCGTAGAACAGTTCGGGTTGGCAATTATGCCTTGATGCCACTTTACATCTTCAGGATTGACCTCGGGAACCACCAGAGGAACAGCGGGATCCAAGCGGAATGCGCTGCTGTTGTCTATCACCACAGCGCCCCTGGTCACCGCAGCCTTGGCAAATTCCGTACTGGCGGAGCCCCCGGCAAACAAGGCAATATCCATCCCGGTAAAAGACTCAGGGCGCGTCTCTTCGACCACATAGTCCTTGCCCTGCCAATGAATTATCTTCCCCGCGGAACGGGCAGTAGCCAGTAGTTTTAATTCACCCACCGGGAAACTGCGTTCCGTTAAGATTTTTAAAAATTCTTGTCCCACTGCACCGGTTGCTCCGACAATTGCCACATTATACTTTTTCAAAACTCTTTCCCTCCCTTGGTTTTAGGCATAGTTTTATAAGAAGGGACGGCAACCCTAGGGCAGGCCGTCCCGCAGACCTTCAACATTAGCTTAAGTCATTTGGGCATGTGCTCCCTCAATACCGGCTGAAGCTGTTTACCCTCCATGGCGGCAACGATTGTGTCTATGATCAAGTCCATGTGGGCGACCAGCGAGTTGGCCTTGCTTTCCGGGCTGTCCTGCCCGAAGGGTACCATATAGACGTTTTTGGCCGTAAGCAAAACTCCGATGTTCTTGGCGTTCAGACCCAAGCCGTCATTGGTGGAAACAGCCAGGACCACCGGCCGCGAATTGCGCAGATGTGCTTTACAAGCCATCAATACAGGGGTATCAGTAATAGCATTAGCAAATTTTGCAATAGTATTGCCCGTACAGGGAGCAACTACGATGACATCAAACAGCTTCTGGGGACCCACGGGTTCTGCATCAACAATAGAGGACATGGGGCTGCGGCCGGTCAACTCCTCCAGTCTCTGCTTCCAATGTTCAGCAGTGCCAAATCTGGTATCCATGGTCTTCACTGCTCCGGAAATAATGGGAAAAACCTCGGCCCCTCCGTCCACCAGCTTTTTTACCTCGACCATAATTTCATTCAAGGTACAGTGGGAACCGGTAATTGCGAACCCCACTCTTAGCCCCTTAACACTCATCCCCAGCACCTCCATGTAGTTATCCAAGGGGTTCTGTCAGGACATTATGTGACAAGTTGGCGAAGAATGAGTTTGGGTAATACCTGGGCCAGAATTTTTCCTGCAGTTTTTGGCGCAACTATTCCAGGCAGCCCTGGGGCTAACAGGGCCTTGATGCCAAGCAGCGAAGCATACTCAAAATCGGTCCCGCCGGGTGGGGAAGCGATATCAATGATTACGGCATCCCTGCTGACATTGTTCAACACCACCCGGTCTAAGACCAGACTGGGCACGGTATTAAAGATTATGTCCGCCTTACCGGCTTCCAAGGCGAGATCCATAAAGTGAACCGGCCGCAAACCAATTTCGTATGCCCTGGCCAGGTCTCCTTCCTTCCGCGCCACCAGCGCTACATTGGCTCCCATGGCATGGAGGGTGCGGGCCAGAGTTAAACCGCTCTTGCCAAATCCCAGCACCATTGACTCACTGCCGTGAATGGTGACAGGAGTAGCCTCCATGGCCATCTGGATTGCGCCTTCGGCAGAAGGAATGGAGTTGAGAATAGCCAGTTCATCCACGGCATTGTACTCTATCAATTTGAGTCCAAAAGCCTTGGCTGCCGTTTTCAGGGCTGAACGTGCCCACCCGATGAACACTGGAACAGACGGCGGGATCAACTGCAGAACTTCCTTCGTCAGTTGCAAGGGTGTCTGGGCATACTTGGCCTTAACAATCCCCCGGTCGTCGGCGCCCGGCATGGGGAGTAAGATCGCGTCTACACCCGACACGGCTTCCTGAAGAGTTGAAACCGTATTTACACCCGCAAGCTCCGGACCTTTTTCAAATCCAACTACCGTTATGTATGCTCCCATTTTGACCAGTTCGGGGATGAGAAACAGTTCCCTGTCATCACCACCCGCCACTGCCAGCCTGACACCCTGCAGACCCGAACTCATTGCAATAGCCCCCTTAGAGACAATGTCCCAATACTACTACAGTATATGAGAGGCCCAAGGGGGTGGTGTCAGGGCAGTACGCCAAGTATCTTCCACATTTATGCAATTGTAAAAGAACGGTGGGGCATCTAAATGATGTTTTCCAAACCCACTACCAGTCCCTGCAGCTCAACCACCTTTTTGACCGCGTGGACCACACCTGGCATGTAGGTTTCGCGGTTGAAGGCGTCATGCCGGATGGACAGGGTCTGGCCCAAACCGCCAAAGATGACTTCCTGGTGCGCCACAAGACCGGGCAGGCGCACACTGTGGATGCGCAGTCCCTTGAATTCACCGCCCCGGACCCCAGGCAGCTTTTCGTATTCATCAGCATGCCCCTGGCTGATTTCCGGACGCACAGCAGCAATCATCTCGGCGGTTTTGAGGCCGGTACCGGATGGAGCGTCAAGTTTCTGGTCATGATGCAGCTCTATTATTTCCACATGGGGAAAATATCTGGCAGCTTCCCGGGCGAAGTTCATCATCAGAATGGCTCCGATAGAGAAATTAGGCGCAATGAATGCGCCGACCTGCCGTTCTTCCGCCAAAGCGCGGATCTCAGCAACCTCGTTATCGGTCAAGCCGGTGGTTCCGATGACCGGGCGCACCCCGTTCTCCAAAGCCAGTTTGCAGTTTGCCAAAACGGACTGGGGGTTTGTGAAATCCACCATAACCTGCGCTCCGCTGGCCTTCAGGCTTTCTGCCGACAAAGGGGTGATTTTGACCCCAACCGGGTCAGTGCCCGCCAGTTGACCGGCGTCCTCTCCCTGAAAGTGTACGTCAGCAGCTCCTACGAGTTGCAGCTCTTTGTCAGCTATGACAGCCCTGACTACCTCACGTCCCATTTTACCGGTCGCCCCTGATACAAAGACCTTTATCTGCTCCAAATCTATTTCCTCCCGTAACAATTTTGCTTTCGCCGGACCTGTTTGGGACAAAAAATCCTATTATTAAATTCTCTTACAATTACCCATTATTGTCAAGAATCAAGAAATGCGACAAGAAACGCGCGCTTCGTTTTTCCTCAGCGCGCGCGTTTCCCTGCCGAGGTTGAGACATGTATGTTAGTCTCAGCCTCTCTAGGACTAGGACCGCGCTAGCCCCGGCCCTTCTTTTGGGTTTGCGCGGTCCGTCGCAGCACCCCGTGTTCGATATGCTCGGCTAAAGTTGCCGAGTATATACTTTCCTCTCTCAATAAATTAACCATATCTCATCTATGCTTCGTTTTTCGCCGTTTTTCAACTTCTGTAAATACAGGTCATATGGTTAGTTATTGAAATAATGTGTTTT
>JAJZPO010000048.1 GCA_021811155.1 Bacillota bacterium | reverse complement strand
TCTCAGCCTCTCTAGGACTAGGACCGCGCTAGACTCGACCCTCTATTGGGCTTGCGCGGTCCGTCGCAGCACCCCGTGTTCGATATACTCGGCAAAAGTTGCCGAGTATATACTTTCCTGAGGTAAAGAAAAGACCCGCTTTCCGGGCCTTTTTTGGCCGCCAGGTTTATCAAGCTTAAGTGCGCTAACAGCGAAACTACTCAAAGGAGGTTTTTTTCATGAAAGACAAGAAGCAGGTCAAGTTGTCGCGCCGGCGGTTTCTCTCCCTTGGAGTAGGTTCCATGGGAGCCATCCTGGGCCTTGGCTACCTGGGCCTGGCCGGCGACTTTCTCAATCCCCAGGCGGCCGGCGCCGAGCCCCTGCAGGAAGTGGGCAAAGTGAGCGATTTTCCTCAGCACACTCCCAGCCTGGTCTCCTATAAAGGAGCCGGAGTAGAGGAAGGCGTTTATGTGGTTAACCTTGATAGTGAAGGCTGGCTGGCCCTCGATTTCCACTGTACCCACCTGCAGTGCGGGGTAAACTGGGTTGACTCAGCCAACAAGTTCATGTGTCCCTGCCACGGCGGAGTGTATGACATTAAGGGCAACGTCCTCTCAGGTCCGCCCCCCAGGTCATTGCACCGCCGCAGAATCATAGTGGAGGGTGATTCGGTTAAGATTGGGGGTGAACTCGACTAATGAAGTGGTTGGATGAACGCCTCCGTGTCAGCGAGCTTTTCTCTTCCCTCTTTGCCCATCCGGTGCCCAAACGCAGCAATTTCCTGGATTACCTCGGTTTTGCCACCTTGTTCGTGTTTATCAGCCAGGCTGTCACCGGCATCCTACTGGCTACCAAATACATCCCTTCAGCAGACGGCGCCTATGCCAGTCTCAAGGCCCTGGACAGCACGGTGATCGGCCAGTATGTGCGTTCCCTGCACTCCTGGGGAGCAAACTTTATGATTGTGCTGGCAGCTCTGCACCTATTGCGCGTCTTTTATGAAGGGGCCTATAAGAAACCGCGGGAACTCACCTGGGTTGCCGGCGGGATTCTCCTGATCGGGGTTATCGGTCTGTCCTTTACCGGTTATCTTTTGCCCTGGGACCAGGAAGGGTACTGGGCCACCACAGTCGGGACAGCCATGGCCGGCTATGTCCCTGGAATCGGCAGCTTCCTGCTGCGCCTGATGCGGGACGGGACTGTGGTGACCGGAGCTACCCTGACCCGGTTTTATTCCATCCACATGCTGGTCCTGCCTGTTCTCATTCTACTGGCATTTCTACCGCACTTTTTCTTCGTCCTGCGCCAGGGCATGGCTTCCACCGACGAGCTGGCGGAAGCCCGCCGCCGCGGTGAAGACCTCTCAGGCAAATCTATTCCTTTTTGGCCCAATGTGGCCCTGCGCATGACCCTCCTGGTCATGGCAGTGGCCATCGCCTTGTGGGTGCTCGCGGGTGTCTTCCCCAAAGGTTTGGGGGATCCGGCGGATGCACTTAACAAAAACCACTACATTCCCCAGCCGGCCTGGTATTTCTTTGGTGTCTACCAGCTTCTGAAATACTTCCCCGGCAAGTTTGACGTTATCGCCATGGTGGGCCTGCCGCTTATCTTTATCGTGGTATTGTTCGGGCTCCCCTGGCTGGACCGCAATCCCAGCCGGCTGAAGCAGAAGCGCCCGCTGGCCCTGAGCGGGGCCTTGGTGATCGTGCTGGGACTGATATTTCTCACCTATCAGGGCATGGAGTCCGTGCCCAAGCCTTTGCCGAACGCTGTGGTGCTTCACCCCAGCTATGCCAAGAACATCGCGCCAATCTTCCAGAGCAAGTGTATCAGCTGCCACAGCAGCTCCAGCGGCAACTACGCCCTGGACAGCTACGCCGGCGCAGTAAAAGAAAACGTGGTGCCCGGCAATCCGGACGGTTCCAAACTGATTCTCAAGCTTGAAGGAAAAGACCAGCCTCAAATGCCCCTGGGCCAGACCCCTCTCAGCAAGGACCAGCTCCAGACTATCAGGAACTGGATTCAGGACGGAGCCAAAAACAACTAGTATGAACAAAAACCAAGCCGCGGGCTTTGAAAGCAAAGCACAGGCTTGGTTTTTGCATGAAATCTGGGTTTTCTACAGTTGAAGCAGAGTCAGTCTGCCGCTCCCGGTATCATACAGGGCAGCTACCCTGGACTCACCGGCACGGGGCCTGGAGACTGAGCCAATACCCACAATATACCGGGCCTCCCGGTCAAGGATCACGCTTTTGCCCGGAAAAAGCTTCTGATCTCCCTCCGCGGCAATTAAGAAAGAGCGATGGGTATGGCCGCAGAAACAGATACGAAAATCTTCCCGGTTAAAGGCATATTCCGGCTCGGGAGGCTCGTGCACAAAAACCAGGTCCCCGTCCCTGTGTTCCCTGGGCAGGGATGCCAGCCAGGCCCGGTATGAGCCGTCGGCGTCCCCGACTACCGCGTGACGGTCACAGTTTCCCTTTACTGCCGTCACACCCCTGTCCCGCAGCAAATCAATACACTTTTTTACCTCAGGGTCAAATTCATGGACGTCCCCCAGGTAATATAGCCTGGAGGCATGCCGCAGCGCCCGCAAAGCTTTCTCTGTGGCCTGAGAGTCTCCATGGGCGTCACTAAAAATCCCGATAATCACCTTCGTGCTCCCCCGTAAATTTTGTTGAGCTGTTTCTATTCTACATTAGCATATTGTACATGTTCTCTCTTGGTTACAAGCAAGCCTGTTTTTGTCCGGTCGCGCATTTTCCGTCAAAAGTATTATAACCCCGGATACCGCAAAACCCCCATTATAGATTCGTTGATATTAAACTTACAAGGAGTTAGGGAGCCGAAATATCCGAACACCGGTATTTCTTCCCCAACCCCTTGCATCAACGTCTCTCTTTTTTTATTATTTGTGAGCCTTTTTTCGGCGGCCGTTGCCGGAAAAGGGTATTTTTTTATTTTAGCCCCAAAATCCCCCGCGCTTGGGACGGTGTGGCGGTTTCACGTCCCAGCTCTGAGGCCAGCCGGGAAATCCTTGCAACCAGTTGGGCATTGCTCGAGGCCAACATCCCTTTGCGGTAATACACGTTGTCCTCAAATCCGACCCGGACATGTCCCCCCATGATAATGCCCATCACTCCCAGCGGCAGTTCATGGCGGCCAATACCTGCCACGCTCCAGCTGCACCCGGGAGGCAGGCTTTCCACTAAGTGCAGCAGATTCTTTGGTGTAGCCGGAATGCCCCCTGGCACGCCCAATACCAGCCCGAAATGCAGCGGCAGCCGGAGAAGGCCCTTATGTACCAGTGTCATGGCATTATTGATCATGCCAACGTCAAACACCTCAATTTCCGGTGTCACTCCGTACTGGGCCATGGCATGAGCGAAATTCTCTATGTCCCGGGGCGAATTGACAAAGGTCCCGTCCCCGAAATTTACGCTTCCCGCAGTCAGGCTGGCCATCTCCGTTCCCAGGGTTACGGGCTGGATCCTCTCCTGCGGCGTCATGCCCGCAGCCCCGCCGGTAGATACCTGAATAATCATATCCGACTGGGCTCTGATCAGGTTGATGGCCTTGGCAAAGGCTCCCCGGTCCTGGGTCGGCCTGCCTGCTTCGTCCCGTACATGCAGGTGGATGATAGCTGCTCCGGATTTTTCTGCTTCCATGGCCGCCTGGGCTATCTCAGCCGGAGTCAGGGGAAGGCTGGGGTTATCCTGTCTCGTCGTCTCCGCCCCTGTTAAGGCAGCGGTGATAATCAGCTTTTCCACACCCTACCTCTTTCTCTGTTTGTCCTTGGGGACCACACATGTTCCTCTGGCCCGGCAGACCACAACTGGCTCGCTCAGCACATCGGCCGCCGACTCATGCTCTTTAAGCCTGGCCGAGGTTATGACTTTGTGTGCCACAAATTCCATCTTGCGCGAGGTATTGCCCACCGCAACGATCTTGCCGCTGGCCTCGATGTAATCTCCCGCATAGACCGGCGCCTTGAACTCCACCATCTCGTAGGCCACAAACAACCCCTCGTCCCCGTCCAGCCGGATCAAGAGTTCCGTTGCCACATCCCCGAACAGGTTCAGCATGCGCGCCCCGTCCACCAGCCCGCCGGCATAGTGGGCATCATGTTCGCTCAGGCGCAGGCGAATCATTGCTTCCACTTTTCTTCCCCCCACTGGATAAAATTTCTCCGCTCCAGTTCCTGTACAACAAAGGTTGCCACATCCTCGGCATAGGTGCCCGGGCCAAAACCGGCGTCGTAACCCAGTTCCTTGGCCAAGCGGTGGCTGATGCGCGGCCCTCCCACTACCAGGACAGTTTTTTCCCGCATGTTTTCCGCCTCCAACAGTTCCGCCAAGCGGGTCAGGTTAGCCAGGTGGATATTTTTTTGGGTTACCACCTGGGACACCAGTATGGCGTCGGCATTCAGTTCCCTGGCCCTGACCACCACTTCCTCACTGGACACCTGAGCGCCCAGGTTTACGGCCGCAAGGCCGTGATAGGCCTCAAGACCCTTGTGCCCGTTGTACCCCTTCATGTTCATGATAGCATCAATTCCCACCGTGTGGGCATCCGTTCCGATACAGGCGCCAAGTATCACGGGTTTGCGCCTGAACTTTGCCAGGTAATGCAGTTCGATCTCCGTCTTGCCCATTACAGTCTCAGCTGCCCTGTCTGCTTTTAAAGTGTCAAAATCCACGCTGCAAGGTGTGCGGGCATAAACAACAAAGAAAGAAAAACCCTCCCCCAGGTCCGCTGCATGGACCACATTCGGCTCCAACAAACCCATGCCCAGGGATAATTGCCTGGCTGCCTCTTTTGCCTTGCCGCCAAAGGGAACAGGCAGGGTAAAAGACAACTGAACCAGGCCGTCGTCCAGGCTGTCCCCATAGGGCCTGACTTGGCTCAGGTCAACCTCTCCCATAACTTCCCCTCCCTGCAAGCATCCGCGCCGGAAACGGATTGTAATAACCCGGCTCTTTGGCAATCACACCGTCCAGACCTTTCCCGCCGCTTGGAGTGCGGGCAATACCGGCAAAAACACCGCGTCCTATGGCTTGCATCAAGCCTGCAGCAGCGATTTCTTCCAGCAGTGTGACCGCCCGGGCCAGAACTTGCCCTGCCCGCGTCTCAATCCTTCCCCCCGGCCGGAAGGAAATCTCCTCACCCAGGTGCCGCATAGTCCTAAACACATAGCGGGCGTTTTCGATGCTCAGGGCCCTGTCCATTACCAGGGGTGTATGGATCCCTTCTGTCAGCATCCCCAGCAGGTGTATGCTCTGGCCTGTGAGAATCGAGGCGGCATTGAACAGTGCGTCCTGCACCTGGCCCCTGAAGATATTTCCGGTCATAAACTTGGTTGGGGGCATGTACTTCACCGGTGAGCCGGGGAAGATTTGCCGCACCAGCTGGGCCTGTGCCAGTTCCAGCAGAAACCCGTCCTCCAACTCGGGATTGATTTCAAAGGCATGGCCGAGCCCCACCTGGTCAGGCTGCATACCGCTCAGAAAGGCGAACTGCTCATTGATAAACTGGGAAGCCAAAACCGCATGAGCCTCCTCCACGGCATCAGCAGTGGTGAGATAATTATCCTCGCCGGTATTGATGATGATCCCGGCGTAAGCGTTGATCAGGCGGGAAAAGTACTGGTCAACGAAGGTGCGCTGCATGTTGATATCCCGGAAGATAATCCCGTACATGCTGTCATTGAGCATCATATCCAGCCTTTCCAAAGCGCCCATCACCGCAATCTCCGGCATGCACAGCCCGGAACAGTAGTTGGTGAGGCGGATGTACCTGCCCGCATTGCTTCCCGCCTCGTCCAGGGCCTGGCGCATGATGCGGAAATTCTCCTGGGTGGCGAAAGTGCCGCCAAAGCCTTCGGTCGTAGGCCCGTAAGGGACGTAATCCAGCAAGCTTTGCCCCGTGCTGCGGATTACCGCGATGATGTCCGCGCCCTGGGTCACAGCAGCCCGGGCCTGGATTACATCCTCATAGATGTTTCCCGTAGCCACAATCACATAGAGATAGGGCTGGGGACCTTCCCCCAATTGCCGCAGAAGCAGTTCCCTTTCCTGCCTCCGGGAGGCAATTTCGCCTAAGGCCTTTACGGCAAGCTCCTCAACCAGCTTTTGTACCCTGGCTTCGCCCTGGTCTGCCAGACCGGTAATATCGAGCCGACCCTGCCCTGCCGCTTCTGCCAGAGGCTGCACCGGCAAATTGCTCGCCAAAATCGCATTGCCCAACCAGTATGCGGCCCCCAATCCAAGCTTGCCGCGGCGCTGGATTTGCTCTACCAGCACATTGGGCAGGGGAATTCCGTCCCGGTTCACCCCGTCCACTCCTAACAGCCTAAGCGCCGACCGTTCCACAGATACAGTGGTGTGGGCATCTATGTGCTGCTTCAGATCTGATACGATTTTTGCGGCGGCCGTCCGGGCCGTGTCAACCAAGTCCTGGTCAAGCTTGAGTCTGGCCAACTCCCTCACCTTCCTTTTCCAGTTGACAGGGGTCAAACACTGGGACATTCCCCAATGCGCTGCGGCCCAGTGTCAGGAACTCTGCGGCGTCAAACTCCCAGCCGCCGGGAGACCAGGGATTCAGGGTCACGGCCAGCAGAGTGATGGGCCTGATAGCTTCCACCCTGCCTCCCTGCCGCAAAAAGTTTTTCCAGGCATGAGGGGAAACAAAGATCCGCGTCCCGTCCTGAACCACAACCGCCACAGGGCCTCTCAGCCTCTCCACCAAGGCTGAGATCAGTCCGTCCGTGAGCGCCCCCTGAAGCACAAGTCCTTTTGCCCTTCCCGCCATCCCAAGGGCGATTTCCTGTTCGTGCCCCAGGGCGGACGGATACCCGCTGTCTTCCAGGCTGTCATCTGCCAGCCAGAGGGTTACCGCCCCCTTGGTTCCCCGCCCCAGGAAACCGTCCGCAACTCTTGGCACTGTCAACTGTTCCAGCCTTACCCTGGTTTGCGCCAATACCCTCTCCGGGCTGGAGCTAAGCGCCGCCCCGGCAGCCAGGATCAGGCCATCGGCCACTGTGGGAGCAGCCGCAGCAGCCCGATCCAGGGCGCCGTCAACCAGGACCAAACCGGCGCCCAGGGTTGTAAGGCGGGAAATCACCGCCGCTATCTCCTTGCCGGCAGCAGGTCCTGCTAACTGGATCGTTCCTGCCTCTTTCGCTCTGGCGATACACACAGCCCCCAGGGCGGAAACAAACCCGGTCTCTTCCAGGACCTCCAGCACAGCCGACCCCAGGCCCAGAACTTCCCGTGCCGTAGCCAGCACAGCCCCTCTGGGTACCCAGACTGCAGGCTTGCGGTGACCCCAGATTATATCTGCCTGTTCCCCGTCAAGGCCGGCAGAGGTTAGTCCCAGGCTCAGGCCGGCGGTAGAAGCCTCCTGTACCAGCCTGTTCAAGCTTACGGTCTTGCCGCAGTTCTTGCACATCCCCACTACAGCTACACTGCCGATGCCCCGCTCCACCACAGGCCTTAGCAGCTGCACCTAAAGCGCCTCTTTAGCATAGAGCTCTGTGAACATGTCCCGCAGCACCTGATTCTCCCGCAGCAGTTCCAGGGCAATATCAGCATGGTTGCGGGTATACCCGTTTCCGATCAGCATGCTGACGTCTTTGCCAATGCCCTCCGCTCCAAGGGCTGCAGCTGTAAAACTGGTGGCCATGCTGAAAAAATAAACTGTGCCGCCTTCCCGGGTGGACATGATCGAAGCCAGCTCTGTACCCGGGACGTTTACGCAGTTTACAGTCAAATCAGCCAGCCTGCCCCCGGTCAGGGATTCTATGACCCGGTACACCTCCAGGGCCTTGCTCACATCGGCCTGGATAACATGGTCCGCTGCACCCAGCCTTTCCATCCTGGCGCAGGAAGTGCCGGAGCGGCCCATGCCGATGACCTTCCCCCAGGGCCCCGTCCGTTTTCTGGCCTCAAGCAGGCAGAGCAGGCCCGACTTGCCGCCCCCTCCCAGGACCGCTACCGTGTCCCCGGGCTTAACCAATTTGGCGGTTTGGGCCGGCGCTCCAGCTACATCCAGCACTGCCAGGGCCAGTGTTTCCGGCATGTCACGAGGCAGTTTGGCGTAAATTCCGCTGGCAAAAAGAATGGCCTTTCCTTCTATCTCCACCCGGTCAATGCCGGGATGAACCGCTTTAACACGATCGATTCTTAGCGGGGTGAGTGAAAGTGAGACCAAGGTGGCAATTTTGTCACCAGGTTTAAGCTCGCTCTTTCCCGCCAGAGCAGAGCCGATCTTTTCCACCCCGCCGATCAACATGCCGCCGGAACCTGTGACCGGATTGTGCAGTTTTCCACGCTGGGCTACGATTTCCAGCATAAGGGCCTTGATCTTCTCCCCATCCCCTGCGGCAGCCTCATTGATTTGTCTGAAACTGGCCGAATCGATATTCAGCGCCCGTACGTCGATTAAAATCTCATTGTCGAAAAGCTCCATGCTGTTATCAATGCGCCATGCCGGCTGAGGCAGCGACCCCTTGGGCTCCAGTACACGGTGCGTACCGTAGATACATCCATTTGCCATATATTTGCTCCTCTTGTTGTTTTCCTACTTTCTACTTATGCTCTGTAAGGCTTATCTAAGCCTTTTACCCTTGACAAAAAAGGACCGTTACATTCGGTCCTTTTCAAAATAGGAAAGGTATAAAAAAAACAGCCCTTATGCCGCGGGCTGTTTTACTCCACTGCCATATACATAGCGGTGGAGATTCTGCTATGGAATTGTTTCTACTTCCTGCGCCGTTTCCACCACCGCCAGGCCAGCAACACCACCAGGAGCATGATTCCGATTAAAACCAGGTTGGCCTGGTGCAGGTAACCCTGCATGACCTGCCAGTTGTCTGCAAAGACGATGCCCAGGTAAACCAAGACCAGGTTCCAGGGCAGAGAGCCCAGGAAAGAGTAAAGCGCAAAGCGCAGGAAATTCATCCGGCCAATACCCGCAGGCAAGGAAATGAAGGTACGGACCGCAGGGAGCATCCTGGAGACAAACACCGTCACCTGGCCGTGGCGGTCAAACCACTTGTCAGCCAGGGCCAGGTGCTTGCGGGACAAAAAAATGTACTTGCCGTAGCGCTCAATGAAATTCCGGCCGCCGTATCTGCCAACGGCGTAGGCGAGAGCGGACCCTGTCAGGTTGGCCAGGGATCCGGCCAGGACAACCTGTGCCAGGGTATAATGACCTCTGGCAACCAGGATCCCGGCATAGGGCATCACCACCTCGCTCGGAATAGGGATGCAGGCGCTTTCCAGCGTCATGGTGATAAAAACCGCCCACAGGCCAAAGCGAGAAAGTTCGTTGACCAGAAAATTCTCCAAACCGCCCAAGTAAACTTCCTCCCATCACGTCATAAAAAGGCCCTTCAAAGGTAGCAAAACTGCCCGGGCTTGTCAACACATCTAAGCGAGAACCGCCTGTTTGAAGTTTTCCAGCCCGATACGGTCAATCATCCGGCCGATCCGCTCATCCAGTCGGCCCATCGTCTTAAAGTATTCGATCACCTTCCCGGCGATTTCCAGGGCTTCACCGGCTGTAACGTTTTCGGCCAGGAGGTCCGCCGCCCGCGGTTTCACTCCGCCGTTCCCTCCCACATAGACGTGAAATCCTGACGCCGTACCCATGAAACCCAAATCCACACTGGCGGCATCGGTACACTTATTGGCGCAGCCGGAAACAGCGATTTTAAATTTTGCGGGCAGTTCGACACCATGATAGCGCTTGTCCAGTTCCAGTCCGAGGCTCACCGCATCCTGCAGTCCCCGTTTGCAAAAAGTCGTGCCCGGGCAAACTTTGATGCTCCGCACGCACAGACCTGCCGCATGGCCTGGGTCCATGCCCAGATCGGCCCAGACCTTTTCCACATCGCCCTGTTTCAAGCCGACAATAGCAATGCGTTGGGCAGAGGTAATCTTTAGGGCAGCCGCCTGGTACTTTTCAGCTACCTCCGCAATCTTGCGCAAAGTGTCCGGTGTGCACACACCCGCCGGTATATGAGGCACCACCGCAAAAGTTGCCCGATCAGCCTGGAGTATTGCCCCTTCGGGTTGGGTCGATGCTGCGGTAGCAGCGGACATTTCGCCAGCCTCTAATTCGTTCAGGGAAGTCAGGAGTCTCTCCAGTTCCAGGCCGTGCATGCGGGCCGCCCCGGCTATGCTCTCGTTGGCCGCTGACGGGCAGCCAAGGCAGTGCATCCCCATGTCCCGCATCAAGTCGGCAGACTTGGGGTTGCGGCCAATAACGTCTTTAATCTTCATATCTGCTGTGAAATTCATATCGAAACCCCCTAAAACCGGCAAAGGAGCGAACAGCCCCTCACCTGCGGCTAATGTTCAGCTGTGGATCATCCGTGGATCAAAACCGGCAGACAATGGACGCATACCCAATAGGTCTGGCCGTTATAGACGAAAGAGATTACCGGTTTTTCTTCACTGGTAGCGCCGCACTTGCTGCACTCGTGAACCACTTTCTCACTCATGCTGTTCACTCCCCTTTCTTATGCTTCAACGTGGATCGCCGCTACCGGGCAGAAATCAGCCGCGTCCCTGACTTCCCCTTCCAGTTCGGGCGGTACTAATTCCACCGTGACTTCCGCCAATCCGTCATCCCCCAGCCTGAAAACTTCCGGGCATGTGGCCTCACATGCGCCGCAGCCAATGCAGGCGCTTTTATCAATCCTTACTTTCATGGTTTTTACCTCCTTATTAGAATCCCATAAGCCCTTAGCTAAGTCAATTATAACTTTGGCCTCGACGTCTGGCAGTGAGGTAAATCACTCCGGCGGCGCTAAGTTTATCACTCCTCGTAAGGCGAAAAAATGAGCCAGTCGGGGACGGTTCCCAACTGACTCACTTTTCATCACTTTTCGCATCCTAATAGCGCCCTGCTCTCACTCTCGCTTGAAATCGCCGCCAAAGTCCAGATGGTTATTCTTCGGTAAATGTCAGTCTGCCGGGAGGGGAGCGGCGCTGCGCGGCCGCGTCTCCTTCCAGACTTTGAAGATCTGCCAGCCGAGCAGCATATCCCCCAGGGTAAACAGTCCGCCCCCCAGGAGCCTGAGCGCCAGATAGGGCTGAACCAGGGCCATAACACGCATAAAGTCCATACCCAGAACCCGCCAAAGATAGGTTTGCACAAGTCCCCCTGCCAGCAGGGAGCCTGCCATGACCAGCAAGCCCAAGTTGAGGGCCAATACAGCCAGAACACCCATCCGGAAGCTTTTCCTGTCAGGTTCAATGCCCCTGCTGAGACAATAGTAAGAGCCCCCCAGCACCAGAAACCCCAGAGCCCCAAACACAGCCAGATGAGCATGGCTGGAGGTCAAGAATGTTCCATGCATGTACAGATTCACCCAGGGGACGGAAATGATGAACCCCATAGAATACGCTCCCAAGACGTGGTAAAGCAAGCTGCTGAGGATCAGCCACAAGGCAAGCTTTTCCCGTTTCCCTGTGCTGACCCTGCGTTTCAGTCCTTTGTAAGTCATGTGGACCAGGAAAACTGCCGGGACAAGCTGTAAAGCGCTGAATGCAAAGCCTATAACCAGCCAGTAGGCAGGGTAACCAATCCAAAAATAGTGGTGTCCGGTACCGAACAAGGCAGACACGACAGTCAGGCTGACCTCCAGGTAAAGCCACTTTTCCACGTCCTTAGGGCGGGCCATGCCGGTGGTTTTGAAGAAACTGGCCACAAAACCCGCCGTGGTTAATTCCAGGGCCATCTCTTCCCAGAGGTGTACCACCCAGAATTTGACCCCTTCATCCGCCACCGGGTTGTTGAAATGAAAAATATTAGGAACCACCATAACCAGGAGCAGAAAAACTCCGATTGCCATCACAGACGCTGCAGGAGTAACTCTGCTCCGGTCTGATGCTACAGTTTTATACAGATTGAAGGCTCCCAAGGCCAGGCTGAACGCAATCCCCGCATAAAAAACAGGCATACCCTCCAGATATTCCCTGCCGTTGCCGATGCGCAAGGCCAGGCTGCCGTAAATGCCCAAGCCGGAAAACAGCACAAGCCAAAACTGCCAGTTGGCCAGCCTGACCGAAAAGATGTCATGGTCCAGTTCCTCGACAACAAAATAGTAGACCAGACCCAGACTGCCGATAAATGGCCAAAGGGTAGCCAAACCCAGGTGAACGGAGCGGCCGAATTCGAACGGGACCGGCGAGGGAAAATCCGGAATCACCAAATCCGCCGCTCCCAGCAGGGCTACTATACCCTGCAGCGCGAATAACATTCCAGCCGCCAGAAAGTAGCGTCTGGCAATGACCTGGCCCATCATCCTGCCCTTGTCCAAAGGCTGTGCGCCCCCTGGCCTCCGTCCTGTCAACAGCCCTAGAACCGACTGGCTCAACTTCATGGATTTCCCCCCGGCCTCATGGGTTCAGGCGGCCAACCTAAAGTTGGAATGGTGTTGAGATATTGGAAATAGCTTACCAGGTCACGAGCTTCCGCTTCCGTCACTCCAGGGTGGTGTTTTCTGCGGTTAGGACGCATTACCGGGGGGTTAACCAGATAGTCCATAATTTCCTCCGGACTCATTTTCCTCACCACATGGGTCATATCGTCGCCAACATACCCTCCATTACCAAACAAAGTGTGGCACTCAACGCAATTGTATGCCTGCCACACCTTCTTTCCTGCCGCAGCCCCGGATGGAACCGGCCCGGGCAGGCGAAAAGATGCGAAATTGACCAGAAAGAAAGCAGCCAGGGACAGGGCGCTGATGATTATCACCGTTCGCAGTTTCAAAGCATATCCTTCCGCTCGCATGAAGTGTTGGCAAATATAGTATGCGCAAGAATTACTAAATCTTCCACTCCGCACGGGATTCGCGACTTATTTCACTAGCGTTCGTGCTTTTGGGCACAAAATAAAAAAAGCCAACTCGGCGGGCTTTTAACTCGGTAAAATGCCCCCCTCAGGGGGCATACAATTCGTTTTACAAACTCAAAGCGTTAACCTGGGGAATCAACTCCAGCAAATCATGGTGCGAAATCTTGCCGGTTTTGGTTTTGGGCAGTCTGTTTACCACGTAAAACCTGCCGGGAGTTCTTCCATCGCCAAGTTTCTTGCGGCAAAACTGCGCGATTTCACTGGCGTTAAGTTTGTGGCCTGCCCTCGGTTGGACAAAAGCTGCTAGCTGACCGGCGGGTTCTTCGATCACTGCTACATCCCAAACCGCTGGATGTTCATAAAGCACAAACTCCAGTTCACGGGCGCTTAACATAGTTACTCCCCCAATATTCGTCCTCTATTCTGAGAATTCTGATAATATGATATCCCCTTTTCAAGGGCGAATGGAAGTATTAGTTTTCGAACGGTAGTTTTTTGGGGTTAAACGGTAGTTCCAGCGGTTCCAAAGGAGCGAATAATTTTATGCCGTTTTATCATAGTTAGACATTGTTACAGGGAAAATGGGGGTTTCCTTTTAGCCGCATCACAGTTCCATCCGATGCTATACGAAAAATCTTTACTTCCCCGCTTTTGTCTGTCCACTCATGGTAACAGGTGCGGCAGTAGTAGCGCTCGCGGCCGATTCGGCCCACATCCCGCGCTCCGCACAAAGGGCAATCCATCAGTGTCAACTCCTTACGCCCAAATGTAAACAGGCTGGATACATGGGTGAGGACTGTAGTTTAAACAATAGTACAGTGTCTCACCCTGTATATCACATGGTAAAGCATGAAACTTAAACTTTCCTTAAAAATTAATGTAATTCCAAGCGTTATTCGCTAAAATAAAAAGTATACGAGTATTCCGCCCGCACTATTGGGTTACAGCCAAATAGAACCTGAAGGTTTGCCCTAAGATTAATCCCTGGAGGTTGTTGCATGCGCCTGCTTCTGGTTGAAGATGAGCAGCGGCTGGCCGATGCTCTGGCTTACATCTTAAAGAAGAACAAATACGGTGTGGACACCGCCTACGATGGCGAAACCGGTCAGGCCATGGCCGAGACCGGTGTGTATGACCTGATCATCCTGGACCGCATGCTTCCCCGCAAAGAAGGAGTTTCAGTTTTGAAAGAATTGCGCTCAATGGGCGCCAGTACGCCTGTGCTCCTCCTGACCGCAAAGGACTCTATCGCAGACCGGGTGGAAGGGTTGGATGCGGGCGCAGATGACTACCTCATCAAACCCTTTGCCACCGAGGAAATGCTGGCCCGGGTAAGGGCTTTGTCCCGCAGGCAGGCAAACCCCTTGCAGGGAGAAAAGCTGGAAGTATCCGGTCTTTGCCTGGATCCATTGCACTGTGAAGTTACGCGAGGCGGGGAAACCATCAAGCTTACGCTAAAAGAGTCCCTGTTACTGGAACTTTTCATGCGCAACCCCGGCCAGGTCATCACCAAGGAGCAGATTCTCAACCGGGTATGGGGACTTGATTCAGAGGTTGAGATGAACAACGTGGAGATCTACATTCACTACCTGCGGAAAAAGCTCAGTGCCATGGACCTACGGCTTGAGACAGTGCGGGGGATCGGCTATTGCCTGAAGGAGGCCGGCGGCGATGTTCCGTAAGCTGCGGCTCAGACTGACCTTGATCAATGTGCTGGTGATGGCTGCCCTTTTTCTCCTTTTTGTGGCCGGAACGTATGTGGTGATGCAGGCAGAAATATTCAGCCAGTCAGAGCAATTGATGCAGATGATAGCAACAGAAGCAGGGTCTGAATCCATCCACAGCGTATTTCAGCGTGATAACCATATGGCCAAATATTTTGTGGTCAAAACCGATGCTGCCGGGAACATTACCGAAGCGTCTTCCGACCTGCCCCTTGCGCCCGAACATTTGACCCCCCTGGTGCAAAAAACCCTGCAGAAAACCCGACCTGGAGGGGAAGTGGAATGGCAGGACCAATATTATACCTACCTGCGTGCCCCCCTCAACCAGGGCCCAGGGTTTGCCCTGGTCTTCGTCAATGTGGAGCGGGAACGGGATATTTTGCGGTTTCTGTTGGCCGCCCTGGCCATTGCCGGTTTGATCAGTCTTGCCTTGGCTTTTTACGGCGGCCTGTTTCTGGCTGACAGGGCCATGACCCCGATAAAACAAGCCTGGCAGCGCCAACGTGATTTCGTTGCAGACGCCTCCCATGAGCTCAGGACCCCTCTGGCTGTCATTCAGATTAACCTGGAACTTGTCCGGGGCAACTCGGAGGAGACCGTATCCAGTCAGGAGACCTGGCTGGAAAACATCCAGATAGAAACCATGCGGATGACAAAATTAGTAAGCGACCTATTGCTTTTGGCCCGGGCTGATTCCCAGCAGCAGGTCTTAGAAATGAAGCAATTTGAGCTTGACAAGGCTCTAAGAGATGCATTGGAACCCTTTATGCCGGTAGCAACCGCCAAAAGCATCAAGCTTGAGCTATCCCCCGCTGCTCCGCTTACCTTTTACGGGGATGAAAACCGGATCAAGCAGCTTGCCCTCATCCTGGTGGACAATGCCATCAAGCATACCCCCTCCGGCGGTGAGGTATCTATAAACCTGCACAGCCGCAGCGGCGAGGTTGAAATTGCGGTTTCCGATACAGGCGAAGGCATTGAACCGGAACATCTGGACAAAATATTTGAGCGTTTTTACCGTGTAGACAAAGCCCGTTCCCAACAGCAAGGAGGTACCGGCCTGGGCCTCGCTATCGCTGACTGGATTGTCAAGAGTCACAACGGTACTATCATGGTAAGCAGCTCCCCCGGGAAGGGGACGGTCTTTACGGTCAATCTGCCGACTCTGGAAGCGTAAAATTACTCATACCTGTAAATGCGTGCCTTTTTTAGGTACGCATTGTGTTTTACCGTTCGCTTCGTACAACGCTCCCTTCGAACGGGTTATAACAAGGAATGTCCCTTGTGCATGTCGAAAGCCTAAAAGAGAACACTACAAGGAGAGAACACTACAAGGAGGTCGAAAATGAGATTACTGGTAGTATCGAACAGATTACCCATCAATGTGGCTGAAAAAGAAGGCAAGTTGACCTTCCAGCAGAGCGCCGGCGGGCTTGTTTCAGGTCTAAGCGCCTATTTAGCCTCGCTGCAAGGCGCCTCGGCAAATTCTGAGTACATATGGGTTGGCTGGCCCGGTATTACAGTAGAAGATGATTTACAGGCTGAAGTAAAATCAAGCATGCAAACGGAGTTTCAAGCCTATCCCGTTTTTTTGCCGGAAGACGCCATGGAGGACTTTTACCATGGCTTTTGCAACAAAATAATCTGGCCCCTTTTCCACTACCTGCCCTCTTACGCCATTTATGACGAAGCCTACTGGACCCAGTACCAGCGGGTAAACGAAACCTTCTGCGCGGCTGTGATGGATATAATCCGGCCGGGAGATGTGGTGTGGATTCACGACTATCATCTCATGCTGCTTCCCCTGCTCTTGCGCCGGAAAATGCCTGATGTCCCTATTGGTTTTTTTCTGCACATACCCTTTCCATCCTTCGAGATTTTCCGCCTCCTGCCGGAAGCCTGGCGGACAGAGATCCTGGCGGGGCTGCTCGGGGCTGACCTCATCGGCTTTCACACACACGAATATACCCAATACTTCTTGCGCTGCGTCCGGCGCATCCTGGGGCATCAAAACGACATGGGACTTATCAGAATGGAGGACCGGGTTGTAAAAGCAGGCACCTTTCCCATGGGCATCGATTTTGACCGGTTCAACCGGGCAGGGAAAGCGCCTGAAGCGCTAAAAGAAAAGGCCAAGCTGAAAAAAAACCTGGCGGACGTTAAGGTGGTGCTTTCCGTTGACCGCCTTGATTACACAAAGGGAATACTTAACCGGCTGCGCGGTTACCAGCTCTTTCTGAGCCGCCATCCAGAATACCAGGGGCAAGTCGTGCTTCTCCTAGTGGTTGTGCCTTCCCGGATCGGAGTTGAGCATTACCAGCAAATGAAGCGGCAAATCAACGAGCTGGTGGGAGAAATAAACGGCAAATTCGGCGCCATCAACTGGACTCCGATCATCTACCAGTATAAATTCTTGCCCTTTTACCCGCTGGTGGCCCTTTACGGGATATGTGACGTCGCCCTGGTAACTCCGCTGCGGGACGGCATGAACCTCATCGCCAAAGAATATATCTCAGCCAGGACGGACCAGACCGGTGTCCTGATCTTAAGCGAAATGGCAGGCACCTCCAAGGAAATGGGTGAAGCAATCATCATCAATCCCAACGATACTGCAGAAATCGCAGAAGCCCTGGCCCTGGCCCTGGAGATGCCGGAAGCTGAACAAATACGCCGAAACCAGGTGATGCAGGCGCGCTTGAAACGCTATGACGTCATCCGCTGGTCAGGCACATTTATCAATACATTGCTCGGCTTGCAGGAAGAGCAAAAAATCTTTGCTCCGAATCTGTTGGGCGAGAACCGGGCAACTTTGCTGCAAAGCTTCCGCCGGGCCCGGAAGCGTCTTCTCCTGTTGGATTATGACGGGACTTTGGTGCCATTCTCCGAGGACCCTTTGGAGGCCGAGCCCAGCGATGGACTGCTTGCCACCCTGGAAAATCTTGCTGCTAACCCCAAAACTGACATATGCGTTATCAGCGGCAGGACCAGGGACGCCCTGGAAAACTGGCTGGGGCACCTGGACATTGGCCTGGTGTGTGAACACGGCGCCAAGCTTAAGACAGGAGTTGGGGCCTGGCAATTAATCAAGCCTCTGATAAATAACTGGAAACCGCGCATACTGCCTATTTTGGAAAGGTATGCGGACAGGCTCCCAGGCTCTTTTGTGGAAGAAAAAGAATTTGCAGTCACCTGGCACTACCGCAGGGCAGACCCAAAGTTTGGCTCTGCTTTGGCCAAGGAACTTATGGATGACTTGTTGGATTTCGCCAACATTGATGTTCAGGTCTTACAGGGAAGCAAAGTGATCGAGGTCAGAAGCGCTGGTATGACAAAGGCCACAGCGGGGCAATACTGGCTTACACAGGGCGGTTTTGATTTTATCCTGGCCGTGGGTGATGACTGGACCGACGAAGACCTTTTCCGCATCCTTCCTCCCAATGCCTATTCCATCAAGGTTGGTATGAGCCAATCCTATGCCCGTTTCAATCTGCGCGACCACACAGAGGTTATCGCTTTGCTGCAGGAGCTGGTGCATCAGGACTGAAACAGCCGGGGTAAATTCTCGGCGGGCAAAGCGGGCTTGTTACGGTCAAGCCGGTTCAGGACGCTTCCCAAATTGGCGCTGCCATCGCAGCGGCCATGGCAGCTGCGGACCGGCAGGGAGAAACCCCTGAAAACTTGTTCTAGCTAGGAGGCAGCCAGTGCAAAAAAAGTGGTGGAAGGAGAGCGTGGTTTACCAAATCTATCCGCGCAGCTTCAAAGACAGCAACGGGGACGGTATTGGCGACTTACGTGGCATTATCAGCAAACTGGACTACCTGGCTGAATTGGGCATCAACGTGGTCTGGCTTTCCCCTGTCTACCGTTCACCCAACCATGATAATGGGTATGATATCAGCGATTACTGCGACATCATGCCTGAATTCGGCACAATGCGGGACTGGGAAGCGCTGAGGGACGGACTGCACAACCGCGGTATGAAGCTGGTGATGGATTTGGTGGTCAACCACACTTCCGACGAGCACCCCTGGTTTGTTGAGTCGCGCAGCTCGACAGCCAGCCCTTACCGGGATTATTATATCTGGCGCCCGGGCAAGAACGGCGGGGAGCCCAATAACTGGCTTTCCGAGTTCGGCGGGTCTGCCTGGGAATACGATCAGGCCAGCGGTGAATATTACCTGCACATTTTTTCCAAAAAACAACCTGATCTAAACTGGGAAAACATCGCATTGCGCCATGAAATTCACCGCATGATGAAGTGGTGGCTGGACCGCGGTGTGGACGGGTTCCGGATGGACGTGATAAACATGATCTCCAAAGTGCCTGAGCTGCCCGACGCACCGCCACAGGACAACTCCCGTTATCAGTGGGGCGGGGCTTTCTTTATTAATGGACCTCGCATTCAGTACTTCCTGCGGGAAATGCACAAAAAAGTCTTGTCCAAATACGACATCATGACTGTAGGTGAAACCCGGGGCGTGGACCCGGAACAGGCCAACCTCTACGTGGATGCAGACAGGCACGAGCTGGACATGGTCTTTCAGTTTGAACTCTTGGAGATGGATTACGGGCCAGGTGGCAAATGGGATATCATTCCTTGGAGACTGACAGACTTTAAACAAATTATCGCCGAGTGGCAGCGGAAATTACAGGACCGGGGCTGGAACACCCTGTTTCTTAACAACCACGACCAGCCAAGAGCGGTCTCCCGTTTTGGCAGCGATTCTGTCTACCGCACCCAGTCTGCCAAGCTCTTGGCAACCCTGCTCTTTACCCTGCAGGGCACCCCTTTTATTTTCCAGGGTGAGGAAATAGGCATGACTAATGTGCGGTTTCCAGATATCAGTTATTACAGGGATGTGGAAACTCTCAATATGTATCATCAGGCTGTAAATCAGGGCATGGAACCAGGGAAGGTCATGCAGTCTGTTTATCTCAGGGGCAGGGATAACGCCCGCACTCCAATGCAGTGGGACGCCTCGCCTCAAGCCGGTTTCACCGCCGGCACAGCCTGGATAGATGTTAACCCAAACTACACCACAATTAATGTGAAACAGGCCCAGCAAGACCCCGGTTCGGTTTTCAATTATTACAAAAGCCTTATCCGCTTGCGTCGGGTTCATAAAACTCTGGTTTACGGGTCTTTCCGTCTGCTGGTGCCGGAAGATGAGCAGGTTTTCGCCTACCTTCGCAGCCTGGAGCAGGAAGAATTCCTGGTAATCCTGAATTTTTCCGACCGGGCGGCCGGCTTCGTCTTACCGGAGAGTCTTGACCTTGCTGCGGCTCAGTTGCTTATCAGCAACTATCCTGTTGACACTCGAGGTGATGAAAGATCTGTCCACTTACGCCCCTACGAAAGCCGTGTGTATTGCCTTACAAGCTGAGCTTGTCAGAACATAGCCGCAGCTATCAAGCCGCTGGCGATGCCCCCCAAGATAACCCCTGCCGCTGCCAGCACAAGCACCCTATTTTTCGATTTAAAGTTAAAGGAATTTTCAAATTTGTGACGAAATAAGTTAACCACCGCAGGATTAGTCAGCTTGATCAAAGACCAATCAGGGAGGAGTCACCGAGATTTGATAAGACTTGAAGGCGTCAACAAGTTTTTTGGGCATCATCATGTGCTCAAAAACATAAATCTTAATGTGAAAAGCGGGGAAAAGCTGGTCATCATCGGGCCCAGCGGTTCCGGGAAGAGCACCCTGATCCGCAGTGCAAATCTCCTGGAGAAACCAACCTCGGGCAAGGTGATTGTGAACGGCGTCGATATCACCGCTCCAAAGGCCCCGGTAGCCAAAGTAAGGCAGTCTGTGGCCATGGTGTTTCAACAGTTTAACCTCTACCCGCACAAGACCGTGCTGGAGAACCTGACCCTGGCTCCCGTGCTGATCAAAGGGGTGCCCAAAGCCGAAGCAGAAGAATCCGCCAAGGCTTTTTTAGAACGAGTAGGCTTGACAGCCAAAGCCAATGCCTATCCCTCCCAGCTTTCCGGCGGACAACAACAGCGGGTGGCGATAGCCCGGGCCCTGAACATGAAGCCGCAGATCATGCTGTTCGACGAACCGACTTCAGCCTTGGACCCGGAAATGATTCAGGAGGTCCTGGACGTGATGGTGGACCTGGCGCATGGGGGTATCACCATGGTGGTGGTGACGCACGAGATGGGCTTTGCCCGGCAGGTGGCAGACCGGGTTATATTTATGGACGAGGGTGAAATCATCGAACAGGGGCCGCCGGAACACTTCTTCGTCAACCCGACCCACGAGCGCACCAAGCTCTTCTTGAGCAGGATTTTGCGTTAAAGCGGCATTACGGCCTGCCGCCATCGCGGTTGGTCTTTTGCATAAACAAGAAAAAGAGAGAAATGGGGGATTTGGGTGAAAAAGAAATTGGTCGCTGCGCTTAGCTTACTGTTGGTAATTGGCCTGCTGAGCGGCTGCGGCGCTGCTCAGACCAAGTCGGGAGACACAGGCTCCAAGGATGCGCCGGATATTAAGGCAATCAAAGACCGCGGCGTACTCAAAGTAGGCGTAAAGGTCGATGTACCCAACTTTGGCTACAAAGACCCGAAAACCAACAAGATCGACGGGTTTGAAGTTGACCTGGCCAAGGCGATTGCCAAGAAGATCCTGGGCAATGCGGAAAAGGTGGACCTGCAGGCCGTTACCGCCAAGACCAGGGGCCCGCTTTTAGACAGCGGTGAAGTGGACATTGTAGCTGCCACCTTTACGATTAACGAGGAGCGCAAAAAGAGCTACAACTTCTCTGACCCATACTACACAGACAGCGTAGGCCTCCTGGTCAAAAAGGCCGCCGGCTACACCGGGCTGAAAGACCTAAACGGCAAAACAATCGGTGTTGCGCAAAGCTCCACCAGCAAAAAGGCAATTAAGGAAGCTGCAGACAAGCTGGGAATCAAGGTGTCCTTCCTGGAGTTCAACACCTATCCGGAAATCAAGGCCGCGCTGGACTCCGGCCGGGTAGACGCCTTCTCGGTTGACAAATCCATCCTCAGCGGTTACCTCGATGCCTCGACGGTTATCCTTCCTGACAGCTTCAGCCCGCAAGAGTACGGCATTGCCAGCAAGAAAGGAAATGACGCGCTGGCCAAGCTGGTCAATGACACCGTCAATGAGATGAAAAAATCCGGCGAGATCGATAATCTGATCAAGAAATGGAGCCTTAAGTAGTGGTTAGTCCTTTTGCCTGGTTCAAGTGGCAAGCGTTAATTAGAGATTGGAGCGTATTTGGCCAGGGCTTCGCCAACACTTTGCTGGCGGCAGCCCTGGCCCTGGCCCTGGCTTTGGGGCTGGGGATTGTCTTTGGGGTCTTTGGGGCGGCTCCCGTAAAGCTGACCCGGGTGCTCAACCGGATTTACGTGGAGTTTATCCAGAATACCCCGCTTGTAATCCAGGTGTTCTTTCTTTATAACGGCCTTCCCCACCTGGGAGTGATGCTGCCGGTGCTGGTGGTAGGAGTTCTCGGGGTAGGGGTGTACCACGGGGCCTATATTGCTGAAGTGGTCAGGGCCGGGATACAGTCTATCCACCGCGGACAATTGGAAGCCGGTTTGTCGCAGGGATTTTCCTATGTGGGCGCTATGCGCCATATCATCCTGCCACAGGCTGCCCGCGTAGTGCTGCCGCCGCTGACCAACCAGGCGGTCAGTCTGGTCAAGAACACTTCGGTCCTGGCTTTGATCGCCGGGGGCGACCTGATGTACCATGCCGACTCCTGGTCCAGCGACACCCTTTATTATGGTCCCGCTTATGTGCTGGTAGGGGTGCTCTACCTGATCATTTGTTACCCCCTGGCCACATTAGCCCGCAATCTGGAACGAAGGGCAGGGGTGTCGGGATGATTCAGGAACTGTTTAAGCCCGAGATTTTCAGCTTTTTAGGTGTGGGGCTGCTGACTACCCTGTATATCGCGGTAATGACCATCTTATTTAGCTTCCTGTTCGGAACTTTGCTGGGGATAGCCCGGTACTCCGGGCAACCTGTTCTGGCAAGGCTTGCGGCTTTGTACGTCGAAGCGGTGCGCAACATCCCGATGCTGCTGTTTATTCTGGCCTTTAGGTTTATGACCACCCTCAAGCCGGTAAATTCGGGGATTTTGGCGATGAGCGTATTTACCTCAGCCATTATTGCCGAGATCGTCAGGGGCGGCCTGAACTCAATTGACAAAGGGCAGTGGGAAGCAGCCAAGTCCCAGGGCTTTTCCTACCGGCTGACCCTGACGCACATCGTGCTGCCTCAGGCGCTGGGCAAGATGATTCCGCCGCTGGTATCCCAGTTTATCACCGTAATCAAGGATACCGCCTTTGTCTGGGCCATCGGAGTCGAGGATCTGACCGGACGCGGCATGATTATAATGGGCAAATACGGCTCCACCCCACAGGTGTTTACCCTGTTTACCATGATTGCGCTGACTTACTTTGTACTCAACTATGCCCTGTCCGTAGTTGCCCGCAACCAGCAAAAGAAAATGGCCTGCCAAAGTTACTGACAGCGCTGAAAGTC
>JAJZPO010000047.1 GCA_021811155.1 Bacillota bacterium | reverse complement strand
GGTCGAGTCTAGCGCGGTCCTAGTCCTAGAGAGGCTGAGACTGAACATGCATGTCTCAGCCTCGGCAGGGAAATGCGCGCGCTGAGGAAAAACGAAGCGCGCATTTCTTGTGAAAGTTGGGGCAAAAACTTGGCTGTTAAGGGTTGACATTTTGGCTCATTCTGTAATAAACTAGTTAGCAAATATATAATTCTGTATTACAACACAATAGCAAGGAAGTGTGCCTAGGGTTCCGGGGTTACTGTCTGGTCCGAGCGGCACAGGACCCATGGCCGGGTCTACACCGTGGGTAGAAAAGACCCAAGCGGAAGGTTCCAAGCTTGGAATCCTTCCCCTTGGGTCTTTGTTCTATCCGGCAGAAAGGAAGTGATGGGGGCCCCTTTAACCGGGGCAACCAAAACACTGTGTTTATTGATGAGACGAGATGATTGGAAGAAGAGGTAGGAGGTAGTGTAAGTGAGTATGCAAATTTATCTTAACGGACGCTTCGTGCCCGAACATGAGGCTAAAGTATCGGTTTTTGATCACGGGTTTTTGTACGGGGATGGAATTTTCGAAGGAATTCGCGCCTATTTCGGACGGGTGTTTAAATTAAAGGAACACCTGGACCGGCTTTTTGATTCGGCCAGGACTATTACACTGGACATAGGAGTCTCCAAGAGCGAGATGCAGGAAATTGTGCTGGAAACACTGCGCCGCAACAACCTTTCCGATGCCTACATCCGCCTCGTGGTTTCCCGGGGCAAAGGGGACCTGGGACTTGACCCGAATAAGTGTCCCAAAGCTGGTGTCATCTGTATCGCGGACAAGATTACTCTTTACCCGGAATCCTTGTACCAAGCCGGCCTGGAGGTTAAGACCGTTGCCACCCGGCGTAACAATGTGGATTCCCTGAACCCCCGCATCAAGTCTTTGAACTACCTGAACAATATCCTGGCCAAAATTGAGGCGCACCAGGCCGGCGTGATGGAAGCGGTAATGCTCAGCCAGGAAGGGTATGTCTCGGAATGTACCGGTGACAACATTTTCATCGTGAAAAAAGGCGCACTGGTTACACCGCCGATTTACGCGGGGATCCTGGAGGGGATTACCCGCAACACCGCGATGGAACTGGCGCAGAGCGCGGGTATTCCTGTCAAAGAGGAAATGTTTACCCGTCATGACCTTTACACGGCTGACGAGGTATTCCTGACCGGGACCGCCGCCGAGATGATTCCGGTCATCAAGGTTGACGGCAGGGTCATCGGGGACGGCATTCCCGGCCCGGTGTTCAACCGCCTGCTCCCCATGTTCCGCGACCTGACCAAGGTGGATGGGCCGCAGATTTTTCCTCAAAGTCAAGTAACTGAAGCTCTGGCATAGCAGAAAGCTGCAACACCATATTAACACCCCTGCAGGAGGATTTGATGAACAGCAACATTATCACAAAGGGTGTGGAAAAAGCGCCCCAAAGGTCTTTGCTGTATGCTTTGGGCTTAACCAAACAGGAAATGCAGCAGCCCATGGTGGGGGTAGTCAATTCCTTTAACGAACTGGTGCCGGGACACATGCAGCTGAGGCAGATAACCGATGCCGTGAAGGCAGGTGTCAGGATGGGGGGAGGCACCCCTATGGAGTTTCCGGCTATTGCGGTATGTGACGGCTTAGCCATGGGACATGATGGGATGCACTTTTCCCTGGCTTCCAGGGAACTGATCACGGACTCAATTGAAGTGATGGCCAGAGCCCACGCTTTGGATGCCCTTGTGTTGATACCCAACTGCGACAAGGTCGTGCCAGGTATGCTTATGGCTGCCTCCCGGCTGAACCTGCCTTGTGTTGTGGTCAGCGGAGGTCCGATGCTGGCCGGGAGGTTCCGCGGCGAGGTGGTCGACCTCAACTCCCTGTTCGAGGGAGTGGGCCAGGTGCAGGTCGGCAAAATCAGCCTGGAAGAACTGGAGCAACTTGAGCAGTCGGCCTGTCCAACCTGTGGCTCCTGTTCCGGCATGTTCACAGCTAATTCCATGAACTGCCTCACGGAAGCCATCGGCTTGGGCCTGCCCGGGAACGGGACCACGCCCGCAGTATACTCCCAGCGCCTGGGCCTGGCCAAACAGGCAGGCATGGCGGTGATGGAGCTGCAGCGCCGGGGGGTTACCCCGGACAAGATTTTGACTGAACGGGCTTTCCGCAATGCCTTGGCAGTGGATATGGCTCTGGGGTGCTCCACCAACACGGTGCTCCACCTGCCCGCCATTGCCCGGGAGGCGGGCATCAAATGGGATTTGAACCTGGTGAATGAATTAAGCGAAAAAACTCCGCAGCTTTGTAAGTTGAGCCCCGCCGGCAAGCATCATATCGAGGACCTCTACTTTGCCGGGGGCATCCAGGCTTTGATGCGGGAATTGCTGGACCACGGCATGATTGACGGCAGCGCCCTGACAGTGTCAGGGGTCACAGTGGCAGAACAGCTGCAGGGCAAACGAGTTCTAAACAGGGAAGTAATCCGCAGTGTGGAAAACCCATATGGCGCCCAGGGGGGCATAAAAGTGTTCTTCGGCAGCCTGGCTCCTGCGGGGGCCGTGGTCAAACAGGGCGCTGTGGCCAAAGAGATGCTGACTCACCGCGGTCCGGCCCGGGTTTTTGACGCTGAGACCGGCGCCATGGAGGCTATTATGGCCGGACAGATCAAAGCGGGTGATGTAGTTGTAATCCGCTACGAGGGCCCTAAGGGCGGCCCGGGGATGAGGGAGATGCTGGGGTGCACAGCGGCCCTTGCTGGCATGGGTTTGGACAAGAGCGTGGCTCTCCTCACGGACGGGCGTTTTTCCGGCGCCACCAGGGGGGCTTCCATCGGGCATGTCTCGCCTGAGGCGGCCGAGGGCGGACCCATCGGTTTAATCCGGGACGGAGATTCGATCTATATAGACATTCCGGCAGGGAGGTTGGAACTGGAGGTTTCCCCCGCGGAGTTGGAGGCGAGGAGAGAAGGGTGGCAGCCCTTGCCGCCTAAGGTTAAAGACGGTTACCTGGCCCGCTATGCCAGGCTGGTAACCTCAGCCAGCGAAGGGGCCGTGCTTAGATAGAGGTCCGAAGTCCGAAGTTCGAAGTTCGAAGTTCGATTGAGGATCTAGTCTTAGGGCAGACCCCTATGCTGATATCGGCGCCAGCAGTGAATGAAAATGAATCGTGACCCAAAAGGTCATGGTTGTTCCGTGGGGTAACAGTGGGGTTAAATTGGAGGCGAGAGGCTAATGGAATTATCTGGAGCAGAGATACTCATGAAAAGCCTTGAACTGGAAGGGGTTGAAGTAGTCTTCGGCTATCCGGGCGGGGCAGTCATCCCGATTTACGATGTACTGCCCAAGTCCAGGATCAAGCACTACCTGGTCAGGCATGAGCAGGGAGCAGCGCATGCGGCCGACGGCTATGCCCGTTCCACTGGAAAAGTCGGTGTCTGCATGGCCACCTCAGGTCCTGGCGCCACCAACCTGGTAACGGGGATTACCAATGCCTATATGGATTCGGTGCCCCTGGTGGCAATCACCGGACAGGTGGCATCCAATCTTTTGGGGCTTGATTCCTTTCAGGAGGCCGATATTACCGGCATCACGCTGCCGGTTACCAAGCACTCTTATCTGGTTAAAAAGGTGGATGACCTGGCCAGGGTAATCAAGGAAGCGTTTTATATCGCCAAGTCCGGCCGGCCGGGCCCTGTTCTCATTGATTTGCCCAAAGACGTAATGAATGCGAGGACAGAATTCAACCCGCCGGACAAGGTCAATCTGCACAGTTACAAAGTGTTCGGCAAAGGCAATGGCGGCAAAATCTCGGAGGCGGCCTCAGCCCTCGGCGCAGCCAGGAAACCAATGATCTTTATCGGGGGCGGGGTTATCAGTTCGGGGGCGGGTCCCGAGCTGCGAGCCTTGATGGAAAAGACGAGCATTCCTGTCACTTCAACCTTGATGGGGTTGGGGGCAGTACCTGGGAACCATCCCCGGTTTCTGGGCATGTTGGGGATGCACGGAACCGCTGCGGCAAACTATGCGGTCAGCGAGTGTGATGTGCTCCTGGCGGTGGGAGCCAGGTTTGACGACCGGGTTACCGGGGGTATAGCGGAAAACTTCGCCGCCAATTCCACCATCATTCACGTCGATATAGACCCTGCTGAAATCGGCAAGATTGTCCAGCCGAAAATTCCCATTGTGGGAGACGCGAAACATGTCCTGGCGGAAATCCTGGAACAGGTGCAGACCCCGGAAATCGATGCCTGGTTGGAACAAATTTCCGCCTGGCGCAAGGAGTACCCGCTGCGCTATGAATCCAACGGCCAATTGAAACCCCAGTTCATTATCCAGCAGCTTTTTGAGATTGTAGGGGATAAGGCGGTTATCACCACGGAAGTTGGGCAAAATCAAATGTGGACTGCACAGTTTTACCAGTTCAGTAAAGCCCGCAGCATGATAACTTCAGGCGGTCTGGGCACAATGGGCTTCGGTCTGCCGGCGGCGGTGGGCGCCCAGGTGGGCAATCCCAATGCCACAGTGGTTGACATTGCCGGAGACGGCAGTATCCAGATGAACATCCAGGAACTGGGCACCATTGTCCAGTACCACTTGCCGGTAAAGGTATTGATTCTTAACAACAGCTTTCTGGGGATGGTGCGGCAATGGCAGGAACTGCTCTATAAGGAAAATTACAGTGAAACCCCCATGGTTTCCAACCCTGATTTCGTCAAACTGGCAGAGGCTTATGGCATCAAAGGCTACAGGGTAACGGACCCTGACCAGGTCCGCTCCACTCTGGCAGAGGCTATGGCGCATCCCGGACCGGTAATTATGGATTTTATTATTCCGCCTGAGGAAAAGGTTTTCCCCTTCGTGCCGCCGGGTAAACCGATTACCGAGATGCTGGGGAGGTAGGTAAAATGCTGCATACGCTCACTGTATTGGTAGATAATCATCCCGGCGTCCTAACCAGGGTATCGGGACTGTTCAGCCGGCGCGGGTACAATATTGAAAGCCTTACCGTATGTCAGACAGACAACCCCGATGTGTCCCGCATGACCATAGTGGTGGACGGAGACGACTGGGTCATTGAGCAGGTGACAAAACAACTCCACAAGCTCGTGGTGGTGCACAAAATCAGTGATATTACCCGGGAAGCCGCAGTGGAGCGGGAGCTTGCCTTGATTAAGGTGCGGGTCCGGGCGGAAAACCGGGTGGAGATACTGCAAACCACTGATATTTTCCGGGCCAGGGTGGTGGACATGGGCAGAAACAGCCTGACAGTTGAGGCTACCGGTGACCGCGACAAAATTGATGCCCTGGTGAAAACCTTACGGCCCTATGGCATCGTAGAGCTGGCCCGGACTGGAATAGTGGCTCTGGTGAGGGCGGAAGCCAACTGATAATTAAGGGAGTGTTTATTAAACATGGCAAAGATGTATTACGATGCTGATGCAAATCTGGAGCTTCTGGCGGGAAAAACTGTTGCGGTAATGGGATTTGGCAGTCAGGGACACGCTCAGGCCCAAAATCTCGCCGACAGCGGAGTCAAAGTGGTTGTGGGCCTGAGAGAGGGCAGCAAGAACTGGGCCAATGCGGAGGCTGCCGGGTTGAAAGTAACTACCGTAGCCAAGGCAGCCCAGGAAGCGGACATGATTCAGATCCTCTTGCCCGATGAGACCCAGGCCAAAGTATACAGGGAGGAAATCGCTCCCTACCTGACTTCCGGCAAGTCCCTGGTGTTTTCACACGGCTTCAACATCCACTTTGGTCAGATTGTGCCTCCGGCTGACGTTGACGTGTTCATGGTAGCTCCCAAAGGCCCGGGCCATATGGTGCGCCGGGTTTACACCGAAGGCGCCGGAGTCCCCGCCTTGATTGCGGTGCACCAGGATGCCAGCGGCAGGGCACGGGAATTGGCTTTGGCCTATGCCAAGGGAATCGGCGCTGCCAGAGCAGGAGTATTGGAGACCAGTTTCAGGGAAGAAACGGAGACTGACCTGTTCGGCGAACAAGCTGTTCTTTGCGGCGGTGTGTCTGAACTGATCAAGGCGGGATTTGATACCTTGGTTGCGGCGGGCTACCAGCCTGAGATTGCCTATTTTGAGTGCCTGCATGAGATGAAACTGATCGTTGACCTGATTTACGAAGGCGGCATCAGCCGGATGCGCTATTCCGTCAGCGACACTGCCCAGTATGGGGACATGATTACCGGCAAGCGCATCATTACGGAAGAGACACGCAAGGAAATGAAGAAAGTGCTGGAGGAAATTCAAAACGGCGAGTTTGCCAAACGCTGGCTGCTCGAAAATCAGGCAAACAGGCCGGCCTTCAACGCCATGGCCAAACAGGGAGAAGACCACCTGATCGAGAAAGTGGGCAAGGAACTGCGCGGCATGATGTCGTGGCTTAAGAAGTAGGACTCTGGAGAAGAATTCAGACTCCAATGCCGCTACGCGGCACCACTGAGGAATGCAACAGGACCAGGAAGCTTTAGGGTGAGTTTCTGCTGAACGAAGTGGAAAGTAAACTCGACCCGAGCAGACCCGAAGCGTGTTGCAGGGCAGAATTCTGAATTCTGAGGCCGGAAATTGGGACGACTGTGAATCAGTTGGGCACGTTCTTAACTGACTTGTTTCGTAGACAATAGCTCATTCATACCCTGAAACGGAGGATGTTCCTGGTCCAAAAGGCCGGGGAGGGGATAACAAGACAAAATCTTGTGGGGGGTTATGGTTTGAAACGGATTTATATTTTTGACACCACCCTGCGGGATGGTGAGCAATCCCCCGGAGTTGCTTTAAACATGGGGGAAAAACTGCAGATAGCCAGGCAGCTGGCCCGGCTGGGTGCAGATGTTATTGAAGCGGGCTTTCCCATCGCCTCGGAAGGGGACTTTCAGGCTGTGCGCGAAATTGCCCGCCAGGTAAAGGGCCCTGTGATTGCGGGACTGGCCCGCGCCAACAAGGCGGATATTGACCGGGCCTGGGAAGCGCTGCAGGAAGCCGAAAAGCCCAGAATTCACACCTTTATTGCCACTTCGGCAATTCATATGCAGCATAAACTGCGCATGAGCAGTGAGGAAGTTTTGGCTGCCGCAGAGGAAGCGGTGCGGCATGCCAAAAGCCTGTGCGCCGATGTGGAATTCTCCGCTGAAGACGCCTCCCGCAGCGATGTGGATTTCCTCTGCCGGTTGTTTGAAAAGGTGATCGAGGCTGGGGCCAATGTGATTAATATACCTGACACGGTGGGCTACGCCGCGCCGGAAGAATTCGGCACGTTTGTCTCGGAGATTATTGCCAATACTCCCAATATTGACCAGGCTGTGGTCAGCGTACACTGCCATAACGATTTGGGGCTGGCCATTGCTAATTCCCTGGCGGCCATCAAGGCAGGCGCCCAGCAAATTGAATGCACTATCAACGGTATCGGAGAGCGGGCAGGGAACGCGGCCCTGGAAGAACTGGTAATGGCCCTTTATACCAGGGGGGATTTCTACGGCACATCCACCTCCATCGTGACTAAGGAAATCTACCGTACCAGTACTCTGGTGAGCAGGCTTACCGGCATGTTCGTCCAGGCCAATAAGGCGGTCGTGGGCAAAAACGCCTTTACCCACGAATCCGGTATCCATCAGGATGGAGTGCTGAAAGAGCGCACAACTTATGAAATAATGAATCCAAAGCTTATCGGGATTGAGACCGAAGCGATTGTCCTGGGTAAACATTCAGGGCGCCATGCATTCAAGCAGAGAATGGCGGAGTTGGGTTATTCCCTGGAAGAGCGGGAGCTGGATTCCGCCTTTTTCCGGTTTAAGGCTTTGGCTGACCGGAAAAAGGAGATTACCACCGCTGATTTGCTCGCTCTTATGGGTGAAGAGCGGGAGGCCAACGCTGTGAGCCAGTTGGAATACCTGCAGGTTTCCAGCGGTACGCGTACAGTACCTACCGCTACCCTGGGGCTGACAATCAATCAGGAGTTATTGGAAGAAGCTGCCTGTGGGGACGGACCTGTAGACGCTGCCTTCAAAGCCATTGAGAAGATTACGGGCGCGGGCGGCGTGCTTACCAACTACCAGTTGGAAGCCATCAGCGGCGGCATGGATGCACAAGGCGCGGTGATCGTGACGGTAGAATTCAACAAGAAGGCAATTACAGGCTATGGAGTAAGTCCTGATATCATCGAAGCCAGCGTCAAGGCGTATATCAACGCCTATAACCGTGCGCTGGAAACCGGTGCCGTCACAAAACCGCTGCCAAAGGCCCAGGAAGCATAGGGAGGTAACGAGCAATGGGAATGACCATAACCGAAAAGATTCTTGCTGCCCATGCCGGACTTGATGAGGTAACGCCCGGTCAGTTGATCAGCGCAAAGCTTGATCTGGTATTGGCTAATGATGTTACGGCGCCTGTGGCCATCAAGGAGTTCAAAAAACTGGGGCGGGAAGACGTGTTCGACCGCAGCCGCGTGGCGCTGGTCCCTGACCATTTCGCACCCAATAAGGACATTCAGTCCGCGGAGCAATGCAAATTAATGCGGGATTTTGCCCGGCAGCATGAAGTGGAAAACTATTTTGAAATCGGTCAAATGGGCATCGAGCACTGCCTGCTGCCGGAACAAGGGCTCACCCTGCCGGGAGATTGCATTATCGGCGCCGATTCCCACACCTGTACCTACGGGGCGGTCGGAGCTTTTGCCACCGGTGTCGGCAGCACCGACCTGGCGGCGGGTATGGCTACAGGGGAAGCCTGGTTCAGGGTGCCTGAGTCCCTGAAGTTCTTCTTCTACGGGGACAAGTGGCATAACTGGGTAGGCGGCAAAGACTTGATTTTGTACGTCATTGGCAAGATCGGAGTGGACGGCGCCCGTTACCAGGCTATGGAGTTTGATGGTGAAGGGATCCGCTCCCTCTCCATGGATAACCGGTTTACTATCTGCAACATGGCCATTGAAGCTGGAGCAAAAAACGGCATTATCGCTCCCGATGAGAAGACCCTGGAGTATGTCAAGGGGCGGGCCAAGCGTGACTACAAAGTATATAAGAGCGATCCCAATGCCACATATGCTGAGGTATTTGAAATCGATGTGGCGGAAATTGAGCCCCAGGTTGCTTTTCCCCATCTGCCGGAAAATACCCGGCCGGTGCGGGAATCCACTCATGTTAAAATCGACCAGGTGGTTATCGGCTCCTGCACCAATGGCAGGCTGGAGGACTTGCAGTTGGCAGCCCGCATTCTAAAGGGCAAAAAAGTGCACAAAGAAATCCGCCTGATTGTCCTGCCGGGCACTCAGCAAATTTACCGCCAAGCCCTGGCGGAAGGGGTTATCGACGCTCTGGTCGAAGCCGGCGCCGCTGTCAGCACTCCTACCTGCGGGCCATGCCTCGGCGGCCACATGGGGATTCTGGCCAGGGGCGAGAAAGCTCTCTCAACCACCAACCGCAACTTTGTCGGCCGCATGGGCCATCCGGAAAGCGAAGTTTATCTGTGCAATCCCGCAGTAGCGGCAGCTTCCGCTATCCTGGGGCGGATTGCCAGCCCCGAGGAGGTGGCCTGAGTGATAGAAAAAGGCAGGACGTGGAAATTTGGCAAGGATGTAGACACTGATGTAATTATTCCGGCCAGGTATTTGAACACCTCAGAACCGGAGGCTTTGGCCCAGCACTGCATGGAAGACGCCGATCCGGAATTTCCCCGCAAAGTTGCGCAAGGTGACATCATTGTGGCCGGCAAAAACTTTGGCTGCGGCTCCTCCCGCGAGCATGCGCCAATCGCCATCAAAGCTGCAGGTGTGTCCTGTGTCATCGCCTCATCCTTTGCCCGCATCTTTTACCGCAATGCTTTGAACATCGGACTGCCGATTTTTGAAAGCGCGGAAGCGGCAGAAAAGATCCAGCAGGGGGATGTGGTAGAGATTGATGAGGCCAGCGGCGTAATTGAAAATTTAAGCCGGGGAGAGACTTATCAGGCCGTACCGTTCCCGCCCTTTATGCAGGAACTGATCAAGGCAGGGGGCTTGGTACCCTATGTAGCCGGAAAGGCGGGGAAATAGGCTTGTATAAGATTGCATTGTTGCCTGGGGACGGAATAGGCCAGGAAATAGTTCCCCAAGGGGTTAGGGTTTTTAAGCATGCAGCCGGTAAATTTGGTTTTGATGTTGAGTTTGAAGAAGCGCTGGTAGGCGGAGCAGCTATTGACGCTCTAGGTGTGCCGCTGCCTGATGAGACTTTAGCACTCTGTCAGAATAGCGATGCCATTCTGCTCGGAGCAGTTGGCGGGCCTAAGTGGGACACCCTGCCGGTACACCTGCGGCCTGAAGGGGCTGCGCTGTTGAAGATGCGCAAAGCCTTAGGTCTGTACGCCAATATCCGGCCCGTGCGGATGCTGCCTTCCCTGCTCAAAGCTTCCACCTTAAAGGAAGAAGTACTGCAGGGGGTTGACATGGTGGTGTTCCGCGAACTTACCGGGGGACTCTACTTTGGCGAAAAAGGCAGACGCGAAGTCAACGGAGAAATGCAGGCCTTTGACAGCCTGGTGTATTCAGTCTCTGAGATACAAAGAATTGCCCGTCAGGGATTTGAGGCTGCCCGGAAGCGGAGGGGCAAACTTTGTTCGGTGGACAAGGCCAACGTTTTGGAAAGCTCCCGCTTGTGGCGGGAAACCGTCAATGAGTTGGCCGAGGAATACCCTGATGTGGAATTGACACACATGTATGTGGACAATTGCGCCATGCAGTTGGTGCGCTGGCCTTTGCAGTTTGACGTGATTATCACGGAGAACATGTTCGGCGATATTCTTACCGATTTAGCTTCTATGCTCAGCGGTTCGATCGGCATGCTGGCTTCGGCCAGCCTGGGCGGAAAGGTCGGCTTGTTCGAACCTGCTCATGGTTCCGCTCCTGATATTGCGGGCCAAAACAAGGCCAACCCCTTGGCGACGATTCTTTCGGTGGCCTTGCTGCTCCGCTACGGCCTGGGGCAGGAGCATGCAGCCACCGCAATCGAAGGCGCGGTCTCCAAGGTCCTGGATTTGGGGTATCGTACCGGTGATATTTACGAGCCCGGCACCAAATTGGTCGGCACTGTGGAAATGACCGATATGGTGCTTGGCAACCTATGAGTCAGGTGGGGACGGTTCTTAACTGACTCATAAGCCGCTCTGAAAATGGTTGAAAAAATCCTTTACTTTTTTGCGGAAATAATGTAAACTACAAGGAAATAAAGATCTTGCTTAAAAAGTGATGATAGGGACCAGTAGGACAGGGAGTGTCCAGAGAGGGGAACCAAAGCTGAGAGGCTTCCTCGCAAAACTGTCTGAAACCCACCCTTAAACTGCAGGCGATAAGCCTTGCCGGGAACCCGTCCGTTATCAGAGGGGGAGTATAACCTTGCCAGAAGTGAGGCGTACTTTGTACGAGGTGGGCCGGCTTGTACGGCTAATTAAGGTGGTACCGCGGAAGATAAGTTCTTTCGTCCTTTGTATTAGGACGAGAGGACTTTTTATTTTACCTCAGGAAAGGGGTTTTCGTCATGTTACTGAACAAGATAATTGGTTTTATTGGCGCCGGTTCGATGACTGAAGCCCTGCTAAAGGGCATCATCCAGTCCGGTACGGTTAAGCCGGAAAATGTGCTGGTTGCGAATAAGAATAACAGAGAGCGGCTGGAAAGGTTGCGGGAGAGCTGGGGCGTGACCGGGTGCGCCAAGGACGAACTGGTCAGGCGGGCTGAAGTAATCATCCTTGCCGTCAAGCCGAAAGACGTGGCCCAGGTTATGGCTGAGGTGGGTCCGAAACTTTCTGCAGAGCAAACGCTGGTATCCGTGGCAGCGGGTATTCCCACCGCTTTCCTCGAAGACTTCTGCGAGCTGGAAGTAAAGATAATCAGGGCAATGCCTAATACGTCCTGCACAGTCCTGGCTTCCGCTACTGCCATCGCCCGGGGAATATATGCCGGAACCGAAGCGGAGGAGTTGGCCGCTGAACTGTTTGCGTCGGTTGGTAAAGTGGAAAGGGTGGCTGAGGACCAGTTGGATGCCATAACCGGTCTGAGCGGCAGCGGCCCTGCTTATGTTTACTATATGATTGAGGCTATGGAACAGGCTGGCGAACAGGTTGGCCTGCCAAAGGAAATGGCTCTGAAACTGGCAACGCAGACAGTGTTCGGAGCTGCAAAGATGCTGCTCGAGACGGGGGAGAAGCCGCTGCAGCTGCGCACCGCTGTCAGTTCGCCCGGAGGGACGACACTTGCCGGACTGCAGGCATTGAGGTCCCACGGGTTTCATGAGGCCTTATGTGCGGCAGTCAAGGCAGCTACGAACCGTTCGAAGGAGATGGGGCTCGAATTTACCGGCGTGGCGGGGGGTGTCATCAGTGGGTGAGAGCGCGTCGACCACCGGTCTGAATGTCACCAGAGTGGTGGTAAAAGTGGGGAGCAGTTCCCTTAACCATCCCAACGGTGGAATCAGCCACGTATCACTAGCCCTGTTCGTGGGAGAAATAGCCCGGCTGCGGGAAATGGGCATCGAAGTGGTAATAGTGAGTTCCGGGGCAGTCGCTGCCGGCATGGGAATTTTGGGCCACCAGACCAAGCCAAAAACAGTCAGTGAAAAACAAGCCACCGCGGCCGTGGGCCAGGGGTATCTGATCCAGCGCTACAATGAGGAGCTGGCCCGGTACGGGCTGATCGGCGCCCAGATACTGCTCACCAGGGTGGACCTGGCCAAAAGGGAACGCTATACTAATGCCCGCAACACTCTGGAAGCTTTGCTGCAAAAAGGAGTCGTACCCATAGTTAACGAAAATGATACAGTGGCAGTAGAGGAACTTTGCTTCGGGGACAACGACCGCTTGTCGGCCATGGTTGCGGGTTTGGTTGATGCCCAGCTGCTGGCCGTTTTTTCCGATGTCGACGGCCTTTACACAGAGAATCCGAGGCTAAACCGAAACGCAAAACTCATTCCCGTGGTGCAGGATATCACGCCGGAAATCGAACACCTGGCTGCCGGGAAAGGGTCCGAGCTTGGTACCGGAGGCATGGGCAGCAAACTGCAAGCAGCCAAGATTGTCACCAGCTTCGGCATCGGTATGCTGATTCTTAATGGTTCCAGGCCTGATGAATTGGGCCGCTTCCTGTTGGGAGCCCAGGCAGGCACGTTCTTTTTGCCTCGCAGGGGGCGCTTGCCGAGCCGCAAACGCTGGCTGGCGTGGGGAGCTATCTCGGAAGGGGTAATCCAGGTAGATGAGGGCGCTAAATCCGCCATTCTCTGGGAGGGGAAGAGCCTGCTCCCCAAGGGAGTTGTCAATGTGGAAGGTTCCTGGGAGCGGGGACATCTGGTGCGGGTAATAGACAGGAAACGGAATGAAATTGCGCGGGGACTTGTTGCTTTGTCATCCCAGGAAGTGGACAAGTGCAAGGGTCTGCATTCTGAAGAGGCTGCTGCTCTGATCGGGCTGGAGCGAGGCTGCGAAGTCATTCACAGGGACTTCCTGACGGTTACAAGGTGAAAGCCTGGCTCCGGGGATAAATCACCGGTTGCCCCCAATAAAACTTAGTAAAGGTGGGTTCATATGGAGTCGGAACTTGAAAGGAAAGGGAAGGCTGCCAAAGCAGCAGCCAGGATTTTGGCCAATCTTTCAGCCAAACAGAAGAATGAAGCCCTGGAGAAGATGGCGAAGGAACTCATGACCCATAAAGACGAGATTGTGTCTGCCAACCAAAGGGATGTGCATAACGCCAGGGCCAAAGGCTTAAAGGGTAGCCTTATCAACCGCCTGCTGCTGGATGAAGCCGGGTTGCAAGAGATTAGCCGCGGCCTCTTGGATCTTACGGGTTTGCCTGACCCGGTAGGCGAAGTTGTAGCTGGCTGGACCAGGCCCAACAGGCTCCAGATCCAGCAGGTCCGGGTGCCTATCGGGGTTGTCGGCATGATCTATGAAGCGAGGCCAAATGTAACAGTGGACGCAGCCGGATTGTGCTTGAAAGCGGGGAATGCGGTGATTCTGCGGGGAGGCTCGGAAGCGATTGAGTCCAACCTGGCCCTGACCCGGGCTTTGCAGGGCGCATTGGTCAAAGCCGGCTTGCCTGAGGGCGCGGTTCAGCTGGTGGAAGATACGGACCGTGAAGTAGTGAATCAAATGCTCAGGTTGAATAAGTACCTGGATGTTTTGATTCCCCGCGGCGGGGAGGGTCTTATCCGCCTGGTGGTTGAAAACTCCACTGTTCCGGTAATTGAAACCGGAACTGGAAACTGCCACGTGTATGTGGACCGGGACGCTGATTTCGACAAGGGTATCGCCATTACCGTTAATGCCAAAACACAAAGGCCCGGTGTTTGCAACGCAGCTGAGACCCTTTTGGTTGACCGGGAAATTGCGGCTGAGTTTTTGCCGCGGGTCGCTGAAGCCCTGATGGGGAAAGGCGTTGAACTGCGGGGATGTCCTGAGGCTGTGGGGCTTGTGCCTGGGATAAAACCTGCGACTGAGGCTGACTGGGCCACAGAATACCTGGATTTGATTATGGCTGTTAAGGTTGTGTCAGGGGTAGAAGAGGCCATAGACCACATTACAGCTTATGGGACCAAACATTCTGAAGCGATTGTAACCGGGAACTACTCCCGCGCCCGCAAATTCCTGCAGGAAGTAGATGCTGCAGCCGTGTACGTCAATGCTTCAACCCGCTTCACAGACGGAGGCAGGTTCGGCTTTGGCGCTGAAATCGGCATCAGCACGCAGAAACTTCATGCCAGGGGTCCGATGGGGCTTAGGGAAATGACAACCACCAAATATGTAATCCTGGGTGAGGGACAAATAGTTTAAGACCGCCGCGGCGGTCTTAAACTATTGACGAGATTGTTGTTACGCTACTGACTGACTTAGTTTTGCAATCCATAACGTGGAACTGGCAACGATAAGCCTCGAAGCCCTGTCCAAAGCGTGAGCATTATGATAGCATAATCTCGTTTCCCGATAGGAGTAGTTCTGTCCACACTGTCAAGAATGGCATCCGTCTCTTTGTCGGAAAAGCAAGGCAGCAATTTTCCTGTTATATCCTGAATTTCCAGCTCCATTTGGTACTTTGTGCCATTTTCACCCCTGAATGCCGAGAGGCTATATTCGTCTTGGTTAACCGCCAGACATCTCTATAACGCCAGAACGTTATGATTAAACGCCCTGGCAATTCATGTATTTTTAGACCAGGCCCGCAGCCAAAGTCAAAAGTTGCCCTGGAGTACAACGAATTGAATTACCCCCGAAGCGAGAACCGACGGGCGAAATTAGTCGTTTTTAACAAATTTGCTATTTAGTGGAGGAATTGGTAAAACAATATCGAATAGGTAAATATATCCTTTTAACAGACTTATTTTCCTTCAGTGAGATGGTTTGTATGATCTGATGATAACGATTCAAAAGAATTTATTCATTATTCACTGAAAAGGGAGAGGATGTAAAAAATGAAAATTGGACATAGGCTCGTATTCAGCGTACTTATGTTAGTAATTGGACTTTTAATTGCCAAACCTTCGCAGGCTTTAGCAAATTATTATGACGGCGGATATAAGGTCATATTAAATTTAGGTTCTTCTGGATTAATTGAAACACAAAACCCTTATGTGTCCTCGAATGGATCGTCTAGCGCATGGGTGATGTCCGCTGCCCCAGGGCCTTATAACCCACCTGCACAGAATTATGTACAATCCGGGTGGGCCAAGGATGCAGGATTTTCTGGCCCCCAGTACTTTGTAGAATATAGCAGTGATGTAACAGGTTTATGGGACATACGTTACATAGGGGCTGCTTCCGTTGGATCTACAAATCGGTACGAGGTTAGTTTTGATAATACGGGTGGTGCTGCAATGCGGGTTAATGGAACAGATTACTTATATGCGTCTGGCAGCACACTTCAATGGTTGCCGACTCATATAGAATTTCTTGGAGAAATCTACGACCCGTCTGACCAAAGTCCTGGAAGCAACTACAATCCAGTTTCCTTTGGAGGACTTTATTACAAAGACACTTCTCAAAGTTGGCATTCTAATCCTTTGTGTTATAAGTGGGCTGATCTTTCAACTCAAAGAAATAATATACTGAGTTCAGGATCTTCCCAGTGGGAAATTTGGGATAGTAGATATTAAGAGAAGGAGGTTGGATAAATGAAACGAAAAATTTCTATAGGTGTTTTGACAATATTAACATTAGTTATTATGCTTACTGTTTCAAACGGAATTTTGGTTGCCGTTCCTTCATCTAATAAAAGTAAACTCCAAGCGCTAGTACAGGACCAAGACATTAAACAGAAACTCGATGTTGACTTAAAAGACACACAGGAAACTGTAAAATTGGATGAATCAGCTGCAATAGCAAGAGGTAAAGAAATTTTAGGGCCGGTTTACAGTGGTCAAGCAAAACAGATTGAAGCTTTTCAGGTTAGGTATACAAACAACAGGTTTAAGAAATCTCTGCAATCGGGTACCGACCTAACTAATTTACCGGTCTGGATGGTAAAGTTTGAGGGAATAACTTTGAATGGACACGGTGTGCCCAACGGAAAGAGTAAAAAACCGCATTCAGAAATTTATGTAGTAATTGACGCAAATACCGGCGAGCAAATCGAGATGTTTTCTTATAAATAGTCAAAAAGACCATATTGGGGTCCCGCCAACATTTTAACGAAAATATACGCTAAGACATATTTTGGAAGCAAAGAGCCAGTTTTCCTTACTCCAAGGTTTAACTGGCTGAACTATTTTGGTCGCTGTTAAGAGGGCGCAAGGATTTTAAGGTGGTCGTTTGCTTTATATCAAACTTATACTCACCCAAAAAGTTAATGTGTTCCCATCCTAGGAGAGTGTTGAAGAACCCCGCATAATTGCCCAGCAAATTCCAGCATCTTGAAATCTGGGCCTTGGTCTTCAGTGTGAGGAGAGATTTTAAGTCGCTTACGGGATAGAGATCCCCCTTTTTCGGGGCTTTATCGTTTGTTCCTGCCCCTTTTCCCATATATTGGGGCAGGAAGGGTAGACTTCCCCCTATGTGGCCACAGGGGTCAGTTTCGCAAAGAGTTTGAAGTTAACCAAGGTGGCTACCATTAAGGCTTGCAGAGTTATTTTGGCTTTGCCGATAAACTTAGCCTGTCGCATTCCATGCCGCACCATTTCCGCTTGTTTGCGTTCAACTTTATAGCGGCTAGAATAAATCTCTTCAAACTCCTCGGTCTTCTGATAGGCCCTACCTTTCTGTAGTTGTCTCTCGTACTCGTTAACCGTGATGGTGCGAAGGTCGGTTTTGTTGCTAATGCAGTTTTGGTACAATTCGCATGTGCGTCACTGGTCTTTGCTGAAGATAAATTCTTTGAGTCGACTCCCATCCTTTGAGTAGGATTTGAAGTTAATATCGAATACGTTTAATTGTTGGTCATCTCGTCCCATCATAGCAAATTATCACCCCGTATCTCATGATTGTTATATATTTCGACATCAATCTTCCATTTACCTGCATTTAGGGTGAAAAAGTTGACTTTTTATACCCCTGGGGGGTTTAGTTCTTCAACACTCTCCTAGAGCCATTTCGTAAGAAAGCATATACCCGGCGACTCCAGCCGGGCATATGCTTCTGGTTATGTGCGGTCCCGTTCAGCGGCCCGCTCGTTGAACTGCACAATCTCATCAAAAGCTGCAATGGTCATGCGCACATTTTTCAGAGCAACTTCATCTCCGGGTTTTGGCGGGTTGCGGCGAAGCTTGAGCACGCTTGCCTGCATATGAGGCGGTTCCGCGAACCAGAGGCGTTTGCCGGCGTAGACGAAAGGGCTTAGATGGAAGTTAAACAGGTTCAGGAACCAAAACAGCGTCAATTTCAGGGGACCTTTCAGTCCGCTGGTGTGGAGCGGAGCTTCCAGTCCGACACCGTTGGCGGTGCCGCCTGAAACCGAGACCAGATAGCCCTGGCGCCACGCTTTTTTTTGTTTGTAACCGTAGCGCTCACCGGCCGCAATCTGTCTTACAGCAAGTACAGTGCTGCGGAAATGATACGCCTTTTCTGCCAGCCACAGGCTGGTCCCGAGTCTGACCACGCATGAGACAGCCGGATACTGTTCCGTTAAGCGGCGCAACAAAGCGGGAGAAATATGGCTCAGGTACATTTTGTCACAGGCTAAACCGGAGGAACTTATCAGCTGAATCCAGGTCTGGATTTGCCGCAGTTTCTCATCCTCTGTCATTGTTTCAACGGGAAAATGCAATGAGTATCCTTCAAGCAGCACTGTAGGGTCGGCGCGGAGTAGTTCAGCCGCGGCTTTTAACTCCCCCGCGTCAACGCCGAAGCGCTTCATGCCTGAACTGCATTTCAGCACGACTTTGACGGGGGGAAATGCCCCGGCATTCCGCACCCTGGCAACAAGCTGCTCCAAGTGCTGAAAGCTGACCACTGTAAATGTGAAGGCCAGGTCAGCCGGCCGGAGGTCTGACCACACAGGAGTCAGGATGAGGATCTGCTCAAAACTGTGGGTTGAGGAGATCTGCCTGGCTTCTTCCAAGGTGCCGACCGCAACCGACCTTTTGCCTAATTTCGTCATGGCATCGGCCAGAAAGGAGTTGCCGAACCCATACCCGTTACCCTTGATTACAGGCAGGCAACCTGAAAATAAGCGGTCGGTCTCTGCCAGGTGTTTGAACCATTGCTGCCGGTCCAAATAGAGTGTAAAGCTCATCGCTACCCCCTCAACGGCGTTTCATATATAAGTCAAAGGCCCGGTGCAGCAGTGGTTTTATGGGGTAATCCCAGGCCCCTATCATTTCGCATGCTTCTCCGCCAAAACCCAGTTTGAACTTGAGCAAACCAAAGAGATGGTCTGATTCATCCAAAGTAGGGCTGATGCCGCGAAAATCATAAATCTTATCCCCGCGCCGGTGCGCGTCCCGGATCATTTGCCACTGGACAGCATGGTTAGGGGCCTTTTCCCGTTTGTTGCTGCTGCTGGCCCCGTACAGGTACCAGGTATGCCGGTTGGCAGAAACCGCCAGGGTTGCGGCCAGAAGCTCATCTTCGTCTTCGGCCAAATAAAGGCACAGGCGGCCGGGCTCTTCAGAGTTCAGAGCGCGGTACATAGTTTCGAAATAAGAAAGGTTTCTTACTTTGAATCGGTCCCGCTCGGCAGTGACCTTTAATAAGCCGTAAAAGGCGGGCAAATCTTCTTCTGCCCCGATTCTTACCCTGACGCCCAGACGTTCAGCCTTTTTCACATTTCTGCGCCAATTAGTGTGCAGTCCATTAAAGATTTCGGCAAGGGAACGCCCTTCCAAAGGCAAGCGGTAAACGTATTCAGGCTGAACGGCAGAAAACCCGGTTTCACCGGGCTTTTTTATAAATCCCATTTTTTGGAGCTGAATTTGAAGGCTTGTGGCAGTGTCGAAACTGACATCGGTGGTTAGCAGGCGCAGTTCCCCGCCTTTTAGCTGTTTGTCACGCGCCTCTGCCAGGCAGGCTTTGATCGTAGAGGTATGCCATTTGGCCTGCACCACGGGCGGGTCCATCTTCAGCGTAAAAACACCTTTCCGCTTCAGGTAGGCGAACAGGGGTTGAAACCACTCCATCAAGTCGGGCGCTTCCCAGTCAATCAGCGGTCCGCGCGGGATATAGGCAAGGTATTGGTTCAAGACAGGCATCTTACGGTACAAAACCAAAGCACAGCCTACCATGTTGCCGGCAGGTGAAAACCAGCCCAGTAAGTCGTGCGTCCATTCGGTCTTAACCCTCGCCCAGGACGGATACTGCATAAAGTTTCCCAGGGGAGCCCGTGTAACATAGGAAAAATATGCTTGCGGCTCTACCGGTCGAACCTTTAACATTTGGTACACTCCAATTCGTTTGCTGAGTAGGCTTGGAAAGGATGTCCAGGGCCTTTCCGTTTATTTTATCATAAATAGCGCTGCGTGAGTATTGTGAACTTCTTGCGGCCCGCTTCATACCCAGAGGATGGAAGTAATACCATTAATATACCAATTTTGCAGGATTTTGGTCGTCTTCCGTCTAAATTTAACGGGACGGGGGTGAGGGCGCATGAATCCGAAACTGAACAATTTAAGCGGCATTATAGGAGTAACCCTATCCTTAGCCATTCTCAGTACCTTTATCTTAACTTTGGCCTTTTGGCAAGACGGCGCAAAGGCGGAGGCAATCGCGCCAATACCGGAATTAGCCGGCAAAGCAGGGGTAGAAAACGGCAGGGAAGAATCGATAGAGATAAGAAAGCAGTTGATTGAGGCGGAAAGGGTGAAGATAGCGGCCGAGGAGGAGGCTCTGAACAAGAAATTCAAAGAACTTGAGAACCGAGTCAGTGACTTTCTGCGGAAACAATCCGGCACTTACGGTTTTAGCCTTTATACCCAGCGGAAAGTAGGAGGCAGAGAACTCGCGATCAATATTGGCTACAACCAAAATGAAAGCTTTAAGATGGCCAGTACATTCAAAGTGCCTGTTAACCTCTATCTTTACCAACAGGTCGCCGAAAAAAAACTGAACCTCGATGCAAAACTTGTGTATTTGGCCAAATTCTACGAAAGCGGTACAGGTTCGCTGCAGTACCAAAAACCGGGGGTAAGTTATTCGCTCCGCCAATTGGCTTCCTTGTCTATTCGTGAATCAGACAACGCAGCTGTAAATATGCTGCTGGGCAAATTGGGGAAGGAGAACGTAATCAATTTTATGAAGCGGCTAGGGGGAAGCGGCGGGCCTGTGGAAGGCACGCCTTACGGTACCCCTGCCGACCTGATTACATACATGAAAGCAGTCTATGACTTCGCCAAGGTTAAGCCTGAATATGGCAAATATCTTATAGACGATCTAAAGAACACCATTTTTCCAAGCAGAATCCGGCAGGGTACACCTGCCAATGTAGTGGTGGCCCATAAAATAGGGAGCTTGGAGGGTGTTGTGAATGATGTTGGTATTGTCTATGCACCTCATCCATACATCTTGGCGATAATGTCGAAAAATGTAGACGAGGATGAAGGTGAGGAAACTGTGGCGGAAGTCGCAAAACTGGTCTGGGAAAGTACCGGACAGGAGTGAAAATTATTTTTCGCGAATCAGAGGAAATTTGTCATTCTACAGCGAAATTTTCCAGAACGGAACGTCTGCCTTTTGGAGATTAGGGGGGCTTACATGCGCCTGATGCCTATAAAATCATTAAAAACAAAAGTTTTTCTGTTTACATTATTATTGGTAATTTTGATTGGCAGTTTACTGTCCTGGACCTTTTACAACTTTCATGTTGTGGAGACCAAAACCGCTAACCTGGGAGCGCTCTCGGTTGCCGCCCAGGGGGCCATCAGCATGAACAGGTTCCTTTATCGGGAAAATGCTGCGGCTGACCAGCTTGTTTATGCCAAGGATCAATCCGCCATCTCAGAATTTAAGCAGGCAGCAGAAGGCTACAAATCGGCAAAAAGGCAGGTCCTGGACAACGCACAAGGTTATATAGATAAGAACCTGCTGCGTCAGTTAGGAACGATTGATGCGGAGGTGAGCCGGGATTTCCCGGATAGGTTGACGCAAACCGGCAGCGAGACCGACTTGACCCAATTTAGAACCCTCACCCGGGAACAACTGGATATAGCCGTCCGCATTGAAAAAGATTTGAGCAGTCAATACCTTCAAAGTGAAAGAGATATTGTCAGTTACACTTATATTTCCCAGACTTTGGTTACGGTGGCAGGTTTAGGGCTGGTACTTTTGCTTTCTATTGCCGGCTTTATTTGGTCTGGTGTTCTGACCAAGTCCCTGATTAACATGGTCCGCACTTTAGCCAGGGTTTCCAAGGGTGAGCTAAATCTGCAGGTGGACGTCGTTAATTTCGATGAAGTGGGACAAATCGAAGCAGCTATAGGAAAGATGGTAGGCGACCTAAGGGGGATTGTTGTTTCAATTGACGAAGGCGCTCAACTTGTGAATACCTCGGCCCAGCAGTTAACGGCCAATACTGCTCAGATTGTAGCGGCCATTAATATGGTGGCCCAGTCCGTACAAAATATCAACTACCAAGCACAAACTCAAATCGAGAGGACGAGAGAGGCAAGTACGGCAGTGGGCCAATTGAGCAGCGCTATTCAGCACAGCAACGCCAATATTCAAAATGTTGCTGAGAACAGCGGCAATACCTTTTCGCTGGCAAAACAAGGTAGTGTTGAAATAGGTGAAGTTATTCAAAAAATGGAGTCTATCAACTTACGGGCAAAGGACAGCGCCGAAGTTATTAAACAATTGGGGGAAACCGGCAAAGAAGTAGGCAAGATTGTTGACTTTATTACGGAAGTAGCCAGTCAAACCAACCTGCTCGCTTTGAATGCTGCTATTGAGGCTGCCAGAGCTGGAGAACAAGGCAGGGGTTTTGCCGTTGTGGCAGAGGAAGTTAGGAAACTGGCGGAACAATCAGCGGATTCGGCTAAGGAAATCTCAACGCTGATTAATGATATGCAAAACACCACCCTAAAGGCGGTCAGCAGCATTCAGGTTGGCAATAGAGAAGTCACTGAAGGTTTGGCAGTTACCAGAAAGGCGGGGGAAGCGTTGAAGCAAATACTGCTGGCTGTGGAGAAAGTTAATGCACGGATTCAGGAAATCACTGCCGCCAATCAACAAATGGCTGCGGCATCGGAATTTATCACCCCAATCATGGAACATGTGGCTGAAGGCGCAACAATGATTGGCGATGCTACAATTGAAGTTAACTCAGCCATCCAGGAAGAGTCTGCCTCCATGACGGGAATTACAGTCAATGTGGAACAACTGGCCAAATTTGCTGTCGAACTTCAATATATAGTACAAAAATTTAAATTGCATTAATTAAAATTTCCTTTAAATAACTCTTGCTTTTTTAAGAAATTGTTGATAGACTACAAAAGTCGCTTTCGCGGCAAAACAAATCTTTAAAGAGTCGACAAAAAACCTAAAGATTCCAGTTGACTCAGGCAAGAAAATGTGATAAATTATAAAACGTCGCTGATGCGCGACGGACGAGAAAGCTCTTTGAAAACTGAACAGCAGCAAGCGTTTAAATGACCTTAAATTCCGATGAAATTCTTTACTTGAGCAATCAAATTTTTTCAATATTATTGGAGAGTTTGATCCTGGCTCAGGATGAACGCTGGCGGCGTGCTTAACACATGCAAGTC
>JAJZPO010000141.1 GCA_021811155.1 Bacillota bacterium | reverse complement strand
AATTCATAATAAGCTCCTTCCCTGGTTGTTTAATTAAGGGTCCTTTCATCCGGACACCTCGTATTTTACCAGGAGGGGCTTACTTTTTTCAAAGACCATCTGTTTTCATTACAGGAATGCTGAGGTACTAAATAAAAGACCGCCCGGCGGCGGTCCTGATTAGCGTTTAACATATACTGACTGACTGTTGAGCCCGGCTTCAGGGGCTTGTTCCTGGGGCACCGGTTCCACATGGCTCTCTGCCACTACCCGGATATTGGTTTTAGGTTCAACCTTGTAGCCCAGGCCTTCCAGAAAAGCCCTGATTCTGAACTGAAGAAAATCCCTGTTCTTAGGGACTTTTAATTCGGTGCCCTGCAAGCCCAAATCCTTGGCGAAAACCCGGAATGTCTCATCGGCAACCCGGTAGGTCACATAGCTTTGCTGCTCGGGCTCAGCAGCATAATCCATTGCAGGGGAGGATAAGGCCTGGACTGCAGGCTCGGCCTCTATAACCTCCAAAGATCCCATTTCCCATTGGCATTCCGCCAGGAGGGCGCCTAATTTCTGCATAGCTTCGTCCCGGTTTACAGCTTCAAGTACCAACGTCAGGTCAAATTTATATTGCGCCACAATCCTCACTCCCAGCATGTGACAATTTCTCTTCTCTATTATAAGGACAAATTAAAAAAAATACAATATTTACATTTCAATCGATATGAAAGGCAAATGGACCTAAATGGACGCAATTTGAAAATTATCCAGGATAAACGGGAAAATATCTATGATTCTTGGGTCTTGGATATTATTTTGACTTCCCGCAATGATCAAAGGCACACTGGAATCCTCCCGTTCCAGGGAACCGTGGCTGCCGCCACCCCGATGGATTGGAGCCCCTTCAGCCTTATACTCATACCCGGGTGCTGCGGAGAGTACGATTCTGGTTCCCCGCCTCCCGTCCAGAGCGGATTGCAGACGCCGGAAGGCATCCGGGTAGTCGCCAAATACCAAACGGTCGTCCCGGTCAACCCTGGCGTCCACCACGGTCAAATCCCCTTCAAATCCCCATGTGTTGCCGTAAGCATCGTTATGAGGGCCGCCTCGCCAGAAGCACAGGTTTTTTTCAGTCCCCCCCTGCACTACTTTGTAAAGGTTACGCTTATCGCGCCAGGCTATTTGCGTATGGCGCCTGTCATGAGCCAGGATTCCCACTGTTTCATCCAGGACCTGCCGCCGGTTTTTCAGCACATAGATTATCGCCATGCGTTCGTTGGGGCACAGGGCCAGTTCAGTGCCCTCATCGCTCCTGTTCCGCAGCGCCAGGCGCCTAAACCGGCCCAGTATTTTGTCCAGGTTGATAATATGCTCATGGCTTCTGCCTATGGTTGTTTGGGCATGATCACCCATGACGATGATAACATTCTCGTCCAGGGCCCTTTCCCAGGAACCAAAAGCATCCAGGACCCCCCTGATCTGCCTGTCTGCCCGTGCAACGGCAGGCTGGCTGTGGAGGGGGCCGTGCACATGGGAGTATTTATCCGTGTCAGGCAGGTAGACCAGCAAAAAATCGGGCTGTTTACCATCCCGGATGATATTGGCAGCAATCTTGCCCGAGAAAATGTCGTTAAATCCGAACCGGTTAAAGGGACCAACCGGCAGCCGGTGGAATGGTTTGGTGAAACTGGGCTGGATCAAAGCCCCCAGGGTCAGGATTTCCGGACCCCCGAGCTCCTCCTGGTAAAGTTTAAAATGAGAAGCCAGGCGCAGTAAAAAAGGCACCTTGGCCTTGTGTTCCAGTTTGGCCCGGTGAATAAAAAAGTTAACACTGCCGCTTGCCAGGCCGCTCTCACCAAGCTTTTCGTATACCGTGGGTATTTTCCTGTTCAGATGTTCGCCATTTAAGTTTTTTAACAGGTTTCTCAGCACCTGTTCAGGTCCCATTTTCAGGATTGCCCGTAAGGTTGCGCCGTAATTGACAAACCACTTGGTTTTGGGGTTATACCAGATAAACCCGGGCACCAGGTGTTGGTCAGGCCACATCCCGGTAACAATGGAACTGGTGGCAACCGGCGTCATGGTAGGAAAGGACGATATGCAGTCCGGATGACAATAGCCGTGATTCACCAGGTAATTCATAGCCGGGGCCGTGCCCTGCGCCAAACAAGCCTCCAGGACAGCAGGATGAAAAGAGTCAATAATAAACAGGATTACTTTCTTGCTCATCCGGCTCCCCCTTCCTAATCTGACCTCTAAGCCCATATTATCTTAGTGCAAAACTGCTGCCATTATATTGTACTGAAGGCTGGGTCTTTTGATACAGTAATTCCCCTATTAAACAATTTGTTAAAATTAACAGGGAAAAGGAACAAAATGTAGTATACTTCTTGATAAATAACGAATTAACAAATTATTTGCTGTATGGCGGGGTGAATCCGATATGTCCAGCAGCCTGGAGTGAGCATCAAGTTGATAATCGTAGTTAAATGGTAAATTGGAGGACAATTAATGTCAATACGTCCAACTGTCAAGCTTAAGTTATCGATACTGTTGGTGTTTGCCATTGCTGCAGCAGGTTTAGCGCTCAGACTGGGTCTGCGGGACGTAAACACGCCGCCGGCAACGGGCCTGCAGCCGGCAGCCGCCCGGACAACCGCGCCTTCCACTACAGTTCCTGTCACAAGCCCGCCCACCGCGCCTGCGGTCCAGCCCGCAAGCGGGAACCAGGCGCTGGAAACCCAGTACAAGCAGGCTTACAACAGCTTTTTCAGCCACAGGTATGCAGAGGCCATTAAGACGGCCAACGAGATTATCAAACAGGACGACGAATTCTACAAAGCTTACAATATAAAAGGTATTGCTCTCGCCTACTCAGGCCAGCCGCAGCAGGCGATGGAAAACATCGACAAAGCCCTGGCCCTGAACCCCGAGTTTGGCTATGCCCGCTTTAACAAGGCTTTGGCCTATGAACTTAGCGCCCAGTACAATCTGGCCTTGGAGTGGTATCACAAAGACCTGGAGGTAGAGAACTTCGTCTGGAGCTACTACGGTATCTCCAGCATTTACGGCCGCCGGGGAGATGTCTCGAACACGCTGAAATACCTGAAACAGGCTATTGCACTGGACCCCGGCGTCAAAGACTTTGCCAGGGACGAAAAGGACTTCAACCCGGTGAAAAACAGTCCGGAATTCCAGGCCCTGATCAGGTAAAGATCTTTGACAATCAATAATCGAAAAATGGACCCCGCATCAGTTGTGGTGCGGGGTTGAATTGTGATTATAACCTGGCCAGGAGGCCGTTGACCCTGGCGGCATGCTTTTTTGCCAACCTGGCTTTGAGCAGGTTGGACTTGATGATATGCCTGAGGTCGGCATCATCCGCTTCCACCCATTTTTCCAGACGGAAGAACCCCTGCTCTGGCAGGCTTTCCACAAACAAGCTGATGGAATACTCCAGGCCTTGTTTCAAAATCCTGAATCCTTCGGTTTTACGCTCCTGCCGCGGCAATTCCAGCAAATCTTTCAGGACCAGTTCCGTGACATCAAGGCAAAACTCTGCCCGTTCAGGCTGCTTTAGCAATGGCCCGTGGGCCAGAGCCGCCAGAATAGCTCTTTTTTCCACCAGAGTGGCATCCCTCAGCCAGGCGGAAAAGACCTCCTGCGCCACAGCAAAATCGACTTCTGCTATGCGCTGAAAGCCCATAGCAACTGCCTCCCGCACCCGCCAACGGCTGTCCCCTGCCGCCTGCCTCAAGACCGCCAGGACTTTTTCCCTTTCATAGGCATTAAGGTAGCCAGCACCCAAAGCCTGGATGGCGCAAAAGGGCAGAAATTCCAACGGACTGCCTGCGGGAGCCTGCTCTGGTCCCAGGCTTGCCCATCCTATGAGCAGAGTCAAATGTTCTCCAGTCGCCTCAATCTCCTCGAAACAGTCGGCAAAGGCCCAGGCGAGTTCCAGGTTGGCCCTTGGACCCGGCAGGTTTGAATTTGCCACGAGCATCTGCTCCAGTTCTGCGAAAGAAGACCCTGTTTGCAGCAGAAGCAGGAGTTGGTTGAGATAATTGCCGCGTTTCCCCATGAAAGCCTTTCACCCCTGCAGAAAGTTTTTTGCAAAGCTTGTACATAATATTCCATCTCAAGCAAAAACTTTCCTGTCAACTGACCATTATTTTATTTTATGTTGTAATCCCCATGCCCGGTTCATTGAGTACTTTCTTTATTTTTATGTAGTAATTAATAGTGTGTGGATTATTACTGCTTTTTCGTGA
>JAJZPO010000140.1 GCA_021811155.1 Bacillota bacterium | reverse complement strand
GCGCAAGCCCAATAGAGGGTCGAGTCTAGCGCGGTCCTAGTCCTAGAGAGGCTGAGACTGAACATGCATGTCTCAGCCTCGGCAGGGAAATGCGCGCGCTGAGGAAAAACGAAGCGCGCATTTCTTGCTTACTGCCCCAGTACACTGCCGATAATCTGGTTTACCTGATACCATACTTGGTCAAACCGCTGTTTGGCAGCAAAAAACCTAGCCACCGTCTCATTTTTGACGATCTGTTCCCGGTAGGAATTCAGGCTGGTGGTTTCCGCCTGGTGCTCTCCCTGCATTTGTTTGAGCATCAGGGACTGTTCCATTTCCATGTACTTGCTTACCATTTGAAAAGCGTTCTGGTCGGCCCTGACCTGGCGTTCAGCCGCCTTAAAAGCCTGGAGTTCCTGGCTGCGCCCCAATTCACCCGCCAGCGCCCTGGCCTGTTCAATCAAACCCATCCCGTGCGCCTCCTTTGTAGCAGAATTCCAACCCCCGACTCCTACCCTATATACTATGCTAGCGTCCCCGCACCGGGGAAAAACCTTCACCCAATACTTCCGGTGTCTCCGACAGGGCCACAAAGGCGCCCGGATCATTTTCCCTGATAATTTCTTTCACACGGGCCAGTTCAGCCCGCGTGACTACACAGTAAATAATCTTTTTATTTTCACCGGAATAAGCGCCGCTTCCATTGAGGAATGTTACACCCCGTTCCAAAATCGTCATGATATCCCGGGCGATTTTATCCGGCTCGTTGGAAATGATAATTGCCGCCTTGGTGTGGCTCAACCCTGCCTGTACGTAATCCACTACCCTGGTTGCCACAAACATATAGATGATGGCATACATAGCCAGTTCCGGTTTGAACAAAAAAGCCGCCACCGTAAATATCGCGGCGTCTATAGCCAGGAGAACCTGGCCTACACTGAAGCTGAATTTGCCGTTCAAGATTAATGCCACGATATCGGTCCCGCCCAAAGAGCCCTGCGAGCGGAAAATTATTCCCATGCCGACCCCTGTCAACAATCCGCCGAAAAGAGAAGCCAGGAGCAGGTCCTGGGTAACAGGCCTGACCCCTGCGCTCAGTTCCAGGGCCAGGGAGACAACAAGCACGCCCCAGATGCTGAGAAACAAGAACCGCTTGCCCATGAACCGGAACCCCAGCAAGAAGACCGGAATGTTTAGGACCAGAACCAACCAGCCGGTGGGCAGTCCCAAGAGGTAATGGATCAAGATAGCAATACCCGCAACCCCGCCGTCCACGATCCGGTTGGGCACAATAAAATAGTTTAGGCTCAGGGCCACTCCGCACGCCCCCACAGCTACCCCGCCAAACCTTTTCAATTCTCCAAAAAAACCTTTAACTGTCATAACAACCCCCACTGCAAATCGCCGCGGATAAGAAAAACGCTCTCCGTTTATGATAAAAAAGCAAGGTTCCGCTTGTCACTTTTGTCCTGTCAAGCATAGTATATACCACGACCGAACAACTCACCAAAAGCTGAAAACTCGTCATTCCTCCTTCCACTCTCATGGGGGTTAGGTCTTGGGGCCCTAACCCCGCTCTTTTTTGCTTAATCAGTATAACATGAAATACACACTGTGTTCAGCCGCTTTCCAGTGTTAATCTGAAAGGCAAAAATTCGGCCCTTGCCTGATTGGGCAAGGGTCGAATTTCATTTCCCCTTAAAGGTTAAGATAGAATTGACGAGCTTGATAACGGCCTCCAGCAAGCTATCGTTCCGCACCGGTTTTGGCTTAGGCTTAGCCTGTTCAGGTACTGGAGGAATCACCGGCGCCTGAGGTTTTGCCGGTTGCTCAAGCTGGCTGTCCTTGGTCCGCTCCCTCGCCCGGCGATGCTGCCTTTCAGGCCTGATTGCGCCGCTTTCCTCGTTGAGTTCCTGTCTGGGGCGCCGACCGGGCCCTAAAGACAAGGGCCGGGCAGCATTGCCCGGGTCGCCCTCTGGCTCAGGGTTCATCCGTCGCCCGGGGCCGCCAAATCTCGGTCTGAGTGTATCCAGAGACCGATCTTCACCTTCCGCGTTCATTCTCCGTCCGGGACCAAAAAAGGGAGGTCTTGCTCCACCCATTAGCTGCTCCTCCTTCCCACACTTTTCCCATTCCCAGTTTATGCCACAGGAAATACCCTTGCATCTTGTCTCAGGGCATTGCTCATACTGAAAATGACCGGCTAGATCTCATCTGCCCAAGATTTCCCGCAATGCAGGGAAAAATTAGTTTTAGGCGAATCAATTAGCGGGGGGTGAAAAATTCGTGTGGAGTTATGTCAAAGGGCTGCTGCTGGGGCTGTTCCTCCTTTGGTTAATCCTGGTACTGAGCTTCGCTTTCAGTGACGGGTTCCTCTCGGCCCTCATTTATGGAGTACTCATTGCCCGGACGGCTTTTTTCCTGCTGCAAAAAGCCACAGCCGGTACAGGGCTGTATATCCTGGTTTTTCTGATCCTCTCCCTATGGGTGTGGTCTTTCCGCCGCAAACGCCTGGCGGCAGTTGTACCTGCCGGTCAGGCGCCAGAATTGCAAATCAGTGCAGCAAGCGCTGAGAAGAAAGGAGAGAACTGAGTAAAGCTGCAGGCAAGTTGTGCCTGCACTTCCATTCCCCATCAGGGGATTTTTTCTTTTGCGCCAAATTATTTTCAAGCTATAAACAGGATTTCCCAAATTCATGGCGAATTGGAAAACATTGCACTTATTTGCCTGGAGGACTGGTATGAGTGATTCAGTTTCCCTTGAGTCCCTGTATGAAGACCGCCAGACATTATACGATGTGCTGGACAACCTGCCCCTGGGAGTAGTGGCCTTAAGCACGTCGGGCAAGGCCATATTTATCAACCAGACCATGGCGGATATGCTTAAACTCCCCCTAAAAAAGCTGGTTCGTTCCTCTCCGGCGGACCAGGACCACTGGTTGCGCTTCGAATCAGACCACCGCCAAATGTTAGACGCTTGCCTCCGCGGCGAGAGAATTGCCTGTAGAGCGTATTTGTTACCTGCTAAAGGGGAGCGGATCCCTGTCAGGATTCATGCTTTCCCTCTCTGCAACAAACATGGGGACACTGCAGGGGTTGTTATCTTAATCCACAACCTGCAAGAGCAAAACGTGCTGGAACAAAGCCAGCGGGAATACAGGTATATTGTCGACTCCATCAACACCGGGATTATTTCGGTTGATCCCAGAGGTTACATCACAACCTGCAACAAAACTTTTAGCGAGTATTTCGGCGCAAAATCCTGCGAATTAATGGGTAAGTACTTCCCGGACCTCAGGGCCCAAATGGGTCCGGCCTCAAGCCTCTTGATGCAAGCTTTACAAACCGGTCAAAGCATCTCCCTGCCAGAGTTTTACCATGAACTTAACGGCCAGGAGCGAATCTTCTCTCTCGAGTGCATGCCTTTAAGAGACGAAAGCGGCGGTATTTCCGGCGCCTTCGCCATGGTGAGGGACATCTCTACCCAGCGCTTGATGGAAGCAAAAGTCAACCGGGCCATGCAATTAAACATCGCCGGAGAACTTGGGGCAGGCATAGCCCATGAGATCAGAAATCCTCTTACCTCCATTCGCGGTTTCATTCAACTTCTCAAGGGACGGTTTACAAATACCTCGCCCGAGCAGGAGTACCTGGAAATAATGTTGGGCGAGCTGGATCGCGCCAACAATATTATTAAGAAATTCCTGCTGCTTTCCAAGCCGCAAAACCCCAAACTGCAGCTTCAGGACCTTAATTACATTCTGGATGACATGTTGAAACTGGTAGAAGGAGAAGCCCTGATTGCAGAAGTGGAGTTGATCCGCCGCTTCAGTCCGGAAGTCCCGCTCATGGTGGTGGAAACCGAAAGTATCAAACAGGTCTTTCTCAACCTGATCCAAAATGCCATTCAGGCTATGCCTTCAGGCGGCAAGCTGACTGTGGCCACGGAGTTCCTGCCGGTAAACAACGCAAACCTGGTCAAAATCAGTGACACCGGAGTGGGCATCCCCTCAAGCCTCCTGGCCAAACTGGGAAACCCGTTCTTTACCACCCGCAAAAACGGTACAGGCCTGGGTCTGATGCTCTCCTACCGGATTGTGGAGAACCATAACGGCAAAATCGAAGTGGAAAGCACCGCGGGGGCCGGCGCTACCTTCAGCGTGACCCTCCCCATCAGCGCGAGTCACCCGGCGCTTGACTGACTCATTTTTCGATCCATTTGCAATCTGCTTGCATGTGCCGCAGCGCGGCATTTCTTTTTGCTGCCGGCCGACATTTTTCACGCAACTTGTATGTTAAACATCATATCCGTCTCTTGCCGCAAAAGCAACTTTGTATTTTTTT
>JAJZPO010000002.1 GCA_021811155.1 Bacillota bacterium | reverse complement strand
GCTATGTATTCTGAGATAGCGAAATACAAGCCGTCCTTGACATACAAGGAGAACCATTTCCGTATTTTCTGGAAGGTGGTACCTGGACAACAAGAGGCAAAGGGTTTTGAAGGATTATTTAGGGGACCCTTGCAGGGCACCAGGGGCTTTATGAAGCAATCCACTTTGCAGGACGTTAGCGAGGGGATCGCTAAGGGCGGCGTACCAGTATCTACTAACCCGCAAACGTTATTCGAGTTAGGGCAAGCTGATGCTATGCGCTATGTCACCGCTCAGAGGATGTGGCAGGAGTTAAAAGGTATTGACATGGTGAAGTTTGTTAAGATGGGGAACCGGATACCTGAAGGATTCACCACTCTAAATGACCGGATAGCCAATGTCTATTTCCCGGTAAAAGAAGGCCTTGTGAATTCCGGCAGCTGGTATGTAGAAAAGAATGTAGCCAGGCTGTTGAATAACTACCTCAGCCGAGATCTAATCAGGGAAACACCCGTCGGCAGGTTTTTTATAGGGCTCAAGAATCTTACAACCTCTATAGAATTGTCGCTTTCACCGTTTCACTTTGTGTTTGAAACTATCGAAGCAATGGGGAGCAAGATGGGCATAGGACTTACCCGCATGGTTAACCAGGGTGTGCTGGGTTTGAATCCGCGGCAATTTGCCAAGGGGGCATTGGAGGTTCTATCTACTCCGTTTGCACCATACAACTTTGCAAAAACCGGCGGAAGGGCAATCAAATACATCTCCAATCCGGGTGAATTCATTCAGACGATGGGAGGGCGCAGGTTCTTAAATCAGTTTCCTGAGGCTAGGCAAATTATCGATGATCTTTTCACCGGGGGTGGCAAGTTGGCTATGAATGAGGATTACAGGATTAACACCCTGGACACCTTTAAGAGCAATCTTCATTCCGGGAACTTCATCGGGGCTGCGCTTAGGGCATTCCCGTCCCTGAATGAACAGGTAATGAAACCGCTGTTCGAAATCTATATTCCGCGCCTTAAAATAGGACTGTTCTTCCACGAGTATGGGCAACAGCTGGAGCAGCATGCTGAGGACCTGTTGTCCGGCAAAATGAGCAGGGAGCGGTTAGCCCGTGAAGTGTGGGATAGAACAGAAAACAAGTTTGGGGAAATGAACTTCGACAACCTATTCTGGAATCGAACCTTTAAGAGTGCCTTGCAGTTGCTGTTCCGGTCCGTTACTTGGAAGCTTGGTAATATTCGAGGCTTCGGTAGCGCCATCCTTGGTCAGGGAAAGAATTTGTTAGACATGAAAAACGGAAGGGTTCCGCGCTTGGATCCGGGCATGGCCTGGTTAATGGGGATGCTCACAACCACAGCTGCTATATCCACCATCCTGCAAAAAGCACTCACGGGCAAAGACCCGCAGGAACTCAAGGATTTCGTATATCCCCAGGTTGGCGGAACAGACAAAGACGGCAATCCTAACCGGTTATCAATACCGACTTACTTTAGGGATGCAGTTTCTTTGACTCATTCGCCCGTGGACTATACGAAAAATTCACTTTCCGGAATGGTGTCAAAGCTATCTGACATTCTGCAGAATAAAGATTTCTTTGGCAACTACATTTACGATCCAAAGGACCCGGCCTGGAAGCAGTTTCTTGACTCCGTTGGCTATTTCACCCCCAAACCGTTCGTGCTAACCCAGGTGCAGAACCTGCAGAAAAATAATACAACCCCTGCGGTGCAGGCGCTTGGTTTCGCCGGCTTCCTGAAAGCCCCCCGTGAAATTATACAGAGCAAGTTCCAGCAGGAATTGTCAAAGGCTTATGGCGACCAGATACCGGACAAGTCATTGACACCCGTAGAACAAAAGAAGGCCCAGCTGAAGCGGGACCTTAAAGACAAAATCTTTTATGGAAAAATCACTGACACTGAGGCAAAGGACTTTGCTCTTCAAAACGGTTTATATACCCCCAAGTATGTTGACCAATTCATTAAGGATGCCAAACTGCCACCCATGGTCTACATGTGGAAACAGCTTGGGGATGCTGAAAGGGCACAAATACTTCCGTTAGCTACCCCGGCTGAAGTTACAAGGCTAAGGGAATACGGGGTACTGGAAAGGGTTAAGAAACCAAGCGTTAACTCAATCGGTAACTCATTAGTGCCAAAGTTGCCGCAGTTGCCGAAAATCAAACTACCTGCCGTGAAATAGTAAACAGGGGGATTTTATTCCCCCTGTTCCTTTTGTCTAAGATATTCCCGGCGAGTGTACTCCATTTCTTGTATATGGTTGAGGACTGGCAACCCGTAAACAAATAAGCCTATGACGAATGCTATAAAGACTATGTAAAACCATCCGTTATTGTGAAAGGCAAAAATGCCAAGTGCAAAAATGATAATCATTAAGACCAACATCATCCCAACCACTTCAACGGAGGGTTCTTTCCGCCTAAACACCAATTCCAATACCTCCTCTTACAGGCGATAACATGGCATCAGAAATTAGCTTCTGCACTTAAAACAGATTTCCTGCCTTCCATAAAATACCCTGGAGAAATTTCCTGTATGAAGGACATGAAATTACTCATCAGACGTAGTTTTTTGTGATTGCTCCCTTGCCAATCTCCTTTCCTCTGCCTCGACTAGCTTCATCAGTCCCCGGCGCACTGCTTCAGGGTCTTTAATAAGTGTGATTGTCACCTCGATTTCCTTGCCCCGGATTTTCTCGATGAACGGGCCGTAAGTGCGCCTTTCTCTCGTATCTTCCACTTCGAAAATTCTCCTTTCGCTGGCTAAAAAATAAAGGGATGCAGTATTTCCTACATCCCTTTAGCTTGTTTATCATAATCCAATCATCGTCGAACTATTCTCATCGAAAAGAGACCCCATACGGATATAACGCCTAACCATTGCAGTGCTACGGTGGCCAGTTTGCTTCATAATCGCCCGTTCCCCGGCTCCCGCCTTGGCGGCTGACGTAGCGTGCCCGGCACGTAGGGAATGTCCTGCATAATCCTGCGGGTTCAATCCCGCAGCTTTTGCTTGCCGTTTGATAACGAGAGCAACGGCCTTGTCCGACAATCTATCTGACTGCATTTGCCCGTGCCGATTAACTGAACGGAATAGGGGACCAATTGAAAGTCCACTTGATTCAAGCCACCTCTGGACGGCCCTGACAGGACATGTTTCAGGGTGAGAACCGTAGGCAATACCTTTTACCATGCCATCACCATCCTGGTCCGTCTTAGAGCGGCGCAGGAGCACCTTGAGGCCTTCCCTGGTAAAGGTTATGCACTCAACATCTAAGCTAACCAGTTCCGAACGCCGAAAGGCCCCTGCAAAGCCTAAAAGCAATAATGCTGCGTCCCTAATGCCTATAAGGTTATCAGGAAGCGCCTGAACCATTGATCTAATATCTTCGGTCATGGTGGGCGCTTTGCCGTTTTGGGCGGTCCCTTTACTCCTGCGTATCCCAGCCATGACTTTGCGAACTGCCAGGGAATGAGTGGGAGACTCCAGTCCCTTCGCTTGGTGGGCCTGGCTAATTGCGGAAATCCTGCGCGTAATTGTGGCCACCTTAAAACCTTGTTCAGCCATTTCAGTCAAATATCTAACCACTGTATCAAGGTCGGCCGGCAGTGGGGAAAGGCTGTACCTAGCGCACCACTTGACGAAGTGCTGCAGGTCGTTTCTATATGCCTTCCGGGTATTGTCTGCCTGGGCTTGCTGTATATAGTCCTTGGCCTTGATGTCAATTTCCACAAAAGAAGTTATTGATCCATTCTGTGAAACAACGGTGACAGAGTTTTCATTGAGCATAAAACTTAACCCCCCCGTCTTGCTAACTTCCGATAACGTTCAATTATCGGTTCCCAGTTTTGCCTTTATTTTATTTCTCCTTGTTGTTGTTGTCAAGAACAAAGTGTATTATAATGTATTAAACAGACACAAAGGACATGGAGGTATTTTAGGTGACTGAGGAATATCTGACACCTGCAGAAATTGCAAAACGACTCAAGATAACCGAGAGGACTGTATACCGATGGCTGGATGCGGGCCAGCTTCGGGGGGTTAAGCTTGGGAGGGTATGGCGGGTTAGGACCAATGACCTTGAAAAGTTTCTCAAAGAAAGAGAAAACTTCTCGTAATAATGAATAGCGGAAAATACTATCTCCTAAACCTTGGGCTTTTCTATTTTGGACAAGCGACAAATTTCAGCAGATTGAAATCAAGAAATGTGCGATAATTCAAATAGTCTCACGTTATTCAGTTTCCCTCCCTGGGAACTGATAATAGGAAGTGGGATAAATGTCAACTTATGAAGTGTTAACCTTGCTTATCGCCTTTGGCATCTTGGTCAGCAATTTAACAAGAAATAAACATTAATATGTGAGACGAGGACTGCGCTGATGGAGCGGGACTGGGTCTGATCAACCTAGTTGGGAGAATCGAAATATCTCAGTTTCTCAGGGACTTAACCAAAAGCGCAGTCCGACTTCACTTTTTCTATCAAATGTGGTAAACTTTAGGCAAGCGATAAGTGGCTACTTCATAAGCACGGCAATCACCACCGGGGGCGACAGGCAAGTCGCCGGCTTCCCGATCAGTGGGAAACAATCCCGCGAAGGAGGCTCAATCCTGTGGTAGCGCATTGGACCGATCACCCAAAGTGCTGCCACCGAAATTTCACCCGGCAAACAGCCGGGTTTTTTTATTCCCTTAGAAATGGGATTGTGCGGGTTAAAAGAGCATAAAGGTTGTATCAGCTTAATAAGATTTACAATAGAGAGGTAAATGCAAATAGATCTGTATAATACTCAGATTTAGTTACAAAAAAAGGGGGGAGAGAATTGGCAGTCACTATTCGCAGCAACTGGGATGAACTAACACCGGAGCAGCAGGCCAAGTTGCGCAAAACCTTCGCGAAACTCACGGTTCCGGAATTCCTGAAATGGGAAGCGGAACAGCAGAAGGGAGCGGCCGAAAGCGCCAAGGAGGTTAAAGGGTGGGAGATAAATTGGGAACCGTAACCGTTACCAGCAACTGGGATAAACTTACACCCGAACAGCAGCTTAACCTTCAAAAGAAATTTGCAAGATTGATGGTCCAAGGTTTCCGAAAATGGGAAGCAGAGCAAGCGAAAAAGTCTCCTAAAGGCAAAGGAGATAATCCAGATAATAAAGATCTTGACCCGTAGAACCTGCGAGGGTTCTTTTTCTTTTAGGCTAAAGTTTGGTATTGTTGGGCATGTTTTGGGCACGACTATCCCCAATTTATCCCCAAAAGCCGTTTTGTGCAATCACTGCATAAAACAAAAGACACCGCAATCCCTTACGGTGTCTTACTTTTCTTTTGGCAGGGGATGAAGGAGTCGAACCCTCACTGACGGTTTTGGAGACCGCTGTTCTACCATTAAACTAATCCCCTATAGGTTTTTAACTTCAGCGACAGAATGTATTATATTAAAAATCAGCAAAGCTGTCAACCAGACTTTTTGCATTTTCCTCCACAATTTCCCAAATATCCGCCAAAACTTTTCTGTAATATTTTATGCTGCAGCAGGATTCTAAGGGTCGGGGAAGAAAAAAATACTAATATACGATTGGTTACATTTTCCCTTGCTGGCAGGTATAGACTATAAACACAGTTTTACGGTTCCGGAGGCGGAGGCGGAAAAATGGGGATGAAAAAGGAAAAGCCGGTGCAGTATACAGTTGCCGACAGGGCTGCGGCCTGTTTGTGGGGCGCCGCTGCCGGCGACGCCATGGGGAAGGCCAGTGAGGGCTACTCCCCGGCGCGAATCCTTGAAGTCTACGGCAAACGGCTGCGGGGATTTGTTGAGCCTGTGCAGCCTTTAAGCCAGTTTGCCTGGAAGAAGGGTGAGATTACGGAAGACACCAGGCAGACTTTGGCTGTGGCCGAGGCTATCCTGGAAAAAGGGGGAGTTGACCAGCTCGCCGTTTCCAGGCGCCTTTTAGCCTGTGACCCTAAAGGGGTGGGGACAAGTTCCCGCCTGTTTCACTTCATATTATCCGGTGACATAGGTCATGTGGCAGCAAAGGGTTCCGGCAACGGGGCAGCCACGCGGGCGGCGCCTGTGGGGCTGGTGGATACCACCAGGGAGCTTAATAAGCTGGTGGAAGATGTGGTCAAAACCACAACCATGACCCATGGCGGCAAGGTTGGGGTTGCCGGGGCCTGTGCCGTGGCTGCTGCCGTATCAGCGGCGGTAGAAGGCTGGCCTGCCGGCTATGTCATGCTCCAGGCCCTGCAGGCGGCCAAACTGGCGGAGGGCTATGGTAACCCCGACAACCTGGTTCCGGTGGCAGCACAGATTCAGACAGCCATTGATCTGGCGGCCGAGTTTACGGGGAGTGAGTTGTGGGAACGGGTGGACAGCGAGATCGGCTGGGGGTTCTCTGCCAACCAAGCCGTCCCGGCAGCCTTGACTGCTGCCTGTACCCTTTTAAACGCCAAAGAAGCGATTCTTCTCGCGGTAAACCGTGGCGGGGATGCCGACGCGGTTGCCGGTATTGCGGGCGCTGTGGCGGCGGCCATCAATCCTTTGTCCCTGCCGCGTAAATGGATCGAAACAGTCAAGACAGTGAACGGGCTGGACATGGATTCACTCGCCCGGCAGTTGGTGGAATTAAGACCGGAAACCAGACCATCAGCCCGGTTACAGTCACAGAAATCAGGTGGTACTGGTTGAAAAAGAGAATTTTTCACGCTGCCCTCTACATGGTGGGAACAATCATCCTTGGCACTGTCGGCTTTATCTTCCTGGAGGGCATGACTTTTTTCCAGGCTGTTTACCTTACCATCGCGACCATTACCACTGTCGGCTACGGTGATGCTGTTCCCCACACCCTGACGGGAAAAATTCTCACCATGGTACTGATGGTAGCCGGAGTAGGTGTGGCCCTGTATTTTGCCAGCACAGTCGTGGCCAGCGTCATCGAAGGGGAGATGGCGGAGGCTTTTGGGAGAAGAAAGATGGAACGCAAGATTCGCACCTTACGTGAACATATTATTATCTGCGGCGCCGGCCGGGTCGGCCAACAGGTGATTGAACGGCTGAAAAAAGAGGATGTCCAGTTTGTGGTGGTGGAAAAGGATCTGGAGATCATTCACCGTCTGCGGAGCGAGGGCGTTCTTGCGGTAAACGGGGATGCCACCGAGGACTCCCTCTTGATGGATTTGGGCATTCAACACGCCAGGGGGCTGATTACTGCACTGCCTGATGATGCCCAAAATATCTTTGTCACTTTGACCAGCAAAGGCTTAAACCCCAAGGCCCAGGTGGTGGCCCGCATGGACCGGATAGAATCCGAATCCAAGTTCAGGCGGGCCGGTGCGGACAAGGTTATTTCACCTGCCATCCTGGGGGGACGCAGAATGGCTATCACCATGCTCAAACCCGGCACCTGCGAGTACGTTGACACCTTGTTCTACGATAAGCATTTCGAGATGGAAATCGAGGAGATTTTGGTGGGCCCCGGTTCCGGCTTGATCGGGGAGACTCTGCACAGCTCCGCCATCAGGGAAGCGACCGGCATTATTGTTTTGGCTATAGTCCGTGATGGTTCTGTGATCAGCAATCCCGGTCCTGCTGAGCGGATGCAGGAAGGGGATGTGCTCATAGCCCTGGGTTCCAGGGAGCAAATGGGCAAGTTGGAAGAACTGGCCCTGGGTTACTGCAAGCTTGATGACAAAACAGGGCAAGGTTAACTGCAATTATTTGCCTGGTAAATTATTGGCTAAAAGCAAAACTCCCGGGAAAAATAATCAGAGATTAAATCTTTTGGTTCCCGGCAAAGGAGTGATGCTGTTGCCAAAGCAGCCGAAACAGAAACATGGAGATCAGGAACTGGAGGATCATATCCTTAACCTTCTCATGGATCAACTTACCGAAAGCGGCAGGGAAATCAACGTCTCGGCCAGGGACGGAATTGTCTCGCTCTGGGGTATCGTGGATGTGCTGGCGGTGAAACTGGAGGCAGCAAGAATTGTGCGTGGCATTCCGGGCGTAGAAGGCGTGGACAACGGCCTTACCGTCGCCATGGACAATTTCCTGCCGGACCGGGACATCAATGCACTAGTGGTAAAAGCGCTTTCCAGTTCGCATGACCCCGCTATCCGCAAGTTAGGCGCTGAAACCAGGGACGGGGTTGTCTTTTTGCTGGGACATGCCCAGGTCGTAGCCGCCGTGCGGGAAGCGGAACTTCTGGCAGCCAGGGTGCGTGGAGTCAAGGAGGTGCAGAGCCGGGTGAAAGTGGGCGAAGATCTTCACCTTGATGATGCATCTATTGCCAATGCCGTAGAGCGCGCCTTGGTCAACTCTGGCCGGGCGGAAGCCCGCAAAATCACAACCTCCGCCGATCGGGGGGTAGTGAAGTTGCAGGGAATGCTGGATACTTTTGAGGAGATCGAAGAGGCTGTGGACTTGGTGTACCGCGTGCCCGGCGTCAGGGCTGTCCACTCTGAACTGAGAGCCCGCCACGGGGTTACTGCCGGGGACAGAGCTTTGACCAATCAGCTGCGGGAACTTTTGAGCCGGGAAGACTTGAGCCGCGGCACGCTCAAGGTCCATGTGGTAAACGGTATGGCTTTTTTGTCCGGCGAGGTCTTTGACGTGGACTCCAAGCGCCGGGCGGAGGAAGTAGCCCGTCAACTCTCTGGCATCACAGGGATCAGCAACACAATCCAGGTTTCCGCCCACAATTTGTAGTTATAACCTAGTTTGGAGGTACGAGCATGAAAAAAGCTGAAGTCAATGCCAATTGCATCGGTTGCGGCCTGTGTGCGGAACTTTGTCCCGATGTGTTTGAACTCCAGGATGACGGCTTTGCCCATGTCCACGTGGGAGAAGTTAAAGACGAATGGCTGGAAGGGGCGAAGGAGGCCGAAAGCCAGTGTCCGGTTGAAGCTATCAGCGTCTCCGGCGAGTAAAGCAAAAACCACCCTTGCGGTGGTTTTTGCTTTGCCTGCACACAGAACCAAAGCAATTGCAAGCCCAGAGAAGAACCGCCTGAATAAGGAGGGATTGCCACCGCTGCGGCGAATTCAACATGGTCAGGTCAACGGTGTGAAGCAGCCGGTGCCGCGGGTTACTCCCACTGGCGTTGGGATTGTGAGAGAAATGTTAAGTGAGAGGAGTGAATTACTTGCAGCAGGCAGCCAAACTCATGCAGGGTAACCAGGCCATTGCAGAGGGGGCGCTCTATGCCGGGGCCGGCTTTTTTGCCGGGTACCCTATCACCCCTTCCTCGGAGATTGCGGAGGAATGTTCCCGCCGCCTGCCTTTGGCGGGTGGAACCTATATGCAGATGGAAGATGAAATCGCGAGCATCGGCGCGGTCATCGGTGCATCTCTGGGCGGGACCAAAGCCTTTACTGCTACGAGTGGGCCCGGGTTCTCCCTGATGCAGGAAAACCTTGGGCTGGCGGTCATGGCGGAAGTGCCCTGTGTGATCGTCAATGTGCAGCGCTCCGGGCCGAGCACAGGACTTGCCACCAAGCCGGCACAGTCTGATGTGATGCAGATCAGGTGGGGAAGGCACGGGGACCAGAGTATAATTGCACTTTCCCCCGCTTCCGTGCAGGAGTGCTTCGAGCTTATGGTCCAAGCCTTCAATTTTGCCGAAAAGTACCGGGTACCGGTGATTTTGGCGGCGGATGAGATCGTGGCCCATATGCGGGAAAACTTCCTCCTGCCTGAGGCGGGGGAAATTCCGCTCGTTGAGCGGAAAAAGCCTCTGGGGGATCCGGCAGGCTATAAGCCCTTCCAGCCGGATGAGGACGGCATCGCACCCCTGGCCGCTTACGGCAGCCCCTATGTTTTTCATGTCACCAGTTCCATGCACGGCCCGGATGGGTTTAGCAACAATAGCCCGGCCAATGCAGCCTGGAGAGTTGAGCAGTTGCATAGGAAGCTAGAGCGTTATCAGGCTGAGATAGCATTGACGAAAGAATTCGATACTTCGGATTTGGATGTGCTTTTGATCTCCTTTGGCGCCACTACCAGGGCTGCGCGGGCTGCCGCCCGCCTGGCACGGCAGGAGGGGATCAAGGCCGGGGTGCTCCAGCTCGTAACTCTCTGGCCCTTCCCGGAGCGGGAAGTCAGAGCCCTAGCTGGCCGGGTGCAAAGGATAATCGTGCCGGAGATGAACTACAGCGGTCAGGTAGCTGGAGAAGTGCGGCGGGTATTAGGCTCCGGCGCCGATATCCGGCAGGTGAACAAATACAACGGTGAAATTATCACGCCGCGGGAGATCCTCAGGGCAATCAAGGGAGATGTGGACAAATGACTCATGCCACAGGCCTTAAGTACTTGAAACAGGACAGCCTGCCCTTGATGTGGTGTTCCGGCTGCGGCAACGGCATCGTCCTCGGCGCCCTGCTCCGGGCTTTCGAGGAACTGGATTGCCGGCCGGAGGAAACGGTGGTAGTCACGGGGATCGGCTGCTGGGGTAAGGCTGACGATTATATCATGACCAATGCCCTGCACACTACCCATGGGCGGGCTTTGGCTTTTGCCACAGGCATTAAGGCTGTAAACCCGAAACTTCAGGTAGTGGTACTCATGGGGGACGGGGACGGGGTTACAATCGGGGGGAACCACTTCGTCCATGCGGCTCGTCGTAATATTGACCTTACGGCAATACTGGTCAATAACTACAACTACGGCATGACTGGGGGGCAGTTTTCCGCCACCACACCCTCGGGCAGCTTTACCGGCACCACCTACTACGGCAACCCGGAAAGGGAACTTGATGTATGCGCCCTTGCATCTGCTGCCGGGGCGAATTTTGTGGCGCGGGAAACGGTGTACCACGGCCATAGGCTGCAGGACTACATCAAACTGGCCTTAAACAAGCGGGGATTCTCCCTGGTGGAAGCAATAAGTCCGTGCTCCACCCATTACGGCGCCAATAACAAAATGAAGGTTCCCGTTGAGTTCATGCGCCGGTTGAAGGAAAAGGGCGTGCCGCAAGCAAAGTACAGGCGTTTGAGCGAAGCCGAACAAGAGGGATTGTTTGAGACCGGCATCATGACGGACCGGGATGCTCCCGACTTTAACACCCGCTACGCGGAAATCCGCACCCTGGCCAGGGGCCTTTAGGGGAGGCAGTGATGAAACAAAGATTTGAAGTAATCCTGGCCGGTTCCGGCGGCCAGGGCCTGGTTTTAAGCGGCATCCTCCTGGGGGAAGCGGCCATACTGGAAGGGAAAAACGTGGTCCAGACCCAGTCCTACGGCATCGCCAGCCGGGGCGGTTTTTCCCAGGCCGAAGTGATTATTGACCGGGAGGAGATAATTTTCCAACAGGTCCAGTCACCCGATGTGGTGCTGGTACTTACGCGAGAAGCCATGGAAAAATACTCTTTACTGGCCGCAAGTGTGCCTGTTTTTTACGATACCACTTTATTGGATAGACAAGCGGGAGAAAACTTTTACGGCTTTCCGTTTACCGCCATGGCTTCAGAGCTGGGGCACGCGGGAACAGCCAACATGATTGCCCTGGGAGTTATCAGCGCGCTCACAGGCCTGGTTAAGCCCGAGAATCTGGCAAAGGCCATCGACCGGCGGTTTTCCGCCGAAGCTGCCCGGAGAAACAGGGAGGCGCTCTGGCTTGGCGTGGGTATGGCGGGGAAGGAGCGGGACAATGGCGGAATTTAAGCACAGAAAAAAAGCCCCCTGCCAGGAAGCTTGCCCGGCAGGGGTGGATGTTCCCCGCTACATCCGCTATCTCAAAGCTGGGAGATACGGGGAGGCACTGGGTGTGATCCGGGAGAGCATGCCTTTTCCCGGTGTGTGCGGTTACGCCTGCCTGCACCCCTGTGAGTTGAAGTGCGCCCGCACCCAATACGATGAGCCTGTCGGCATTCGCCTCCTGAAGCGGGCTGCGTATGAGATGGGAAGCCTTGATTTGCTGCCGGAGCCGGAAGCTTTGCCGCCTACCGGCAAGAAGGTGGCGGTTATCGGTGCCGGGCCCTGCGGTCTGAGCGCCGCCTATTACCTGGCCAGACAGGGACACAAGGTGACGGTCTATGAGGCCAGGCCGCTGGCAGGGGGGATGCTGCGCTATGCTATCCCTGCTTTCCGCCTGCCGCGGGAAGTTATCGAGCAGGAAATAGCCTGGATCTTATTAACGGGCGTAGAGATAAAAACCAGCCACCCTGTGAGAAGTGCGTCAGAGCTTTTGTCCAGGGAATATGACGCCGTGTTTGCGGCCAGCGGGGCCTGGGCGCCTAAGAGAAGCGGGCTTGAAGTTAGCGGGATTGCCAAGGTAGTGGACGCCCTTGCCTTCCTGACCGGGGTGAATTCAGGCCAGGTACAGTCCGTTAACGGCAAGGTGGTAGTAATCGGGGGAGGGAACACCGCTTTAGACGCTGCCAGGGCAGCCCTGCGCCTGGGAGCGGAGGAGGTTATACTGCTTTACCGCCGCACCCGCTCGGAGATGCCGGCAGACCCGGAAGAAGTCAGGGATGCTGAGTCGGAAGGTGTAACTCTGGAATTTCAGGCTGCGCCGTTAAAACTTATTAACGACCAACTTTTCTGTACCAAAACCGGTGAGCGCGGTACGGACGGGAAACCCCTGATCCTTCCGGGGAGCGAATTTTCCCTGCAGTGTGATTTCCTGATTGAGGCTGTGGGCTTGTCTGCTGATGCTCAAGCCCTGGAGCTGCCGGGAAACCCCGACGGCACCGTTCAAACGGATAGCCGGTTATACAGCGCCGGCAAGCCTGGCATCTTCGCCGCCGGGGATGTGGTCACAGGGCCATCCTCCATTATCCAGGCTATATCCCAGGGCAAAGCTGCGGCGTCCTCCATTGACAGGTTCCTGGGGGGGAGCGGCCTGGAGGAAACTGCAGGCAAAACCGACCTGGAATTCGGCGCAACTTTACCGCTTGGCTCAACGCGCCCCGGGGTCCGGAAGATACCCCCCGCCGGGCGCATAAAGGGTTTTGCCCTGGTGGAGCAAGGCTTTGACCGGGCTGAAACCCTGCAAGAGGCAGGGCGCTGCCTGGGCTGTGATGTCCATACCTACCAGGTGGATGTGAATTTTTCCTGCTGCAAAGACTGCGCTTATTGCCGGGAAGTGTGCGGCCTGGGCGTTTTCGAAACTTCCCTTACATTTAATTCCGGCGGTTACAGGCCCATGCTCGCATCCCAGCCGGAAAAATGCGTGGGCTGCCTCAAGTGCATGATGATTTGCCCTGATTTTGCCATCAGCGTCTCTGAAACCTAATTTTTCCTCTCCTTTTCCGTTGCCGGGGACTTACTCCCGGTCTTTTTTTACACCATTTGCCAGCCGGTTTTTGTTGCCTAATTTTCCCGCCTGGTTTATAATTAAACCAAACATATGTGCGTAATTACAGAACGCATATTCGAATAGGGTTGGGTATATGCACTGGGTGGTCCATGTTTATCTGGAGAATTTCTACACTTCGGTCCAGACATCCCGCCGGGGAGAATTCGAGGCTCAGCCTTTAATCATTTTACAGCACGGCCGGGTGCTGGACAGGTGCCCCCGGGCCAAAGCAGCGGGGGTAAGGCTGCATTCCTCGCGGCGTCATGCCCTGCAGCGCTGTCCCCAGGCAGAGGTGCTGGAATACGCTGCCGAGGATTACCGCCAGGGAGCGACGGCAGTCCTCGAGGCTTGCCTGGAATACACTCCGGTGATCGAGCCCATCGCTGAAAATGAATTCTACCTGGAACTGGCAGGACCCCACACCCCTGACCAGGTCATCCGCCAGCTTACAGTGAGCGCTGTGCCCGCTTTGGCTGGGGGCTTAAGCGCCGGGATAGGCAAAAATAAGTTTCTCGCCCGGGTAGCCCATATGGCTCTAGCTTCGGGCCGGGTCAATTCCGCCCAGGGTGTGAATGACGCGCAAGACACCAGGCCGCTTCTGGTGGAGCCTGTGGGCCGGTTTTACTGGCTGAACCGGGAAGTGGGCAGAGAGGCGGCAGAGTTCCTGCACCCCTTGCCCGTTTCTTATCTCTGGCCCCTGGCGGAAAATATCAAAGCCCGCCTCCTCCAGCTGGGTTTTGCGTCAATCGGACAGGTATTCTCATTGGATTCAACCCTCCTGCAGCGGGAATTCGGCGCGGAAGCGAGAACGATTAAAGCTTTGGCCCAAGGGGAGGACCCGTTCCCAGTTTTAGCCCTTTACCCGCCCAAACAACTGGCAAGAGAGGTGAAGTTCCCGGGAGGGGTAAGAGAACTTGGCGCCCTGGAGCAAAGCGTCTCCCGCCTGGCAGCGGAGCTTTCCCGTGTTTTGGACGAGCGGGGGGAAGGGTGCCGCCGCCTGGTGCTGGAGGCGGAACTGGAAGAAGGGGAAGTGAGCAGGTCCCGTTCTTTCAGCAGGCCCCAGAACCAGGAGGTTACCCTGCGGGAGGTGGCCCAAAGCCTGCTTAAGAAAATATCTCCTTCCGCCCCGGTTTGCGTTTTAAGGCTTAGGGCGGATGACCTTAGGACTTTACACGGCGCCCAGCTCAAACTGTTTGAAGATCCCAAGGCCTTATCCGGCAGGGAAGAAGATTGGGGCGTGAAGCTGGATAACCTGATCGCAAACCTCTCCCGGCGCTTCCCGCCCGAGAACTTCCGCCTGGGACGGGAGCTTGGCTTGAGCCGGCGGGAAAAGATGCTTCAGTTTTGGGACCCGCTGAGATTTGCGGAGAAGGGGTTTGGCAAATGAAGATCGTCGACAAGCCCGTGCGGGTCCTAACCCGCAAATTAAAAATCCCGCGGGCTTTTACCTACCGGGGAAAACAGGAAGTGGAGAAGGTAACAGACTTCTGGCTGGAGAGCGGGGAATGGTGGGAGGATAGGCCGGAGCGGGTGGTTTACCGCGTCCGCACTGCCGGGGGCGGCATGTTCGAACTTTACCGCCACAAAGGCAAACCGGAGTGGTTCCTCTACCGGGTTTATGATTGAAGTAAAGAGGGATTGACATGTCCTTTGTCCATCTCCATGTTCATTCCCCTTTTTCTTTTTTAGACGGGGGGAGTTCGCTGGAAGACTTAGTAGGGCAGGCTGCCGCTGCGGGGATGCCGGCTCTGGCCCTGACCGACCACAACAACCTCTCGGGTGCGGTGAAATTCCAGCAGCTGGCGGAGGAAAGGGGGATCAAGCCCATAATCGGGGTGGAACTGAATCTGGAGGGCGGTTTCCACCTGGTGCTTCTGGCCCAAAACCCCGCCGGATATTCCAGCCTCTGCCGGCTGGTCTCCAAAGCCCACCTGCAGAACCCCCGGCTTCAGCCCAAGGCAGCCTGGCGGGACCTGGAAGAGCACAAGGAAGGACTGTTTGCCCTCTCAGGCTGCCGCCGGGGAGAGATTCCCCATTTAATCCTGCACGGACGCTACCGGGAAGCCCTTGACTCAGCCAGGCGCTACCTGGAGCTTTACGGCCGGGAGAATTTTTTCCTTGAGCTGCAGGCCGACCTTCTGCCGGGATTCACCGGCCTGGCAAGAGGGCTCTCTGATTTGGCGGAGTCCCTGGGCCTGGGGCTTGTGGCCTCCAACAATGTCCACTTTGCCCGCAAGGAAGATTTCCCGCAGCATGATTTGCTCACCTGTGTCCGCACCCTGACAACCCTGGACTCAGTCCACCCGGAACGGCGCCTGAATGCGGAAAACTATCTTAAATCCCCAACCGAGATGGCCCAGGTTTTCCGCTTATATCCCGAGGTTGTAACCAACAGCCTGAAAATTGCTGACCGCTGCGGCAAGTCACTGGAATTAAACAGGAAGCTCTTTCCCCGTTTTCCGCTTCCCAAAGGGCAGAAGGCGGGAGAATTCTTGCGCCATCTCGTTTACCAGGGGGCAAAAGAGCGCTACGGAGAGGTCACCCAGGCGGTGCGGGAGCGCCTGGAGCATGAACTGGAGATTATCAACCGCCTGGGCTATCCGGATTACTTTCTCCTGGTCTGGGATATGGCCCGTTACGCCAAAAACCAGGCGGTCCGCTTTGCCGGCCGGGGTTCTGCCGCGGACAGCGCCGTGGCATATTGCCTGCAGATTACAGAGGTGGATTCCATCGCCCGGGGGCTTATGTTTGAGCGGTTCATGAGCCTGGAGCGGGCCCAAAAACCCGATATCGACATTGATTTCGATTCCCGCTACCGCGACAAGATTGCCAATTACATCTATGAAAAGTACGGCCGGGACAATGTGGCCTCGGTCTGCACCTATAATACCTTTCAAGCCCGCTCGGCCATCCGGGACCTGGGCAAGGCCATGGACTTCCCGGCCCCTGAACTGGACCGCATCGCCAAGAAAATGCCCTGGCTCCACGCTGATGACATCGAAGCGGCCCTGGCAAGTTTTCCGGAACTCCGGGATAGCGGCATCCCCTGGGAACAGTACCGCAGGCTGTTTGAAGCTTGCGCCAAGCTGGCAGGGTTCCCGCGCTTCATCGGCACCCACCTGGGCGGCATCGTGGTCTCCGGGGAGCCCCTGACCGGGATCACCCCCCTGCAGGAAGCTGCCAAAGGGGTGGTGGTAAGCCAATTTGACAAGGACTATATCGAAGATCTGGGCCTGGTCAAGCTTGACCTGCTTTCCCTCCGCACCATGTCCGCCATCGATGATTCCCTGGTTCACATCCGCTCCCAGGGCAGGAAACTGGATTATGAGCGCATTCCCCTGGATGACAGGCCAACATACGCCAGGCTCAACCGGGGAGAGACCATTGGAATTTTCCAGTTGGAGAGCCCGGCCCAGCGGGCCCTGCAGAGCAGGCTTGAAGCCTCGGAACTGGAGGATATCGTGGCCAGCGTGGCCCTGATTAGGCCCGGGCCCATCAAGGGGAGTATGGTGGAGCCTTTTATCTCCCGCCGCCAGGGGCTTGAGCCCGTAACCTACCTGCACCCCAAACTGGCGCCGATTCTGGCCAAGACCTATGGGGTAGTCCTGTTCCAGGAACAGGTGCTGGAGATTGCCCAGGTTATAGCCGGGTTTAGCCCCGGGGAAGCGGACAGGCTGCGCCGGGTCATGAGCCATGCCCGCTCCCGCCAAGATATGGCGAAAATCGGCCAGGACTTTGTGGAAAAGTCGGTAGCCAACGGGGTGGAGCGGGAGGTGGCGGAAAAAATATTCTCCTATATGGAGGGTTATGCCAGCTACGGTTTTTGTGAGGCCCACGCGGCAGCCTTTGCCACCACTGCTTTTAAGACCGCTTATCTGGTGGAACATTACCCGGCGGAGTTCTTCGCCGCGGTTTTAAGCCAGCAGCCCATGGGGTTTTACGCACCCAACACCATCTGTGTGGAACTGCGCCGCAGAGGGGTGGAAATCCTGCCGCCTGATGTGAGCAAGAGCTGCAGGGAATTTACGGTGGAAGGTGGGGCGGTGCGGGTATCCCTGGCCCAGGTGAAAAACCTAAGCCGGGAAGACCTGGAGAAAATCCTCGCGGCCAGGCGGGAAAAGCCCTTCAAATCCTTCCGGGACTTCTGCCATCGCAGCGGGGTGAAAAAAGACAGCCTGGAAAGCCTGGTGCTCTCAGGCGCCTGTGACAGCCTCCACTCTAACCGCCGTCAGCTCTACTGGGCCATCCAACAGGAACTGGGGGCTCGGCAGAAGGGATTAGACCCCAACCTTTCCTTCCCCTTTGAGGCGGAACCTTACCCGGAACTGGCCGATTACAGCGAGGAAGAGAAGCTGTTCACCGAATACAATCTGCTTGGCATCACTCCCCGCAGGCACTTTATGGCGTTTTGGCGTGAAAAGCACGGCTTGTCCAGGGTCCTGAGCAGCAGGGAAATAAGCAATCTCCCGGACGGGGAGGCGGTCATAGTGGGAGGGTTGGTAATAAGGCCTCACCGACCGCCAACCAAAAGCGGCAGGACAGTTGTTTTCCTTTCCCTCGAGGATGAGTTCGGGCTCGTTGATGTGACCGTGTTTGAAGATGCCTATCAGAAATACGGCAGCCTGTTGTTCGGCGGCAAAAGACCGCCCCTGGCGGTATATGGCACCCTGCAGCGGCGGGGGAAAGGCTTGAGCGTTACCGCCTGGAAGCTGGAAGAATTGAGGAGCTATTTTGACAGGAAGTAAACTACAATTAACCCAGCAAAACCGACTTCTTGCCCCTCCCTGCAACATCATACGTCAGACAAAATCATAAAATATATCAGGAGTCAGAATGAGGTGAAATCTATAATCTCCAAGTATTCTATCCCAAAATGACTCAGTTAGTTCATCAGTGGGGCAATCAAACGGCTTGTCATTCTGGATTCTGACTCCTGACTTCTGAATACTTCTAAGAAAAGGCCTGGAGAGCCGCATGTAGGGATGTGTGATTCAAAGGAGAGGAGAGTCATGGAAGTCGGATGCAAGGTTTGCGGCAGTGTCACCAGGATAACCAAGGCTCACAAGGATTACACGCGGCTGGCCCGAAAGCCAAATACCCCTTATATCTGCGACAAGTGCGGCGCCTGGATCCAGTTTCAGATGCAAAACCAGCAAGGCTTGCGCAAAACCCCATAGCCTGACACAGGAGAAAATTCCCTACCAGGAATTTTCTCCTGTTTTTTGTACGAAGGATTTGTTAATAGAAACAATTGTTCCAGCGCTGGGTATTATACTAAACGTAGCCACCGGTTCTGCTTTCAAATTCAAACATGCTGAAAAAGTTTCGAATAGCGCTATTTGCTTAATTTTCCTAAACCAGTTAGACTGATAAGTGTTATAATGAGGATGGTTTGCGGTATTTTTCACTTAGAAAAGGTGATTAGATGGATCCTGTATCACACGGTTTTATCGGCGCTGGAGTTGCGGCCCTTTCGAACCAGCCCCTTGCCTGGGACAATCCGGTTTACTGGGCTGCTGTGGCTGGGGCCATGGCGCCTGACTTGGACATTGTCATGCAAGCCCGCGGCCATATTGCTTATCTGCAGCACCACAGGGGGATTTCCCACTCTATTCCAGGCCTCTTGGGCTTTAGCTTCTTAATCTCCCTCGGACTGACTGCGGCCTTTCCCGGCACGCCCTTTTGGTCCCTCTTCATCTGGTCCTTTGCCGGCGCCTTGTCCCACGGTTTGTTTGACCTGCTCAACTCCTATGGAGCCAGGCTGTTATGGCCCTTTGTCAAGCGCAGGCTGACCATCGACTCCATCGTTCTGACCGACCCGGTCATTCTGGGCATGTTTTTCCTGGCGCTCCTGCACAACCGGCAGCACACGCAGATGGCCTATCTGGCTTTTGCACTCTCAGGCCTGTACCTCCTGCTGCGCTGGCTTTCAAAACTGCATGTGATTGAGATGGTAAGGCGCGAACTTGGGGATGAGAAGGGGCAGGTTTTGGTCTATCCTGCCATGTACCGGCCTTTTAGCTGGAAGTTTGTTGTGGACCGGCAGGACGAATTTGTCATGGGTTCGGTTCCCTTCAGCAAAGATGAACTTTTGGTGGAAGACGTCTTCAGCAAGCTGGAGCACCCCTGCATCGAAAAGGCGGAAGACAGTCCGCTGGGCGAGATATTCCGCGAGTTTACACCCTGCTACCATGTGGCCTGTGAGCGGTTGGAAGATACCCAGATTGTGACCTTTTCCGATCTGCGCTACCGTTCTTCCAAGGGCTTTCTCTACACGGGCACGGCCGTGCTGGACCTTGAAGGCGAGCTGCAGGAGGCCGTGTTTGAACCTTATAACGCGCGACGCAGAATCAAGGTTGCGTAAGGAGCTGTAGCGGCTCCTTTTTTTGTGCCTGGAAATCTGTTCACTTCTGACTCGAAGCTTAATACATATAAGGGAGGAATTTTTTGACCAAGGGAGGCCTCAAGCGTGAAGAGATTTTTGGCTCTGTTTCTTTTGGGACTGTTAAGCTTAAGCGGCTGTACGGCGCCGGCGAGCGCCCCTGTGTCCCAGACCTCGCCTCCGTCCCAGCAGGCTCCTGCTACTACGCCTCAAACCAATCCATCTCCCCAAACACCCCAGACGCCTCAGATACCGCAGGCCCCGCCGCCGAGCGCAGTGCCAGTACCACCCAAAACCAAAACCGTAAAGGCCACTTTGTACTTTCCGGACAGCCAGGCCCAGTACCTGGTGCCTGTTGCCAGGCAGATTAAGGTCACAGACGGAGCTATAGTCAAGGCTATCATCATAGAATTGCAGAAGGGCGACACCCGCTACGGCAAGGTTATCCCCGCAGAAGCCAAGCTCCTCCAGGCCTGGGTCAAAGACGGCATAGTGCATCTGAACTTTTCAAAGGAATTCCGCACCAAGCACTGGGGCGGCAGCAGCGGGGAAAGCATGACAATTTACTCCATTGTCAACACCCTTACATCAATAAAGGATGTTAAAGCGGTCCAATTCTACCTGGAAGGAAAGGTAGAAGACAGCATTCTCGGGCATGCCGATACCCGCAACCCCTATTACCGCAACACTTCCCTGATTAAGCAGTAATTAAGAAAGCCCCTGGGAAGGGGTCAAAAATAGAAACACTAATTCTCATTATCATTCAGGCCTCGGCATGTGGATGAGTTTTATTATTTCTGGATACAGCAAGGGGCTGAAACCTCAAGCGCTATTGACATCTGCAAAAAGAATGGAGTCAACGTCATATATAACCACTGCATATTGATGTTTGCCGAACCCTCATTACCACACAAATGTCACCGATTCATGTGGAAGGTCTTGGGAAAAGTACCAAAATAACTCTTAGTTCTATGGATCAACATCCTTTTACCAATAGCGAGGAGGTTTGACAAGATTCCCTGATTAATCCATAATTATTACTAGAATTGATTAATACAGGGGGATGTCATGCCTAAATCAAAACAAGGCGCCTCCGGCGCTGCTCTAAAGCCAAGTATTTGGATGAATACCGCCGGCGTGCTGATAATCTGCCTTTCTGCCGTAGGCCTGGCTGGTTTCTTCAGCGCAGGCGGAGCGGTTGGCAGGGGTATGGCTGGGTTATTTCAGAGTTTTTTGGGCAGGTCGGCCTGGATTGGGCCCTTTATTACCGCCCTGATCGGATTTTTCCTGGTGATTTACCGTTCACAAGAAAAACCCAGAGTTAAAGAGCCTCAGGCGAAGGAAAAGCCGCAAAAGAGCGCCGGAAAGGACATTGTCACTAAGGGTCGCGGCTTCAACACTTACTTCGCCGATGACGACCCCTTGAACGAGCACAAGCAAACAGCGCCGGCTCCGGACTTGGAGGACATCGGCAAAGACTTTAACAGCTATTTTGGTTCCGCCCAAAGCAGTCAGGCCAAACTGGTTATGCTTGGCAATAAGTTCGCTGATTACTTTGACGAAAACCAGGCAGCCCCAGTGGAAGAAAAAACAGTTAGCGCCGTGGTTGAACTCCCTCCCGACGAAGCAGAAGTTCCAGTCAGGGCTGGCGGGTTGCGCGGTTTCATCAACCGGGCGTCAGGACGAAAAGCCGAAACAGGCCCAGAGAAGGACGTCCAGCCCCGGGAAAAGCCGGTAATCCCGTTTCCGTCCGCCCCTCCTAAGGCTGAGGAGGAAGCAGAACCAGAGGCAAATCCGATGGCGCATTGGCGGAGGGAGCCCAGGGAAATAGCCGTCCCGCCGGCCGTTTTGCTGGACCCGCCCGTGCCTCAGGCGGCTCGCCTGGACGGGGAAGCGCAGCAAAACGGCCAACTCCTGGAAGAGGTTTTGAACAACTTTGGGGTCAAGATCAAGGTCACAGAAATTTCCCAGGGACCGGCTATTACGCGCTATGAAGTCCAGCCCGCGCCTGGAATCAAGATTAGCAGGATTGTCAACCTTGCTGATGACATGGCCCTGGCATTGGCGGCGCCAGATGTGCGGATTGAAGCGCCCATACCCGGCAAGTCAGCCGTGGGGATAGAAGTTCCCAACAAAAAAGTAAACCAGGTCAAATTCCGCGAGGTTTTGGAAGCGGATGAATTTAAGCTGGACTCCAAGCTCAAAGTAGCCTTGGGCAAGGACATCGCGGGCAAGCCTGTTGTGGCGGACCTGGCCCGTATGCCCCATCTTCTCGTCGCAGGCGCCACCGGTTCCGGCAAGAGCGTATGCATGAACACCATCATCAGCAGCATTCTCTATACCGCTCTGCCCCATGAGGTGAAGTTTTTGCTCATAGATCCCAAGATGGTGGAACTGGCGAAGTACAACGGTATTCCCCATCTGATCGCTCCGGTGGTTACCGATCCGAAGAAGGCCGCCGCTGCCCTGCGCTGGATAGTGAATGAAATGGAAAACCGCTATGAACTCTTTGCCGCTGCCGGTGTGCGGGATATCAACCGCTATAACGAAGTTATTGCACCCCAGCCTGCCCTGCCCTACATAGTGGTCTTGATCGATGAATTGGCCGACCTGATGCTAGTGGCCCCTGGAGACGTGGAAGAAGCCATCTGCCGTCTGGCCCAGATGGCGAGAGCGGCTGGAATCCACCTGGTAGTGGCAACGCAAAGGCCCTCGGTGGACGTCATAACGGGTATAATCAAAGCCAATATTCCTTCCCGCATTGCCTTTGCGGTCAGCTCCCAGATCGATTCCCGCACCATCCTGGACGGAAACGGAGCGGAAAAACTGCTGGGCAAAGGGGATATGCTCTACTACCCGCTGGGGATGGCCAAGCCGCTGCGGGTTCAGGGTTGTTTTCTCTCCGACCAGGAAGTGGAACGGGTGGTCAAGCACTGGAAGGGCCAGGCCCAACCCGAATACCTCACGCCGGACTTTGCCGACCAGGTGGCGGCAGCCGGGGAAGAGATGGCAGATGATGAGCTTTTTGCGGAAGCTGCCCGCCTGTTTATTACCAGCAACATGGCTTCTGTATCCTTGCTGCAGCGCAGGCTGAGGGTGGGCTATACCAGGGCGGCCCGTTTGATGGACTTGCTGGAGCAAAAAGGGGTAGTAGGGGGATTTGAAGGCAGCAAGCCCCGCCAGGTACTGATGACCTTGGAAGAGTTCAAAGCCCAATATGGCGACTGAAGAGATCCAACTCACCTGGTTGCCGGAGCGTACGTATAATCACAAGCCTAAGCCGGCAAAAGGGGATAAGGTGGTAATCTCCGCCTCTCGCCGGACGGATATGGTTAAGTGGTATGCGCCTGAGCTGCGGGAGATTCTAAGTCACCGCTATCCTCCGGCCAAGGTGCATTCCCTTGTCCTCTGGACCAAGTTCGCATCAGCTGTCCTTCTGCCTGAGATGCGGCAGACCTTGAAGGGATTCGATAATCTTTATATACACCTGACAGTAACCGGCCTGGGCGGCACCGAGGTAGAGCCTCTGGCCCCGGTTTGGGAGGACACTTTCCGTACATTGCCTGACCTGATTGATTTCGCCGGGGGGCCGGATCATATCAAGCTGCGGGTGGACCCGATTTTTCGAGCAAGAAGAGGGGAGAGGCTGTATGACAACCTCAGCCTGCTCAGGAAGATTCTGGCCCGGGGGGCGGCCCTCGGCATCAAGCGCTATGTTACGAGTTTTACCTGTTATTACCCGAAAGTGCAAAACCGCCTCACCAGGGCAGGGTTTGATGTTCAAGCGCACAGCCCGGAGGAAAAGACGGAAATCTGGCGGGAACTTTCCTCATACAGCGCCAAATTGGGCATAGCCTTGGATGCTTGTGCCGTGCCAGGAGCGCCGGAAAGCAGCTGCATCGACGCCCAGGTTCTGGCTGAACTGCACCCTCTAAAGCTGCCCTGCAGTTCCTTCCAGCCCCGTACCAGGGAATTGTGCGGCTGTACCCATGCCATAGATGTCGGCGGTTACTATACCAAAGCGTGTTATACCGGCTGCCTTTACTGTTACGCCAACTGCGCCCGGCACCCGGCTCTGCCGGCAGGAGATAGTGAGGCATGAACTGTTCACACGACCCGGACCGCCAGTCAGGTTCGACTCCAATAGGTTGCGAATTTCTTGACGATTTGCAGACTTTGGCCTATGCTAGACTTAAATGACCCCTAGGGTAGGGGGGTATTTGTGCGGTGGAACATATTCTTAAGGTTCTGAAGGTTGGGACAGCGCCGCATTTGTTTCTGACACTGTGAGTAACGGGCCGTAATCACCGGGTTAGAGGAACTTCCTTTTTTCAAAGCAGCCCTTGATCTGGTAGGATTGAGGCAGGGAGATTTAAAAATATCTATGCAAGGAGATACGCTATGTTGGTTCACGAGCAATTGGGAATTTACCAGGCGCGGCACCCCCTGCCTTTCAAGCTCAACCATGTAAACTGCTATGCGGTAAAAGGCCAGGACGGCTGGTATCTGGTGGATTCAGGCCTAAGCAATGAAGCAGGCAGGGGATCCTGGCAGAAGTTTTTCGCTGAACATTCGATTCAAAGCCAGGATATCCGAGGCATCTACCTTACCCACTTTCATCCTGATCATTACGGCGCTTCAGGTTGGCTGCAGGAGCAGAGCGGAGCGCCTGTTTACATCGGCGGGATCGACGCCGAGAGAGTGGAAAGGTATTGGAAGCACGGAGACTGGATTTTACAGGCCATGCAAGAGATGTTCACAGCTAACGGCATGCCGTTGGAGGTCACTCTGCCGGTTATTGAGGCGATGTCCAGGCTCCTGCCCTTTACCAGGCCCCACTCCGAAGTACAGACCCTCCAGCCCGGCGATTCTGTCCGGTTAGGAGACTATTCCTACAAGGTGATTCTCACTCCGGGCCATACCGACGGACATATATGCTATTACAATGAAGAGTTCCAGGTACTGCTGTCCGGGGACCATCTCCTGCCGGGGATTTCCTCCAACATCAGCCTCTGGCCCGATCCCGGCGCAGACCGCAACCCGCTGGACAACTTTCTGACGGCTTTGCGCTCCATCGAGGGGTTACCCTGTGAACTGGTGCTGCCCGCGCACGGCAGGCCTTTCACCACCATGGCGGAAAGAATAGGCCAACTCCTGGAACACCACCGGGAAAGGCTTGCTCTGGTTAAAGAAAGCACGGGCCAAGGGGCTACTGCCTACCAAGTTTGTCTGCAAATTTTCCCCCAGGAACTGTCTATGCATGAACTCCGCTTCGCCATGGCGGAAACCCTGGCGCATCTGATGTACCTGGTTTACAGGGGAGAAATGAAGCTAAGCCAGTCCGGCGGGGTGGACATGTATTCTCTAGTGTAGAGCTTTGCACCAGGGTTCGGAAGGCGGAAAAAGCAAATACCAGAGATATGAGGGGTTAGTAATTATCAAGAGGGGGAATCAATCATGACAGACTCAGAAGAAAAAGAACTGTTGCGTTCCGCCAGGACCATCGCCGTGGTGGGCTTGTCCACTAATCAGGCAAAAGACAGCTACAGGGTGGCTGAGTACTTGCTGCAGCACGGTTACCGCATCATCCCCGTGAACCCAGCGGCCGAATCAATTCTGGGCCAGGAATGCAAAGCCAGCCTGGCGGAGATCTCGGAGCCGGTGGATATCGTCGATGTGTTCCGGCGGCCTGAGGACGCGCTGAAAGTAGCCCAGGAGTGCGCCGCTACCGGGTACAAAACAGTGTGGTACCAACTGAGCACCATATCCCCTGATGATGCCGACAAGGCCCGGGCAATGGGGCTTGAGCTGATCACAGACTTGTGTATCATGCGCGAGCACCGCCGTCTGTTTGCTTAAACCCACCTGTATAGACATTCCATGCCGCGCCCCGTCTGGCGCGGCTTTTTAACACCTCAGGAAAGTACATACTCGGCAACTTTAGCCGAGTATGTCGAACACGGGCGCTGAAATGCGCGCGCTGAGGAAAAACGAAGCGCGCATTTCTTGTACCTTAGCCGAACAAGAGCAGGACTTCGCGGGGATGCGACAGAATATTACAAAAAAAGAACTGTTGGGGGAGAATAAGGGATGAATTCGTTATTCCAGCGCAATTGGTACACCTCGGTACGTCGCAGCGGTGATGACCTGCTGCAGGCTGAAACCTGTTATGTGGACAGCGAGCGGGAAACTGCCGCCCGTCTGACGGTAAATGTGCAGGACTTTAGGGTCAGGGAAGCAATCTGGGAAGAGCACCGCACAGCCGGCAAATCCGGCACCTCGGTGCGGACTGTGCCAGTGCTGCACGGCCAGGAAGCATATTTTAATGCCGGAGCAGCCCTGCGTCAGGTGGCGCAGTATCTGGCTGACCCCTTGGCAGTTCCTCTGTTTGCGGAAACAGTAAAAGGGCTTATCCAGGGCGAGACTTTTCTCTGGGACCGGCGCGGCTACAATTCGGCCGAGGAGTACAGCCGCTACTGGGCGGAATATTATGCCGGTTCGTGCCGATATTACAGCAATCTGGACCGGGTTGAGACGGGCTGGTTCCAGCACGTTGGGGAAGAGCAGCGCGAGGGGAACCTATTTGTGCGCTTCAAGACCCAGACCTTATACAGCCTGAATGAAGGAACATATCTCTTAACCGGCAACCTGAGCGACTCTTTCCACCAGGTCTCCGTCAACCTGGAACTGAATGCTGATGACTTTCGGGTTGTAAGAGCAGCCGGCACCCTGCACCGTACACCTGACAAGGTCTGCCGGGAAGCCTCAGGCTTCTTGCAGGACATGGTGGGCCTAGGGGTTAAAGGCCTGGATAAGAAAGTGATTGCCGGTCTTTTGGGCAAAGGGCAAGGCTGTGTGCATCTTATAGACTTGGTTAACGATGCAGTGCAAATCCTCGACCTTTACAAGTTTTGATGGTGGCAAATGAGGTGCATTGTGATCACGGACGGCCAGGGAGAAAAAAGTGGCCCTGGCTTACGGCTCAATCTCAATGCACTTTCTGGGAAAGAGCCTCTAGACAGGGAGAATAGTGCTGCTAAAGGGGAACGGCTGTCCAAAAGGACAAAGGTTCCCCTTTACCTGTATAAAAGCGCGCCGAACTGCCAGACGGGTACCCAAGTGAGATTGGAGACACCGGTCTGCTTTGCGGCGGGTCCGAACATGATTTTTGCTTCGTCTTCTGGTTCTGCTGAAGGTTATGCTGCTCGTAAGTATAATAGGGCGAACACAAATTAGAGGCCAAATTTGACATTTCAGCAGGATTATTGCCAATATTTAGAGAAACATGGGTAAAGGGAGGTGAAAATGTGTCATTCGACTTCATAACTTCTTTATACCTTTTGAGCTTCCTGATAGGCTTTTTGCTTAGCGGGGTATCCTTCCTGTTCCACGCCGTCCACACCGGTGGGGCCGATGTGCCTGGCGGCGGGACAGACTGGCATGGGGATCTGCACGGCCCGAATGGGGCGGACCACATGGGGGATGCTTCCGATGGAGTCTCTTTGTTGAACTTCAGTTCCATAACCATGTTTCTCACTTGGTTTGGCGGGGTAGGCTTTGGCCTGCGCATGTACGGTGGGTTGGGACTCTTTCCTGTCATTCTCCTTTCTGTCCTCGGTGGGATTCTTGGAGCCTACATAGTATATCTTTTCCTGACCAAAATACTTCTTAAGGGCCAAACCAACCCGCTGCGCAGCAGCGACTTTTACCTGCCGGGCACCATCGCCCGGGTATCCTCCCAAATAAACGCGGGGGGAGCAGGCGAAATTGTCTATTCCCTGCACGGTACCAGGCATACCTGCGGCGCCAAAGCAGTAGATAATTCCCTTATCCCTCAAGGCAGTGAGGTGATGATTTTCAGGTTTGAAAAAGGCATTGCCTATGTGAAACCCTGGACTCAGGGCATGGACCCGTTGCAGGTTTAGGCCGGGTAAGGCTTTAAAATACTGAAATTTAGGGGGTATCTGTGTGAATCTCATTTGGGTTTTGTCAATTGCTGCTGCTTGTGTAGTCGCCATCCTGTTAATTCTAGGGGTCCTGGCGCGCATGTTCCGCAAAGTCGGTCCCAACGAAGCCCTCATCGTCTATGGTTGGGGCGGGACTCAGGTCATTAAAGGGGGCGGCCGGGTAGTTTGGCCGCTGATTCAAACTTACCAGGAATTGAGCCTGGAGCTGATGTCCTTCGATGTTGCACCAAACCAGGAACTCTACACCAAACAGGGAGTGTCGGTGCTGGTTGAAGCGGTGGCTCAGATCAAAGTAAAGTCAGATATGGAAAGCATTCAGACCGCAGCAGAGCAGTTTCTCACCAAAGAGTCCCAGGAGAGGGAAGGCTTAATCAGGCTGGTGATGGAAGGTCACCTCAGAGGGATTGTGGGCTTGCTCACCGTGGAACAGATTGTGAAAGAGCCTGAAATGGTAGCGGACAAAATGCGCAGCACCTGTTCCGAAGACCTCAACAAAATGGGTCTGGAAGTAGTCTCCTTTACCATCAAGGATGTCAAAGACAAGAATGAATATATCGCCAACATGGGTAAGCCGGAAATCGCCCGGGTGAAAAAGGAAGCCGACATCGCCGCCGCCGAGGCCGAACGGGATACGGCCATCCGCAGGGCCGACACCATGCGCGAGGCAGCCATCGCCAAAGCCCAGGCTGACCAGGAGCGGGTAATCGCAGAAACCGCCTCAGCCGCCAAACAGGCTGAAGCTATGCGGGATTTGGACCTGAAGAAGGCCGAATATGAAGGCACGGTGAAGAAGCAGCAGGCCCAAACGGACAAGGCTTATGACATTCAAAACAATATCATGGAACAACAGTCCATGGCTGAAAAAGTCCGGATTGAGCGCGTACAGAAGGAAGAACAGATCAAAGTCCAGGAAGCGGAAATCTTGCGGCGCGAAAAAGAGCTGATTGCCACAGTTCTTAAAGCGGCCGAGATTGAAAAACGACGCATCGAAACTATTGCCGAGGCTGAACGCCAACGTCTGTCCCTGGAGGCCATGGGACGGGCGGAAGCTACCAAAGCCCAAGGGTTGGCCGAGGCCGAGATATTGAAGGCTAAAGGAGAAGCAGAGGCCAACGCCATCAACGCCAAAGCCCAGGCTTACCAGGAGTACTCCCAGGCTGCTATTCTGGACAAATTGCTGGGCGGCATCCCGGAACTTGCCAGAGCCATTGCAGAGCCCCTGAACAAGGTGGAAAAGATAACCGTGGTTTCAACCGGTACCGGAGACGATGTGGGCCTGAACAAAATCACCGGGGACATGAGCAAGATTATTGCCCAGGCGCCGGCTTTGGTAGAGGGTCTTACCGGCATGAGCATCAAAGAAATCTTGGAGAAACTGCCTTCCCTCAAGCAGCAATAGGGTTTTGTTCCTATGCAGGGATTTGAGTTATATTCAATTAATCTGGAATCGTTCAAGCGCCAGATGCATGGGGGGAGGTTTTGAAAGTGGCAATTTATGAGTTCGAAGGGAAGCGTCCATCCATCGGCAAGGGGAGTTATATTCATCCTGAAGCTACCATCATCGGCGATGTGCAAATGGGTGAAGGATGTTACGTGGGGGCTGGCGCCAGGATCAGAGGGGACTGGGGTTCGATTAAAATCGGATCCTACTCCAATATTCAAGAGAACTGCGTCATCCACGTACATCCTGGGGCAGCTGCGGTGATGGGGGATAGGAGTCATGTGGGGCACGGCGCTATCCTGCACACCCCTAACCTGGGGGAACATGTGCTTATAGGTATGGGGGCGATCGTCATGGACTGGGTAAGTATCGGGGACGGCTCTTGTGTCGCCGCCGGAGCCCTGGTAACGGAGAAGACCCATATCCCGCCCTGCAAATTGGCTGTCGGGATGCCTGCCAAGGTGGTAAACGACATTTCCGACAAGATGCGCCAAAGCCTGGATGAGGCGACAGGTTACTACATGGCTTTGCCGCCGCGCTGTCTGCCCGCTCTGAAAGAAGTAAGCCTGGAAGAAGTAATTGACCAGTAAGCAACAAATAGGGGGTACTCGATCGTGAATCGAGTACCCCCTATTTCTAACAAACCATCGTCCCTAAGTGACTCAATTAGCGGGTTGGGCCGGCTTGACGAACTTAATCCGGCACATCCTCGAATTTGGCAAAATTCTTCCCGAACAGGGATGCCAGTTCCGCAGCCTTGGCATCGTAAGCAGTCTTGTCGCTCCAGGTGTTGCGCGGATTCAAGACTTCAGCCGGTACCCCGGGCACACTCTCAGGGACCAGGACACCAAACACCGGATCAGGCGTAAACTTGGCCGCATCAAGTGTACCATTGATCGCCGCAGTAACCATGGCCCGCGTATACATGAGGTTGATGCGTTTGCCTATGCCATATGGTCCGCCCGACCAACCGGTATTGACGAGATAAACCTGGGCTTGATGGGTATCAATTTTATCACCCAACATTTGGGCATACATACTGGGCGGCAAGGGAAGGAAAGGCTCGCCGAAACAAGTCGAAAAGGTTGCTTCCGGTTCTGTAACACCGCGTTCGGTTCCTGCCAATTTGGAAGTGTACCCGGACAGGAAATGGTACATAGCCTGTTGCTTGGTCAGTTTGGCAATGGGAGGCAGCACCCCGAAAGCGTCTGCAGTCAAGAATACGACTACCTTGGGATGTCCTGCTGCACCGGGGATAACGGCGCCCGGAATATAGTCGATGGGATAGGCGGCCCGGGTGTTCTCCGTCAGGCTGCCGTCATCATAATCAGCTTCGCCCGTCACCGGGTCCAGGATGACGTTTTCCAGCACGGAACCCGGCTTAATCGCATGCCAGATCTGAGGTTCCTTCTCCTCAGTCAACGCAATGCACTTGGCGTAACAGCCCCCTTCGAAGTTGAAGATGCCCTGGTCGGACCAGCCATGCTCGTCATCGCCTATCAGGTGACGGTCAGGGTCGGCGGAAAGCGTGGTCTTCCCCGTGCCAGACAGACCGAAAAACAGCGCCGTGTCACCCTTGTCACCCAGGTTGGCTGAGCAGTGCATGGGGAAAACTCTCTTCTGCGGCAGTAAATAGTTTAAGACACTGAAAATGGACTTTTTCATTTCGCCGGCGTATTGCGTTCCGCCGATCAAGATTACTCTTTTTTCAAAGGAAATGATGACGAAGGCTTCAGAATTAGTGCCGTCAAGTGCGGGGTCCGCCTTAAGTCCAGGGGTGGTAATCACGGTAAATTCAGGTTGGTGTGTCCCTAATTCTTCCTCTGTTGGGCGGATGAAGAGTTGGTGGACAAACAGGTTCTGCCAGGCATATTCATTAATTACCCGGATCGGCAGGCGGTAGGTTTTGTCCGCTCCGGCAAATCCGTCGAAGACGAACAACTCGCGATTTGCAATATACTCCAGGGCTCGTGCGTACAGCGCCTTGAACTGTTCAACTGAAATAGGCCGGTTAACCGGGCCCCAGGCAACATGGCTGTGTATACTGGGTTCATCAACTATGTAGCGGTCTTTTGGTGAACGGCCCGTATATTTGCCGGTAGTGGCTCTTAAGGCGCCTGTCGACGCGAGTACTGCCTCATTTCGGGACAATGCGGCTTCGACCAACTGGGTAACCGGCAGATTGCGGTGATACTGGCCCGGCCGCAGAATCTCCTTGGGTTCCATGGCGTAAGCGTTTGCTTCCATTGATCCTGTTAAATCCTCCTTTACCATATCGCATTAGGTCTTTTCTAGTAAGATTGTAATATAATATGACACATTCATCAATTAGTACATACTAATTTTATTAGCAAATTGACAAGATTTTGCCTGTCTGTTACCCTGAATTTATCACGAACGGCGAGAAGACCACCATCCTGTTTTGGTGGTTCACACTCTGTAGAGAAATGAGGAGGACAGTTCATGAAGGACCAGCTGCAATATCAAGGTACAGAAAATTATATAGTTTCGGACGATTTGCGCAACAGCGTGAATATCACAGTTGCCTTAAAGCGGCCCCTGCTGATCAAGGGAGAACCCGGGACAGGCAAAACCGTTTTGGCAGAAAGTGTGGCCACATCCCTGGGTCTGCCCTTAATTATCTGGAATATCAAGTCTACAACCAAAGCCCAGGAAGGTCTTTATGTCTATGATACGGTACAGCGCCTTTACGACAGTCAGTTTGGGGACCGGGATGTCTCAGATATCAAGCAGTATATTAAGCTGGGTAAACTCGGTGAAGCATTTGCCTCATCCCAGCAGGTGGTGCTCTTGATTGACGAAATCGACAAGGCTGACCTGGAATTTCCCAACGACCTGCTCTGGGAACTGGATGTAATGAACTTCTATATTCCTGAAACGGGTGAAACCATCGCAGCGAATCACCGTCCGGTTGTGATTATTACCAGCAACGCAGAAAAGGAATTGCCTGACGCGTTCCTGCGGCGCTGTGTGTTTCATTACATTGCCTTCCCGGACAAGGAGATGATGGAGACCATTATTCGAGTGCACCAGCCAGACCTCGCAGAGCGTTTGCTGCAGGAGGCTCTTAAAGCTTTTTACTGGCTGCGGAGTGTCCCTGGCCTGCAGAAGAAACCCAGTACCAGTGAGTTATTAGACTGGGTGCAGGCTTTATCCATCGCCGGTATCCACCCGGACAAGATTGTCCGTGAACTGCCCTTCCTGGGAGCATTGCTCAAAAAGAATCAGGATTTCGATCTGAGTTTGAGACAATTGCATTCCCGGGGCACGGAGAACCCGGCCAGGGCCACCTCCCGCGGTTGGTAGGTAAAGCAGATGTTTATCAATTTTTTCTATCTTCTGCGCAGTGAGGGTATCCCCGTTTCCATCATTGAATGGATGACCTTGATGGAAGCCCTTGAGGCCGGTCTGGCCGGGTCCAGCCTTACCGGGTTCTACTTTCTCAGCCGGGCAATTCTGGTGAAGAGCGAGACCCAATACGACAAGTATGACCAGGCGTTTTACAAGTATTTCAAAGGTATCGAGAGCAACGAAAAGATGCTTGACCTGGTATCAAAGTGGCTGGAAAATCCCCTGCCGCCCCGGCAGTTCAGCGAGGCTGAGCGGGACGAACTGTTGAAAAAACTCGGGATGCCCGACTGGGAAGCACTGAAAGCGGCTTTGGAGGAGCGCCTCAGGACACAGCAGGGCGCGCATCACGGTGGGTCCAAGTGGGTGGGCACCGGAGGAACCTCGCCCTTCGGCCACTCCGGTTTTCACCCGGGCGGGATCAGGATCGGCGGTGATTCTCACAGCCGTTCTGCCGTCAAGGTAGCAGCAGAGCGCAACTACAGGGAATACCGCAGCGACAAAACCTTGGCGGTACGCCAGTTTGAGGTGGCCCTGCGCCGCCTGCGCCAATTCAGCACCCGGGTTGACGGGGCTAAAGACGAGCTGGACCTGGAAGGCACCATTGATGCTACCTGTAATAATGCCGGACGGCTGAAACTCGTATGGACCAGGCCCCGCCGCAATGCGGTCAAAGTCCTAGTCCTCATGGACGCAGGCGGGTCCATGACCCCGTATGCCAGGATCTGCAACCAATTGTTTTCAGCCGTGCATAAGGCATCCCATTTCAAGGACCTGAAATTCTACTACTTCCACAACTGCATCTATGACTTCCTCTACCTTGACGCTTCCTGCAATCCGCGCCAGGCGGTGAATACGGAGAGCTTGCTGCGAACCCTTGACGGCGATTATAAAGTGATTTTTGTGGGTGATGCCGCCATGGCGCCCAGTGAGCTTTTCATGGCCCACGGCAACATTTTTTGGGAACTAGACAACGAGGAACCAGGCATTGTCTGGTTGGAACGCCTGGCCCGCAGGTTTCCACATAGCGCCTGGCTGAACCCCATCCCCGCTTCCCACTGGGATACCATGTACGGCCAGCAAACATTGCAGGCAATCCGGCGTATTTTCCCGATGTTTGAACTGACCTTGGACGGCCTTGACAATGCGGTGAAAAAATTGATGGTGCGAAAGTGAAACTAAGAAAGGAAGCACCAAAAATAGTCAGCTAAATGACTTTGCTTCGATTGTGGTAAAATGCAGGCAGGGAGGAGGGACAGCATGCTGCAGTTGGATATTCCCGGTTATGGTTCGCTGCACCTGGAAAAGCTGGTCTTGGATTACAATGGCACCCTGGCATTGGATGGTATCATGTTTAAAACTGTAAAGGACTATTTGGTCAGGCTGTCTGAAGACTTGGAGGTGTACGTCCTGACTTCAGACACCTTTGGTACGGTGGCAAAAGAGTGCCAAGGCATGCCGGTCGAGGTGAAGGTTTTGCAGAGCGCGGATCATACGGCAGAGAAGGCAGACTACATAACCCAACTGGGGGCGCACTATGTGGCAGCTGTCGGCAACGGAGCAAACGACAGCAGGATGCTGGAACAAGCGGCTCTGGGCATTGCGGTTCTCGGACCGGAAGGGTGTTCGGTCCAGACCTTGAACGCAGCCGATGTGGCGGTAACCCGCATTGAGGATGCTCTCGGACTGTTGCTATATTCCCAGCGGCTCATAGCCACTTTGAGACGGTAAAAGCATGAAATCAGGCTCAGCCTGGTTTCATGCTTTAAAGCCCTTGGAAAAGGCGCTGAGACGTTAAAAGTGGAGCCATCCCGCCACCGCGTAAAGCAGCGCACATGCCCCGGCTACCAGGCCGCCATAGATAAGCTTTTTATGGGCATATTCCATTACAGGCAATTTCATCACGGTGGCCATGGCCACCGTATTGTCGCTCAGGGGAGAGGCAAAGCCGCCAAAGGTGCCGCTGGCAAACACGGCTCCCGCTATCAGAGGCAGGGCGGTGTGCGTGTTGGCAGCCAGGGAAAACCCGATGGGTAAAAGAATGCCCCACGTGCCGAAGGATGAGCCGATAGCATAGGACAAAAGGCAGCCGAACACAAATATGGCGGGGGCAATCAACGCCCCTGGGACGAGCCGGCTGATAATCTGCGTGGTGTAGGTAACGAACCCCAAATCAGTCGAGACAGCGGATACAGCCCATACTAATACGAGCAGAATGTTTACACCCATCATCTCATTGCCGCCCTGCAAAAAGCCGAACAAAGTACGCTGCAGCGGCTGGCGCTGGACTGTGTACCAGATGAAGGCAGCGAGCAAAGTCCAGAGGAGCGCCTCCAGCATTGCCTTTGCGGCATTTGCCTGGGCCAGGGCGCCAAAAAAGCTGGCAGAGCGGAAGTGGCCGTCCCACCAGGTCAGAAACAGGGTGAGAGCAAGGAGCAATCCCAGCGGCAAGATCAAGTTCAGCGAGCTTGGCTTCGCTTTTTCCGCTACCGGGTCAATACAATCGGGTAAATCATCTTCTGTAGTTTTTTGTTTTAAGCGCTGCTGCCATTCCTTGCCGTAGGGCAGAGGAACAGAAAGTTCATGAGCAGTTTCCATATAGGCGGCTTGCAGCTCAGCCCTGTATCCAGTGCTGCGGACCGGGCTTTTGGTTTCAACATTGTGCGCCGTGTGTTCACTGGTTTTGTGGCGTCCCATAAAGGTGTAGAATAGGGCAAAGACCAACATGGCAATGCCAAAGAAGTTAAAGGGCACACTGGACAAGAACAACTGGTAAGGGGATGCTGCGGCGCCCTGGTGCCGGAGGGCCGTACCAAGAAGACCAACCATATAACCGATAAATGCGGTGCCCAGGGGTACCAGCGCCACCAATGGAGTCGAAGTTGCATCAATGACGAACGCCACCTTGTCGGCAGGGACATTTAACCGGGAAAAAACCTGCTTCATCACCGGTGACACGGTGATTATCCGGAAGTCCGGAGCCATAAAGGTGGCCAGGGAAGAGAGCCAGGTCACCCCAAAGGCGCCTCGCACTGTTTTGATTCTTTTGCCCGCCCAATCGGCAAACCCGGCAACCCCTCCGCTCACACGCAGTAGGCCGACAAAGGCGCCAAAGCCGTACATGAAGACAATTAGCCGCAAGTTATCCGGTACAGCCAGCTCCTTGAGAATGTAGGCAAGTGCAGTGTCAACCACTGCCAGCATGCCCGGGTGAAGCATGTAGGAGCCTATTAGAAGCCCTACCAAGAGACCTGGCAGAACCTGCCTGGTAAGCACCGCTATAGGTATCACCACCAGAAATGGTACCAGCGACCAGAAGGTCCCGTACATGTAAAATTTCCCCCTTCGAACCAAAGCGTAACGTTTGCCAAAGCATGGCCCTCGCTTAGGTTTTCACCAGGGGACAAAATCCATGCAGCAGGTCTTATTATTAACGAGAGCGCTAAGCCTTTCCCAGGCTTGGCGCTCTCGTCAATAATAAGGTAACGTTTTCTACGGGTATGGGGTATATCGCATTGATAAGGGTCTAAGAGAATAGGTGAGGGGAAAGCACGCTGCATCGCAGCTTTACAGGAAGACTCTGTTCCTGACAGAAAGAACTGTATGCTTGGGAAGGTTCTGTGCTGCCACCACCTTGGCTTCATCAGCCGTGGCAGCCTTGACCATGACAAGGCTGCCACGGCCTTTTGCATCTTTCATTACTACCAAGTACTTTGAGCCACGATCCATTTTTTAAATCTCCTATTGCTTATTTCATTAAAGAGTTCGAACCCAAGTCCCTTTTCCTTACCCCCGTACACCCCGGGGGTATCCTATAAATAGTATTAACCTCCTGCTGAAAATTGTCAAGAGACAAAAGAAAAATTATTATTGTCTGACAATTCAGGAGTCTATGACAGAAAGGGAGGAAAAGGGCAGTATCTTAGTGCAGCTGAAAGATCAATTTTACCGCCACCAGACAGGACATGGTGACAAAAATCGGTTTGACCAGGTGAACTCCCCGCTGAATCGCCAATTTTGTACCGACCCTTGAACCCGCTATCATGAACAGGGCCATAGGAATCCCGTAAAGCAGGAGGATTTTGCCATTCAAGGCAAAAAGAAGCAGAGAAGCCAGGTTGCTGGTGAAATTGAGCACCTTGGCATTAGCCGAGGCGGTTATAAAGTTGAACCCATAGATGGTGATAAAGGCGAAGATCAAAAAAGACCCCGTGCCCGGACCGAAGAACCCGTCATAAAAACCTAACAGCAGGGCAAAAAAACAGCCCGCAGCCGTACTCTTGGCAGTCAGGCCGTTAAAGTGCTCCTCAATCCCCAGGTCACGGCGCAGCAGAGTATAGAGAGCTACAAACAAAATCAGGAGCAGGACAGCCTTATTCAGAAAATCCGAACTGACGTGCAAAACTGCCCATACTCCGAACAGGGCGCCGATGAAGGTAAAGGGAATCTGGTATTTTACCAGGGGAAAGTATACCTTGCCCGAGCGGGCAAAGGCGAGTGAACTGCTAAAGGATGCGGATGTTGAGGCAAACTTATTTGTTCCCAGGGCCAGGTGGGGAGGCACCCCGGCAAAAAGCAGGGCAGGAAGGCTGATAAGACCGCCGCCCCCCGCAATTGCGTCCACAGCGGCTGCTAAAAATCCCAACACACAGGTCAAAACCAGACTATACCACATGTTTGCACCTTTCTCCAGTTAAACTCCAGTCTCCAGTATAACCCAGACCAACAATATCTGTCCAATAAGCTGTTTAGCGTTTTTGCTCTTTAACATTTTACCGCCATATGCTAAAATTTATATACCCTATACGGGTATATAAAGCGTGAAATGGAGTGTAACTTAATGTTCAAGAAAGTAGCCTCGGTCAGGCGAATCATTCAGGCGGTATTAGCGGTACTGCTTTACTTAGCCATAGTTTACCTTAACATCAACCTGCTCTATGTGATTCTTTTTGGCTCTGCCCTGGGTATAGTGCTGGGCAAAGTCTTTTGCCGCTGGATGTGCCCAATTGGGCTGGTCATGGAAGTTTTGATGAGCCTTAATCCCGAGAACCGGCAGAGGCAGTTGTACAGTTATTATAAACTTGGCTGTCCCATCGCGTGGATCAGCGGGTTCCTGAACAGGTTCAGCCTGTTTAAAGTTAAAAGAAAGGCAAGCCTCTGCGTCAACTGCGGGGTATGCGACAAAGCCTGCTACATCGCAGCCTTGAACCCTGACTACAGCCTGTACAAAAAGAACAAGGCTAATCCTTCGGTGCATTACAGCTGCTCGAAATGTCTGGAATGCGTCAAGAAATGTCCTACCGGCAGTTTGGGGTATACGGTGTAGGCTCAGGGAGTCATCCCAAGCTGCATTAAATTTCTTTTCTCTCCAGCTTCCGAATATGTATATACTGCCCTGTTGGCTCAGCGTCGTTAGGGGTGGCGTTGTTCGGAACTATAAGCACTGGGGAGGTTTTAGGTGATTTGCAGAAAAACTAATGGTTTGGTGTGGTTTTCGCTGGCGTTGGTGTGCTTAGGTCTGTTATTGACTGGATGTTCCCAACAGAATCTTGCTTCAGAAAAGGTTCAGGAAATCATTGCTGCAAAAATATCCCATGTTGAATATCGAGCCTACATTTCTGTGGGCCAACGTATCGGAGCAGCAGCTGAGGACCCGGAAAAGTTTCTCAGTGACCTGGGTGTGCTTGATTATGCCGTCAATAAGGGCCAGAACGGCACCTGGTACGTAACGAGCAGTGTGACGCCGAAAGGCAAGAAAATGTTTAAGCCGGTGGACACCGTCTGGGGGCCCCGCTATGCAGCAACAGTCGCCAGGCCAAAGCTGGTTCAAGTAACGGGCTTCTCCTTCAGTCCGGATGAAGCAACCGCTGTCGTAGATTTCGTTCTAAAGCTGGAACCAACCGGCTCGGAATTGGCGAAATACCTGAACCCGGAAAAATCGGTGTTTGATAACCATAATATCCATATAGAATGCGTGGATGTTACGGGTGATGACAGTATTCCCTGGGACACACCCAGAGACCGGCCTTACAAGGTACAGCTGCGCAAGTACAAGGACGGCTGGAAGTTTGATAAATTGCTCCAGCATTAGGCATGTTGAGATACCAAGCCACAGGGAAAAGCCCCTTGCAAGGGGTTGTACCTGTGGCTTAGCCGTCTTTTCGACATTAAGGGGTAGTCCCAGCGTAGCTGTCACCACCCGCAAACGCATGGATAATATTGGCTTGAGGATTTACCATTACCAAAGTAGATGGGGTAGTACTAGAGAAGTAGTCACCAGGTGGGGCCAAACAGAAAAGAAAAAGAACCAGGTGTTTGACTCAGCAAGTCAATAGCTTTAAATGAGAATTTTTCAATTTGGCTGCTATTATTTGTAATGTCATTAGCTATCGTGTATATCCCTAGTTCAGCGTCTCAATATTTTTTAAACGCAGCGATATTTGAGTCTTTTAAAAAATATATTGAAAAGTTTATTCACACATTTAAAGGGCAAAGTAGATTACGCACCAGTGAGTTTAAGACAAATCGTCAACCTTACTTAAACAGCGAGGCTTGGTTGGTTATCGACGAATTTTTTAAATTTGCGTCTGACTGGTTATCATTGTTACTTAACATTATTTTTAACGTAATAACATTAGGTTTCGTTATTAATCCTGCTGTTATCGTTGCATATGCTTCAAGTTTACCGTTAATCTTTTTATGTATTTTTGGAAGTAAAAACCGAATAAGAACCTCTTCAAAGATTGCTCAAAGTAATCGTACAGAAATGATGCAAACCTTATTGTTAGGCGCACATAGCTAAGAATTGCCGTAAAAGATTGCTTTTAGTCCGTTACAGCCTGGAGCGGGCTTGGTATAATAAGTTTGTCGCCAGGCGATGTGGTCTCACGTTTCTAAGTGAAGGGGATGACTGTTAAAAAATGAAAATCTGTATAGTGGGAGCCGGTGCGGTCGGCGGTTATTTCGGCGGCAGGATGGCCGAAGCCGGACTGGACGTAACTTTTTTGGTGCGGGAAAACAGGGCCAGGCAGTTGGCAGGGTCTGGCCTGGTTATCAAGAGCCCTTTAGGTGATTTTACCCTGCCTGATCCCAAGTTAGAGGCGGACAGCCAGAAAATTAGTGCTTGTGACCTGGTGATTCTTGCAGTGAAGAATTATCAGCTGGAGGGGGCCATGGCGCAGCTTGGGCCATGGGTCAAACTCGGGGCCAAAGTTCTGCCGTTGTTGAATGGAGTCGAACATTTTGACCTGCTGGCCAAAGAATTCGGTCCGGAAAATATCTTAGGCGGCATGTGCCAGATAATTTCAACCCTCGATGCTGCCGGTCTAATTCTCCATACGAGCCAGCTCCAGAACATAACCTTTGGCGCGCTTCACCCCTCGCAGGCGGAATTTTGCCTGCAGCTTGAGCAAGAGTTGAAGAGGACCACTCTGAAAGTTGCGCTGAGCAGCGATATCAAGCTCAATATCTGGCTCAAATACACCTTTATCACCGCATATTCCGGAGTGACAACTGCAAGCCGCCTTTCTATCGACCAGATAATCAAGCATAAAGCGACCAAACAGGTTTACGTCCGGGCGCTGCAGGAGATGTCGAACCTGGCCAAGGCCAATGGCGTAAGCCTGCCGGACAACTTTGTGCAACAAAATCTGGCCGGTGTGGAGAGCTACTCTTCGGGTTCAACTTCTTCCATGCACCAAGACTTCCGCAAAGGCCTGCCGCTCGAGGTGGAGAGCCTGCAGGGGGCTGCGGTGAGGCTTGGCGATAAGTTTAAAATTGAAGTTCCGACAGTCCGCACCCTGTACGGACTGATCAAGCCTTATGAAAACGGCACCAGCCTAAACTAATCACTGCTATACTTGCGGCAAAAACAACCTTTGACAAAAATCAGGTTTTGTTTTATTATGATTAACGAGCTGACATCGAGATACGCAAATAATTGCGTTTCGAGAATCTTGGGAAAACACCTGTAGTGGACGACAGGTGTTTTTGTCTGTTAAGTTTGGCCCTGACCAGGACAGGGGAAAATAACGAAAGAGCGGGAAGCCCATTTTTTGTGGTTTCCCGCTCTTTATTTCACCTCAGGAAAGTACATACTCGGCAACTTTAGCCGAGTATCTCTATCACGGGATGCTATGACGGATCGCGCAAACCCAAAAGAAGGGCCGGGGCTAGCGCGGTCCTAGTCCTATAGAGGCTGAGACTGAACATGCAGGTCTCAGCCTCGGCAGGGAAATGCGCGCGCTGAAGAAAAACGAAGCGCGCATTTCTTGTTTTGCAGCTAACAAGACCGGCTTACCGGGCCCTAAGCACTCGAAGCATGTCCCGCCAGGAGACTTTACCGTACATCAGGACACCTGCGCGGTAGAGCTTTCCGGCCAGCCAGATCAAGAGCAAAATTGCCAGCAGCATGTCCATGATTCCCAACACCACACTGAGCGGAGGCACGTGGGTCAGGGCAATGCGGGAGAAAAATACCATGGGTGTAAAAAACGGCACATATGACAGCCCGACTATCCACGGATTGTCCGGACTGGCCAGGGAAAACATAGCCAGCATAAACCCAATCACAATCAAAAAGGTCAGGGGGCTCACTGCCTGGTTTGTGTCTTCAGCCCGGCTGACCATCGCCCCGATACCGGCGTATAAAGCGGCGTACAGCAAAAATCCGAGGATAAAAAAGACCCCGAAGTAGAGTAAATAGAGGGGGTCTATGGTGCTGAGCTTCAGGGTCATGCCTGGCAGGAGTGGAATACCTCTGCCTTTGAGAGCCAAAAGCCCAAGACCTGTCCCGATCCAGACAAAATATTGCGTCAGGCCTACCGCGCCCACCCCAATGATCTTGCCGGCCATCATCGTGGTCGGATCCACCGTTGAAACCATCATTTCCATGACGCGGTTGCTCTTCTCCTCAATGACCCCGTTGGCAACATACATACCATAGACAATCAGGGAAAAATAAAGCATGAACAAAAGGAAATAGACTAAGGTCATGTTTTCGGCCTGTTGTTCGGTTGTTTTCGCTTTTAAACCCTCGGTTTGAATCTTAAAATCCACAGGGGCAAAAATTGCGCCCAGTTGGGCCTGGGAGAGTCCGCTGGCCTGAATGCGCTGCTGCGTGGTCATCTGCTGCAGCACGGTTTTTACCTTTGTCGAAGCGCCGCCCATGTCAATTTTCTTGGCATGCCAGATTACCCCTGCGGGTGACTCTGGTGGTGACACCTCGATGAAGGCAGAGATCTTGCCGGCAATCAGCTCGTCAATCAGTGCCTGTCTCTTGTCCGCCCAATCAGACTTGCCGGCTGTAACCGCTTGAAAGGAGAACTCCCGGTCACCGTTAGGCAGTTTGTCCTGGAGATGCTCAGCCAAATATCTTGTAACTTCACCGCTCTGTTCAAGCACCGCAATCTGCGACTTGTCGGCGGAACTTATTTTGTCCATGATGGCCGGGGCAAAGGACAGCGCGACAATCACCAGCAGGCCTACCAGGGTCGACAATATAAAGGTCTTGCTGCGTACCCTTTCCAGGTATTCCCGCCTGATTAACACAAAAAGCTTCATTTTTGCTGACCTCCCACCAAGGTAATGAATACTTCATTGAGAGAAGGAGCGCCGATTTCAAACCGCTTAACCTCGCCCTGGGCCATGGCGCTGCGCAGGATAGCCTGCGGGTCAATTCCTGGGGGGAGGTCAAATTCGATTTCCTGCACTTCCTCAGGCTCACCTGTCCGTTGCCCGTTCCTGGCTGAACGCGCCTGGGACATATCCACCGGAAACTCAGTCAGAAAAGCCAGGGAGCCAGTTGTGCTCAAGTGGATTATTTGCCGCCCGGTATGAGCTTTGACAGTTCCGACAGGGCCCTTGGCCACAACAATTCCTTTGTCAATTATGCAGAGCGAGTTGCAGAGTTCTTCCACGTGTTCCATGCGGTGGCTGGAGAACAGAATGGTTTTGCCTGAAGAGGCAATATCGTGAAAAGCTGCTTTCAGCAGTTCCACATTGACTGGGTCAAGACCGGAAAAGGGTTCATCCAAAATCAGGAGTTCAGGGTTGTGCAGAATTGCCAGGATAAACTGGACTTTTTGCTGGTTGCCCTTCGACAGTTCGTTGGCCTTCTTTGTGACAAGCTCACCCAACTGGAACCTTTCGCACCAATAGTTTATTTGCTTTTCCGCTGCGCTCGCCGACAGTCCGCGCAGGCGGGCGAAAAAGCGCAGTTGATCCGCCACAGCCATTTTGGGGTACAAACCCCGTTCTTCCGGCAGATAGCCGAAGACCCTGGCGGTTTCCAGGCTTACGCTTTTTCCTTGCCAGGTGATCTGCCCGCTGTCCGGTCTGATAATATCCAGTATCATGCGCATGGTTGTAGTCTTGCCGGCGCCGTTTGGTCCAAGAAAACCGAAAACCTCACCCTTAGGTATGGTGAGGTTAAGATCGTCCACAACCCGCTTGGATCCGAAAGACTTATGGACCGATACAAGTTCCAATGTCACCTAAAATCCCTCCCCGGAATCTACTTCAGAGTTTTATTCTGCAACCGGAGGTATAATCCCTTCCACCAGTGGCAAGAACAGGGGATTTTCGCCTGCTGAACGAAAAACGTTACCGGCATCAACCAAGCGGAGCTTACACCATCTGGCTAATAAACTGTAAAAAAATGTTGACAATATAGGTAAGGTCTTGTGCAGGTCAGAGTTTTACGAAATATTGATGCGTAACGAGACCTTTTGTGTATTCTTGTTAATACACTAAGGGTCTTTTATTTTTGCCATGTCGGGAGGGGATTTAATGTTTGTCACAGTGATGGTTCTGCTAGGGTCTGCCATCCTAATTTATTTTAGTTGTGAATTGTTTGTAAACAGCATCGAATGGGTCGGGAAAAGATTCGGCATAGCCAAAAGCGCGGTAGGTTCGATTTTGGCCGCCCTTGGCACTGCGCTGCCCGAAAGTGCGGTTACTTTGATAGCAGTGGTATTTGGCTCCAGTGCAAGCCAAAAGGATGTAGGGGTTGGGGCTGCCTTGGGCGGTCCCCTGGTGTTAAGCACAATCGCTTACGGCTTTGTCGGTTGGAGCGTGCTTTCTTTTCGCAGGAGGCGGTCCCAAGGCACCGTCCTCACTCTTAACCATCGCAAGCTGGGGCGTGACCAACTGTGGTTTTTACTGATCTTTCTCTGCAACTTGGCGCTCGGCCAGGTCGTGTTTACCGGAAAGAAGTGGACAGGCCTGCTCTTTCTCGCCGTGTATGGAGCTTACTTTTTCTCTGAGATGAGGGCGAAGGAGGGAGAATCAGCTGCGGAGGATGTGCTTGAACCGCTTAAATTTCAACCCAAACGCAGGGAACCCCAGACAATTTGGATTATGTGGCAATGCACACTTTCTCTGGTTCTAATCTTTTTGGGCTCACGCATTTTCGTGGACAGGCTGGAGACATTGAGCCTTGCCCTGGGGATGCCGGCGCACATCGTCTCCTTGCTCTTGAGTCCCATAGCGACTGAACTGCCTGAAATCATCAACGTCCTGATTTGGGTAAGGCAGGGGAAAGAAGAACTGGCTTTTGGCAACATCAGCGGCGCCATGATGATACAGGCAACCGTACCAAGCGCGCTGGGAATCTTTTTCACGTCTTGGGTCTTTGACCGTTACTTAACCTTTGCGGCCCTGGCCACGGTGTTATCCATTGTGTTTTTGTGGCACACGCTGCGCAGTAAAAGGTTGTCCGCCGGCCGACTGTCTTATGCGGTACTGTTTTACCTGATCTTTGCTGCAAGTTTCGCGTTAAGGCGCTAGTCACATTGTTCCAAGCTGTGCAAATCTGTGTTGCGGCCGATTACTACCAAAATGTCATCCCTTTGGATAACGGTCTCTCCCCCTGGAGAGGGGTCAATACTGGCTGACCGTTTGATAGCCACCACATTAATACCCATGTTAACTCTCAGATTCAGTTGGCTGAGACTTTTGCCCACAAGCTTTTCCGGAGACCGGCATTCCAAAAGACTATACTCGGGAGACAATTCCAGGTAATCAAGAATGTTGTTTGCAACCAGGTAGTGGGCAACCCGGGCGCCCATATCCCGCTCCGGAAATACCACGTGGTCGGCCCCAATCTTCTCCAACACCTTACCATGAATCTCGTTTTGGGCCTTGACCACTACGTGTTTGCAGCCAAGTTCTTTCAGGTGAAGCGTGGTCAAAATGCTGGCCTGAATGTCCTGGCCGATGGCGACCACAACCACGTCAAAATTGCGAATTCCAAGCGAGCGCAGCGCCTTTTCGTTCAGGCTGTCCGCAATGGCGGTGTGCGTCACCAGCGATGCTACAGCATTGACCCGCTCTTCAGACTCGTCAATGGCCAAAACATCGAAACCCATCCTCTGCAGATTTTCGGCCACACTGATGCCAAAACGTCCCAAACCGATGACAGCAAATTGTTTCATGCAAGCTCCTCCAGCTCAACCAATCAGGATTTTTTCCTCCGGGTAACGCACATTACTGGTTTTTGCTCTGCTAAGGGCGATTGCTAAAGTCAAAGGGCCCAGGCGACCCGCAAACATGGTAAGCATGATGAGGGACTTGCCCAGGGGTGATAAGGCGGGAGTAATGCCCAGACTCAAGCCCACCGTGCCAAAGGCTGAAGTGGCTTCAAACAATGTGGTGAGGATAGGTAAGTGTTCAGTCACAGCCAACGCGATGGCTACCACTGTAACCAAGGCCATGGCAAAGAGCGCGATTGCCGCCCCCCGGAAAACCTGGTCCTTGGCTAACCTCCTGCCGCCTACGTTAAAATCGCTTCTCCCGTTAATCAGGGAGTACATGCCCACCAGGTTCGAGGCCACTGTAGTAGTCTTGATCCCGCCGCCGGTCGATCCGGGTGAGGCGCCGATAAACATCAGGATGGTGAGCAGAAACGCAGTAGCCTCGCCCAGTTTACTAAAATCCACGGTATTAAACCCGGCCGTCCGTGGGGTAATAGACTGAAACATGGAAGCAAGCAATTTGCCGCCTGTGGACAATCCCCCGATGGTTCCGGGATTTTCCCATTCCAGCAAGGCAAAGCCCAGGAATCCTAACAGCAAGAGGCTTGCTGTGGCAATTACGACCATCTTAGTGTGGAGGCTCAATCTTTTCCAGGTGTGTATTTGCTGCAGTTCCAAGAGCACGGCGAACCCTAGCCCACCAAAAACTATCAGGCTCCCAACCACCAGGTTTACAGGGATGCTGGAGACTTGGCTGGTTAAACTGGAATAGTTGCCGAACAAATCAAACCCGGCGTTGTTGAAGGCTGAAACAGCATGAAACAAACCGTAATAAGCGGCCTTGCCCCAACCTAATTGCCCGTGCCAGGTCAACATGAGGATTAAGGCTCCGGTTAGCTCAAAAACCGCCGTTACTTTCAAAACATACAGGGCCAGCCGGACAACGCCGTCAACACTGACCTTATTCATGGCTTCCTGGAGCAGCAGTCTCTCGCGCAGCAAGATTTTTCTCCCCATGAGAACCGCAATCAGGGTGGCCATGGACATAAAACCAAGCCCCCCCGTCTGAATCAACAACAAAATAACTATTTGGCCAAAGGTCGAGTAGGTAGTATAGGTATCGACAACTACCAGTCCCGTCACGCAAACGGCGCTGGTTGCGGTAAAAAGGGCATTCAAAAAGGAAACATGCTTGCCCTGCTGTACAGAGACCGGCAGACTCAACAAAATGCCGCCCGCCAAAATAACCATTGCGAAACCCAACACCAGGGCCTGGGAGGGGGTTAAGCGAAGCGCCGGCCTTTGATGAACTTGTTCCAAGGTAACCATGCTCATAGCCTCTCATTACTGTTTCTTCACTGCCGCAAGAAATACCCTTGAGCAGAAACTGGCAGGTGTGCTGCAAAAACCCTTCTCGCACGTCCTACATATTCGCCGCAAGTATAAAAATTCCTACTGTTCCGTAAAATACCTGTACCAAAGACTGGTATTTTTTGTGTCCTCAAAACCACTTAATGAGAATTTGAAGGAAAATCAAACCCCAGGGTGGAAAAAGGTATCTACAGTCTCATCTCAATTTGGGCTGCCAAACAGAATTCCCTTCAGGGCCGGGCTGAAAAGGCCAGCATGGTTTTTGCACAGGAAGGAGTGGGAAACATAAATTACTGTATAAAAGATTACTATAATAATTAGCGCTGATTTCGTCATAGGACACAGCAAAGATAATTAAGAAATGCAGGATACAAGCAACATGAATCTAAAAGAATCGGTCGATAAACTTAAGCTTAGGAAACACGGCTGGCTGGGTTTGATCATCATGGCCTTTACAGTATTTATCGCGGTCTTTCTTTATTTGGACCGGCGAAATCAGATTTCCAGCATCATTCTTAGCCTTGGGGCATTCGGCGTAGTTGTTGCCATTCTGTTGATGTCGGTCGTCTGCATGACCCCTATGCCGTCGGAAGGGCTAATGGTCCTCTTCCTAAAAGTATATGGAGTTTATTGGGGTACGGTCTTCGCCTGGTTGGGGTCAAATTTAAGCACTGTTGTGATTTTTGTCATTGCCCGCTATTATGGGCAAAGGCTTATGCAAAAACTTGTTACTCCTGCCCGTTTCAAACTGATTGACAACTGGGTGAAGAGGAAGGGTACAGGGGGGTTATTTGTTGCACGCCTCCTGCCTGTGCCAGCTTTCGCCGTTAATTACGTTGCCGGCACGATTCCTTCGATTCGATTTTGGCCCTACCTGTGGACCGCTGCCATATCCATAATTCCTTACTATGTAGGAACTTCCCTGGTCTTCCTGGGTATAGCCAAGGAAGTGTGGCATTGGCTAATCGTAGGCGGCGCTGCCATCATTGCTTTTTGGAGCGCCGGTTATTTGCTCAACCGCCGACGTTTTGAGTAGGGTGCGTCCAACGGTCCTGCCCTGAAACATTACTAGAAATGGGCCCACCGAGATTCGGCAAGATTCGCTAGGTCGGATAGAACCGACCCCTTTATCCTAGCCGCTACGCGGTATGGGAGTCTGAATTGATAAACGGAAACAGGGAACAGTGATTTAACGCTGTTCCCTGTCGCTTTGTCACCCTGACATCTATGCAGTTTACTTCCTAGCGCCGGGCGGCGACCTTCAAGACAAATTTCAATTCCTGCATGCGCAAAACTACGGCAAGGAAGAGAAAAACCAGCGCCCCAACCACCGCGCCAACAATCAGGTTGATCAGCGCTCCCACAAAACCGGCCCCGACCAGCTTTAATGTGAGGTGGTAGGTCAGATACACCACCAAACCCATCAGAGTTGAACCGACCAGAATCTTCAGCAGGGATGTCACAATCCGCCGGCCGTCGATAAAGCCGATTTTCTTCTTCAAGGCAAAGAGCAAAAGAAGCATATTGACAATGCCGCTAATTGATATAGCCAAAGCCAGTCCTCCCTGTGCCAGGGGACGAACCAGCACGTTCATCAAGACAATATTTACTGCCAGGGTAATTGCACTCAAAACAACCGGAGTCCAGGTATCCTGCAAGGCATAAAAAGTACGGGGCAAAACCACCGAAGCGGACTGCTCCACTATGCCGAAGGCAAAGAATACCAGCGCCGGCACGGTGGCCAATGTGTCCTTGTGCGTAAACAACCCATGCTGAAACACAACATGGATAAGGGGTTCCGCCAGAATCATCATGCCAACCGAAATTGGAATGGTGATAAACATGATGCTGCGCAAGGCGAGGGAAAATGAATCACGGAACTGCTGCCAGCGATTCAAGGCAATGGCTTCGGTCAAGGTTGGAAAAACAGCCAGACCAACACTGTAAGCAAAGATGCCGATCGGCAGCTGCTGCAGTCGATAAGCGTACATTAGAGAGGACAAGCTCCCTGCCGGCAGGGATGAAGCCAGGTTCTGATAGACAACCACCGGGATCTGCCCAAGGCCAAAGGAAAAAATTATCGGCAAAGCCAGGGCAGCCACCCTGCGCACTCCGGGATGGCGGAAGTTCAAGCTGAACCTGTAGCGAAACCCGACCCTGCGCAAGGCTGGAACCTGGATCAGAAAATTGCCCAGGGCGCCCAGTACTACCCCGATGGCAAATCCCTTGATACCGATAAAGGGCTTCAACAAAGTGCCGAAAACTATCACCGACAAGACATAAATTACTGAGCCGATAGCGGGGGGGCCAAAGATTTTGAGGGAATTGAGAATTCCCATGCTGAAACCGCTCAAACTCAGCAATATGGGCTGAAACAGCAAAATGCGCGTGATTGAGGTGGCCAACACCTTGGTTTTAGCCGGCGCGTCAGGAATGTACAAGGCGATGATTTGGGGCGCAAAAATCAAGGCCAGAATGGTTAGGATGCACAGCAGTGCCACCACCAGATTCATGACTGAGCTGGCCACATACCATGCTTCCTGGCGCTTTTTCTCAGCGATGTAACCCGACAGCACGGGAATAAAGGCTGAACTCAATGCTCCAACAACCAATAGATTGTAAAAAAGGTCAGGGACAGCAAACCCTGCAAGATACGCGTCTGTGACATAGCTTTTGCCAAAGAACCCGGAGATTAGAGCCTCCCTTAAGAACCCTAACACCCTGGAAAGAAGGCTTGCTGCGGCAATCAGCCCGGCAGCCTTGGCAACTGATTTTGTTGACATAAATAATTCTCCTCAAGCAACTTAATCTTCAGTTTATCAGCAGTTGAGGAAAACATAAAGAGCATTTTGTTGGTTAATAGTTTAAAACCGCCCATTCTGGACGGTGTTAAACTTGGAAATTGTTTCTTAAACTAAAAATGAAGTTCTTGCAGGTTAGGTTAGATCCTTTGCTCCCTGATAAATCAGGTCAAACAGTTCTTTAATGTCTTTTTCCTCAACACATGAAAAGGCTACCCGCATGTCGGTTTCTCCCAGAGAGATTACCCCTACGCCATAAGTCTCCAAGAGATGCTTGCGCAATTGCTCGGCGTTCACTGATTTTAATTTTAAGCACATAAAGTAGCCTGAGTTAAAAGGATAATAACTCCAGGCATCATCATACTTGCCGCTGTCAAGCACCTGCTTGACTTTTCTGGCCCGGGCTGCCAGAATGTTGTATTTTTCCAGTTTCTGAGTTTGAAAGTCGGGAGACTCCAGTGCGTGCAGGACGAAGGTCTGAGAGGGGTGAGACGCGTTGGAAATTGTTCCGCGTATGATTCCTAAGGCTTTTTGCTCCAACGCGGCAAGAACGGCCGGACTTTCGGCAGCAAAGGTCAAAAACCCTACGCGAAAGCCCCAGACGTATTCCTCTTTGGTTGCTCCGTCCACCTTGATCGCTAATACCCTGGGATGGATGTTCGCCAACCGGGCAAATAAGGATTCTGACAGCGAATTTTCATAGAAAAGTCCAAAATAGGCGTCGTCAGATACTACAATCAGGTTCATTCCCTGTTCGGCAGCTTCCAGTACTGTCTGAACGATTTCATCTGCGTCTGCCTCATCCGGGGTATAGCCGGTCGGGTTGTTCGGGAAATTAAGCAAGAGTATGGCCTTGTGCTGCTCTCTTTGAGCCAGCAAGGTTTGTTTCAAGTCTGAGATGTTCATCTTCCCCTCATCGGTGAAGAAAGGATAGGTGACTATCCTGGCTCCCTGGCGCACGCCAAAAATCATCGAGTAGTTGCCCCAATACTTATCAGGCAAAATAAGCGGGTCGTCCCGATCCACAAACATATCGGCAATGACACTTAAACCATGGGTTAACGCATTGGTAACAATCGGATTGCCAATGCTTTTGTCTTTGAGAGAGGGATTTTCCAGTAAAAGTTTCTGCCGCCAGATTGACCTGAGCTCGGGCTTGCCAGCGGGAGGGGCGTAGTCGTAAAGTTCCTTGGGGTCGTAGAACGATAGGGTTTCTTGCAGTACGGGCAGATACATGGGATGACCTTCTTCCGTGGCAATCCCGATGGTGGCGTTAAAACGGGATGCTTTCTGTTTCGCCTCTGCCGTTTGGGTAAGGATGCCTTTGGGATAATAAAGTTGTTTACCCAGTTCGGATAACATTTCGTAGATATAGCTGCTTTCTTCCTGGATCTGCTTATTCAGATTACTGGCAAGCGGATTCATCAATTTTCACAGACTCCTTTCCCGGGTTCCGGGTGGCAAGTGCCACAGTAAGTGGAAAGCCATTGGTTGATACCGTTAAATAATATATTACGTAGAAACTGAATAGGCAAGCACATTCTCTAAAAAATGCTGCGTCAGGCAGACGTTTGGCTCACCAACAGATACCAAGCGTGATTATTGTTACCAAATTGCCTGGTCCTTCCGCACCGCAACCCTGACGATTGCAAAAACTCCGGACTGGACCAGAGCATGCTGCACTCCGACATTGATAATCCTAATGAGACTGGACCGGGGTGTGCGCCTTTAACCATTCTGACACAAACGCAAATACCTCATCCCTTTGGGGTTCGTTATGGGTCTCATGCAGCAGTCCATCCCAAATTTTGAAGGTGCATTCACCGCTGACGCGGCTGGAAAATTCCCTGCTGGCCTCAGGACTTGTGATCCGGTCCTCGCTGCCATGCATAAGCAGCAGGGGAAGATGAAAGCGCAAGCTGTTAGAAAGCGCCCAAAGCCCTGCATCGTAAGTACTGGCAAATAAGCTCAGCGAGATGCGATTATGGACATCAGGGTCATTTTCATAAGCAAATATCACGCTTTGATCATGGCAGAGCGCCTTTGTGTCCAGGCTGTTCGCTCGGGTAAATCCGGGCCAAACATGACTGAGCAGCCAGGCAAGCTTTACTTGCAGGGCCGAAGGGGCGAAAGAGAGACGCAGCCAGGGACTGGTTACTATTACCCCCGTTAATCCGGGCTTCCGACGCAAGACATAATTCAATACCAGATTTCCTCCTAAACTATGCCCGTAAAGAAACGTGGGAGAGCCTGAAAACTGTTCGTTAACTGCCTTTAAAAGAAGCTCTATGTCATCCAGCAATGCCTCATAGGAAGAGGCATGTCCCCGTTTGCCTTCTGATCTTCCGTGGCCGCGCAAATCATAGCCCGCTAAGGCGTAGCCCTCAGCCGTTAACGCATTGGCAAGGTGTGTATAGCGGCCGGTATGTTCTCCCAGGCCGTGCACCAGGCAAACAACACCCAAGGGAGCCTGGTCGGGGAGCCACTCGCGACCAAACAACTTTTGCCCGTCAGGGGTTGTACGGTAATACTCTAAACACTTCATATTCAGTCTCCTTTTCACAACCTATTCCACATCAATACCAGAAAAATCCTGCAACCGTAAAGAAGTTTTGCATTGATGGGCTTGATCTCGATGCTGACCCAAGTGGCCGCATCAATAAGGAATAAAGCCCCTCTGGCAAGATAATTCAGGCAAGTTATTTCTGGGTATAGGACATAAGCGTCTACTATGCCAATTTGCCTAATATATGCGGGAGGGGCTTACTAATGCCCCGGGTAATGTGCTGCAGGAAGCCTTAACGCCTAACTCCTGGCTTTGATACCCTGTTAAAGAAATTGCAGGATTTGTAGAATAAAGCGCGAAATATTGTCAAGATATAAGGTCTTGAGGGTAATGGTTATGACAGTTTCCGCCATAACGTATGAATACAGTTAAGCATTTGATAATCTGTAGTTGGTACGTCTAGACTTACCTAACAAAAAATGCAGCAAAGATGGGAAGGATCACAATCAAGACGGCGCAAACAAAAACCCACGCGAACAGCCATGTGCTGGCTGTCGTTGGTTCAAAGGTACCGGAATCTCAGAAGACTTCATCCCCAATGCCGATGTTGGCAGGTATTGCCACAGCGTTTCTTTGGGGAATCTCTTTCCTGTTTACAAAAGATGCCCTGAGCTACACTTTTCCCATGCAGGTACTGGGCCTGCGCTTTGCGGCTGGTGCCTCGCTTATGTCAGTTTTAGCCGCATTGCGGTTAATCAAACTAGATTTCAAGGGTAAGGGCATAGGTTCACTAATCCTCCTGTCCTTATTCCAGCCGTTTCTCTATTTTATTGGCGAGACTTGGGGGGTTAAATGGACCTCAGCCTCTGAAGCAGGAATGGTTATTGGAATTGTTCCGGTGACTACGGCTCTCATGGCTGCCATTTTTCTGCACGAACGCATGCGGGTTTTACAAGTCTTGTCTGTTATCGCTTCAGTGATCGGGGTATTTGTCATTGTCGGAACTAAAGGGCAGTTGTCAATAGGCCAGCATGCCTTTGGCATCCTAGCTTTACTTCTGGCTGTAATCTCAACATCTGTGTACAGCATTCTGACCAAGATATCTTCCCAAAGGTTTACATCAGTCGAAATTACTTTTGTCATGATGTGGATGGGAGCCATTCTGTTTAATCTAATCGGAATTTCTCAAAGTGCGAGTCAAGGAACAGTGTGGACTTACTTAAGCCCCTTAAGCAACCCCCCGGTGTTGGTTGCGGTTATTTATCTCGGTTTTCTCTCCTCGGTAGGAGGCTTCTTTCTTTACAATTATGCCCTTTCCGGTTTGAAGGTCAGCCAGTCGGCGCCTCTCATCAACCTTATAACTGTGGTGTCTGTGGTTGGCGGAGTACTGTTCCAAGGAGACTCCTTCGGCTGGGTCGAATCGGCTGGGATAGGATTGATTATTGCCGGCGTTTGGGGCACAACTGCGTTTGCAAATTAACCAAAACCGGATCTGAAGACATCGCAAAAAAAGAAAAAGGGCCTGAAACCCTTTCGCATGAGCAGGTTCAGGCCCTTTTTTTGTGCCTGTTCACAGTTTGACGGAAATCGGCTGCCTGTAAAGTCTATTCCTGGCTGACCCAGGTAGCGCCATTCTGCTCCAATAATAACAAATCCCCAACCTTTCGGTCAGGGATTTGCAGCTACTCGCTTCTCTAATCCATTTGGGCTAGAAACGTCTATTCAGACTCTGCATCTTCTTCAGCCTGTTTAGTAGCAGTAGCCTTATGTTCGGGTGTTGGCCTGAAGTGTGGATTGGCGAATTGTGAATTACAGCTTGCGCAGACCACGATTTCACATTCCCTATGGTCATATGCACTGTACATTTTAGTGCCACACTTCGGGCAAGCGAAGTAAGGCATTGCTGTGCTCCTTCTCAACTCTTGATAACTAATCGCTTCGCTTCGCTCAAGCTTATCTAAACTCCAAATTTCCTTCACTTACACACTCCTTACAGATTATACCGCTTTCTTAGTCGATTCTCAAGGCATCCTCGTGTTAGACTGCGCTTAAACTTATTGTTTTTCATAGCATCAATAAAGGCTTGTACAATCTCCGGATCAAATTGGGTGCCGGAATGTAAGCGCAGTTCATCAATTGCGTATTCAACCGACACAGCCTTACGATATGGTCGACTTGCTGTCATAGCCTCGAAAGAATCCGATACACAAATAATACGAGCATGTAGTGGAATCTCAACTTCCCTTAGTCCATTGGGATACCCTCTACCATCAAATCGTTCATGATGATAAAGGACAGTGGGTACAATAGCCTTAAACTGTGGGGCTGCTTGTAGAATTCTTGCTCCGATTTTCGGGTGATCCTGAATTGTTTCAAATTCCGTAAGCGTAAGCTTATCAGGTTTTAATAAAACATTGTCGCTGATACCAATCTTACCGAGGTCATGCAACAAAGCGCCCTGGTATACCAACTCCATTTCTTCTTCCGGTAAGCCTAACTGCCTCCCAATCATCATTGAATACTTGGTTACACGGACTGAATGTAATTTTGTTGCCCTATCTTTGGCAGCTATGGTTTTACTCAAAATTGCGAGAAGGTTGGAAGTTCGGCTTAGAATTTCACCACAAAGCCGAGCGTTTTCCATTTCCAAGAACAAAATATTCCTCACGTCGGAATCCATAAGTCACCTCTGAAAAAAAGTCATAAAAACAGAACCCTATACCGAAGGAACGTCGTCGGTCTAGGGTTCAACGCTATTCTCCGGTAGCCTGGCAATCCTAGCAATCCAATTGCTTTAGACCCATAGCTTTGCGTCACGTCCTTTCAGACGTTTTGCCTTTGACAGATTATTTTTTATTTTTAAGGGATGATTAAGCGTCGTTTAGCAAAGGTTATTATATAAGTAAATAAATGTTAGCTTAATTCTAATACTTAAAGTCCAAATATTCAACCATTTTATAAACAAATAGTTTAGATAATGCTGAACGGTCCCTCTTTACGATGAAGATAGGGGCGATTGGTGTGTCAGAGATACTGGAAGTAGTTGCTAAAAACATAAAGCTGTTTCGCGTTGCCAAAGGCCTCACTCAGGGAAAACTGGCAGAAAAAGTTAATATTACCGGGTCGTATCTGGGTTATTTGGAGCGGGGGAAGAAAACTCCCTCACTAGAACTGTTGGTGAACATAGCCGATAACCTTGACGTCAGTCTTATTGATTTGTTAACTTCTGCAAACGACACGGCGGATGAGGAGCTGAAAAAACTCATTGCAATCGTGTCGGGCAAAGGGCTTGGGCCCATAAAGTTCTTATGTGAGGTAGCCAAATCTTATTTTAAATCAATCGAAGACAAACTATAATTCATGCCCACCAGACTTGTCTGAGAAAATTATGGAGGCAGCAGGGCATTAACGGCAAGCCGCTGCACATGGTATAATATCAAAGGCACCACAATCATGGGCTTGAACTACAGCTAATCACACATTTCTTCCAGCAATACATTTACATGTTCACTCTCTAGGTATTCGTCATAGGACATTTTCCTATCCAAGATTCCCTTTGGAGTGATTTGCATAATCCGGTTGGCGACAGTTTGCACAAATTGGTGATCCTGGGATACAAATAATATAGTTCCCTCGAAACTTGCCAAGGCATTGTTTAGAGCCGTGATGGACTCCAGATCCAAGTGGTTCGTTGGTTCATCCAGCAATAAAACGTTGGCGCCGCTTAACATCATTCTGGAAAGCATGCAGCGAACTTTTTCTCCTCCCGATAGGACGTTGGCCGGTTTTTGAGATTCATCACCCGAAAAGAGCATGCGGCCGAGAAATCCTCGTACAAAAGATTCGTCTGGATCCTTGGAGAACTGCCGCAGCCAATCTACCAAGTTCAAATTCACATCAAAGAAGGAAGAATTATCCTTGGGGAAATAGGCCTGGGAAGTAGTAACCCCCCATTTGAAATCACCACTGTCGGGCCGGAGTTCACCCATCAAGATCTTGAACAAGGTGGTTTTGGCAAGACCGTCGGGACCCACGAAGGCAATATTGTCTCCTTTGTCCACCGTGAAGCTGATGTTATTGAGGACTGTTTCCTCGGAAATTACCTTTGTCAGACCCTCCACCGACAGCAGGCTATTGCCCGCCTCCCGGTCAGGGTTGAAAGCAATATAGGGATATTTACGGGATGACGGCCTGATATCCTCCAGAGTCAATTTCTCAAGCTGTTTCTTGCGCGAGGTCGCTTGTTTCGCCTTGGATGCGTTTGAGCTGAACCTTTGGATAAACTTTTGTAATTCCAGGATCTTGTCTTCTTTCTTCTTGTTGGCTTCTTTCATCATTCTCAGGGCCAATTGGCTTGATTCGTACCAAAAGTCGTAATTGCCCACATACAACTGGATCTTGCCGAAGTCAATATCGGCGATATGGGTACATACCTTATTGAGAAAATGCCGGTCATGGGATACCACAATTACGGTGCTTTCAAAATTATAGAGAAAGTTCTCCAGCCAGGTAATGGACTGCAGGTCTAAATGGTTGGTAGGTTCGTCCAACAGCAGGATATTGGGATTGCCAAACAAGGCTTGGGCCAAGAGGACCCTAACTTTTTCGTTGCCATCCAGCTCTCGCATCTTTTTCTCATGCAGTTCTTTGCCGATGCCTAACCCCATCAGCAACTCGGCTGCTTCAGCTTCCGCTTGCCAGCCGTTCAGTTCAGCAAATTCAGCTTCCAACTCGGAAGCTTTCATTCCGTCTTCCTCGGAAAAGTCTGGTTTTGCATACAGAGCATCCTTGTGTTCCATAATCTCAAACAATCTGGCATGACCCATTATTACTGTCTTTAACACTTCAAACTCTTCAAATTCAAAATGGTCTTGTTCCAAAACAGCAATGCGTTCCCCGGGGGTAATGACAACCTCGCCGCTTGAGGGTTCCAATTCACCGGATAAGATTTTGAGAAAGGTAGATTTCCCTGCGCCGTTGGCCCCGATTAACCCATAACAGTTCCCCGGGGTAAACTTTACATTGACATCTTCAAATAGAGCCCGTTTGCCAAATCTTAAAGTTAATCCGTTAGTACTAATCATAAATTAAATCTTTCCTTGTCTTTAAATTTTCTAACGCTATATTATAGCATCTTATATCCGAGAGGTACAGACATTAAGAAAGGGATGGAATAGATGCCAGGTGCACTGCATATCGGTCATGTTGTGCTTAACACTCAATGGTTAGTTATAATTGTTTCAGTTCTTTCTGCCTATTTTGTGATCAGATACCGCTTAAAGGCCGGTGGAATAGGCGAGCGAGTTATTGAGGCTATTGAGAACAACCTTATTATAGCTATTGTAGTATGGAAATTTAGCTTGCTGGTTTTCGAGCCGGTAACCGTTTTGACCAATCCTTTAGTCTTGCTGTATTTTTCCGGTGGGGTGCCTGGGGTATGGCTGGCAGCGGTAGTCGTTGTCTCATTCTTCTATTACCGTTCGAGAAAGGATCGAGTTTCGATTTGGGTTTACGGAGATTTATTGGCAGCGGGTTTCTTGACTGCCTGGGCAGTGTACTATTTAATTGACCTGTTCGTCAGTAAGCAAGCGATATGGATCAGTGGGAGTGAAGTCCTGCTGGCTCTGCTGATCCTTTTGCTAAGTTCTCTGAGAGGCCCAGTCGGAAAGCCTGCTAAGATAAATCAGATCATATTTTGGTTTAGCATAGGTCAGGTAGGCATTTTGGTATTAGACCGGTTCAAACAGAATTTTTGGGCGGGGTTTTCCCAAGCACAAATTCTGTATCTAATACTCGCTGCGACTTGCCTCAGCCTCGATTGGCTTGCGGAGAAAAAAAGGCAAAATAGAAAAGCCTAATTGGCGCAGTTTCAATAATAAGTGTATAATCGTTGAGGGGCTGAAACTCCGGTAAATCAAGGTTTCAGCCCCTTTACGGCTAGTTGATACATGAGGAGAAAACTGAAGTGAACATCTTTACTGCAGACAACCTAGGGAAATCTTATGGAACAAAGGTTCTTTTTGAGAATATTAATTTCGGCCTGGATGACTCACAAAAAATCGGGTTAATTGGAATCAACGGGACTGGAAAATCAACTCTGCTTAAGATTATCGCTGGGGCAGAAATCCCCGATACTGGCAAAATAACCTTGGCAGGCGGCTTAAAGATCGGTTTCCTCCTGCAAAACCCAGAATTCCAGACTGGGGCTACAGTACTTGAACAAGTCTTTAAAGGAAATTCTCCCGTAATGCAGCTTCTTAGGGAGTATGAGTATGTTTTGGAGAAGGTTCAACAACAACCGGAAGAGCCTGCTTGGCAAACCAAACTACTGGCTTTAGGGCAAAAGATGGATGAACAGGGAGCCTGGCAGTTAGAATCCGAAGCTAAGGCAATCCTGACGCGCCTAAAGATTTCCGATTTTGACGCCAGGATTGAGCTGCTGTCCGGCGGAATGCGAAAAAGAGTTGCTCTTGCCAGCGCCCTGATCACCCCGTCAGACCTGCTAATTCTTGATGAACCGACCAACCATATCGATAGCCAAACCGCAGATTGGCTGGAACAGTACTTAAATCAACGCAAAGGGACCTTAATACTCATTACCCACGATAGATTCTTTTTGGACAGGGTTACTAACACAATCTTTGAACTGGATAGAGGTAAACTATATTCCTACTCTGGCAACTACAGTGTTTTCCTGGAATCAAAGATAATTCGCCAAGAACAAGAGCAAGCCAGAGAAAGTAAAAGGCAGAATCTCTTGCGGAATGAATTGTCCTGGGTAAGACGCGGCGCCAAGGCCCGAACCACGAAACAAAAGGCTAGGCTTGACCGGTTTTATGCCTTAGAAAGCCAGAAGCCCGCTGTCAGCCCGGATAAAATAGAAATCTCTTCGGGCAGCTCCAGACTCGGAAAAAAGGTTATTGAAATTGAAAACATCAGTAAACAATTTTCCGGCCGCCAAATAATTAAAAACTTTAGCTATATTGTTGCCAAAGGGGACCGGATCGGCATAATCGGTCCTAATGGATGCGGCAAATCTACCCTGCTTAACATTATGGCCGGGAGCTTAACCCCTGATGGGGGAAGGATAGAAGTAGGGGAGACGGTAAAAATTGGATACTTTTCCCAAGAAAATGTGGCGATTAATGAGAACCTCAAGGTAATCGACTATATTAAAGAAGAGGCCGAAATTATCAATACCGGCGCTGGAGCGATAATCACAGCCTCACAAATGTTGGATAGGTTTCTCTTTCCGCCCCGTGTACAGTGGACACTCATCTCGAAGCTTTCCGGGGGAGAAAAGAGAAGACTCTACCTTTTGCGCATACTAATGAGCGCCCCCAACGTCTTACTCTTGGATGAACCAACAAATGATCTGGACATTCAGACACTTACTATCCTAGAGGACTACCTTGACAACTTTCCAGGGGCAGTCATTGCGGTTTCCCACGACAGGTATTTTCTTGACCGTGTCGCAGAAAAAATTCTTGCTTTTAAACCAGGCGGGGAAATTAGCCATTATACAGGCAATTACTCTGAATATCTCGACAGTCAGACCGAGCAGTCAGAAACAAACAACAACAAGACTAACTTTAGCAAACAGTTTCAGACAATGAACAATTCTGGCTTAAAAAACCCAAACATCGCTGGACTTACTGCCAAACCGGCGAAATTCACTTTTAAAGAGCAAAAAGAGTACGAGCAAATTGATAATATTATCGCAGAGACCGAAAAAGAATTAGAGGAAGTCAACGCCAGAATAAACCTTGCCGGCAGCGATTATGGCTTGCTGATAGAGATGACCAAAAAACAGCAAGAACTGCAGGAACGTTTACAAATTCTAATCGAGAGATGGGCCTATCTGAGCGAAATAGCCGAAGAAATTGACAGGGCTAGGAAAAAGGGGTAAGGCAAGGCTGCCTTTAAAAGTGCAAGTAGCCGGCATCATTTATTATTTCAGGGGTTGCAGCTAGAAAAGCCGGGACTTTTTGTCTACAAACACAAACAAAGGCCAGAAAGTCAAGAAGACTCTGGCCTTTCTTTTTATACCATCTTTTACTGGACAGATTCAAATACAGGCGGGTTTGGCCTCCTGGTAGATGATATCAATATCACTGGTTTTGCAACAGCCTGTGCTGAAGCCGATGCTGGCTGGACATTCAAGGGTTTTCATGACTCCACAGGAACCGAAAGTTATCGAGGCTAGAAGAGGCTCCTCTCCACGAACCCAATCTACAGCCTAGTTTACATAATATCTATTATAGGACGTTAGATAAGGGTCTCTATGGACATAATTCATAGGCCCGGACATTGGACTACTGCCGGCCAATAAATTATCTAAGCCATGTAATCTTAACCAGGCGGCCTTTGGGCTAATGCTTAACCGGACCGGATGTTTGAGTCTTTCGATAACTTCTCCAGCATGACAAACGCTTTTAACTGCAAAAATGTTTGTAATGTGCTCTAGTAATTTTTAGATCCTTATTTTTTGCATCTATATTGAGTCAAAACAACATAAAAAGACCGGTCCTCTACCTGAACACGGTCATCCGACTTGGTTTACATAATATAATTATCGTTAACTATTCTTTTCCCGATAATCAGTGTTTCTGCCTAATTGGTTAAAATCTCGCAGTTCAGTTTTGGTCTGCCAATCCTGGTCTTCTCTCCCCCTTTTTTGGTTACACAAAGAAAAAAGCAAGGTCAAGAAGGTCTAGTCCTCTGACCTTGCTTTTTTGGCTAGGGTTTCAGTGTTTACTAAGATATCATCGATTTCTATGCCTGAATAATCCGCATCCCCCAAGCACTTGCAGCAATTATCGCAGATTTTGCCGGGATCCAGGTCACACTTAAGGCACTCCCCGCAATTGGAGCAGGCTCGATCTTGCATTATGCATTTCTTCACCCAAAAACCCTCCGAGCTAAAAACTGAATAAGCTATTTTGCAGCAGCAAGCTGCCGGCCCTTCCCAATTGTAATTCCGCATAAGCATGGTCCAGATACGCGATCGACTCAGCGTAACGGTTTGCGCTTTTGAGCAGCACCAGGATAACCTGTCCCGCATCCCATTGAGCAAAGGTTACCAGACACTGCCCAGCCTCTGTGGTTGTGCCGGTCTTTACTCCCGTCACCCCGGGATAGAGTCCCAACAACCGGTTGGTATTTGCCAATTCGGCCCGTCTCGTCCGGCCTTTTTTGTCCTGCCAGGTCAGCTCTGCTTCCTTGGTTGAGGTAATGGCCCGTATCACCGAATTCTGCAAAACCGTTCTGGCCAGGAGCGCTATGTCCCTGGCTGAGGAAACATGACCTGGTGCCGGCAGACCACTGGGGTTGACAAAATGGGTGGTAGCAAGCCCTATTGATTGTGCCCTGGCATTCATCATGCCGACAAAACCCTCCTGGCTGCCGGCCGTATAAACCGCCAATGCGTTGGCGGCATCGTTGCCCGAATGGACCAACAAACCATAGAGGAGATTCTCCACCGTAATTCGGTCCCCGGGCTGAAGTCCCAGGACGGACCCCTCAACACCGAAAACCTCCCGGCCCACCATGACCGTATCGGAAAGTTTATCCTTTTCCACCACCAAAAGTGCCGTCATCAACTTCGTCAGGCTGGCTGAGGCCAATACCCTATCCGGACTGTTTGAGCTGAGTGCAGACCCGGTGTGAGCATCAATCACTACCGCCGCTGACTCACCTGAGACAGGATCCTTCGGCGCATCAACCGCTCCATTAAGAGGAGCGCTCAGCCAAAACGTGAAAACACTGATTAAACAAGCTGCTGCAATGAAACGCCTGGACAAAGCACACTCTCCTCGCCAAGACAATCAGGCAACAAACCAGCTCTCCTGAGGGTAAGACTCCAGTGTCCATAAAACGGTTTGATAGCTCCCCCCGCTCAGCAGGATTATGATTGCCTTACACCATAGGTCACCGCTCCGCACCTTAATATTTCTCCTTCGCAGCTGTATCTCCTTTTTCTTTATCAGTTTCATCAGTTCATCTTTTTGCTCAAGACTGAGAGTCATCTTACTCCCCTCCAGAACACGTGTTTGTTTTTATTTTAGCACGTTGGCTTATCTCGAACAAGTGTTTTGTGGAAATTTTTTACTCATATTTCCCTTTGCTTAAATTCTCTGCTGACGCATGGCATTCTATGCACGCGATCTGTCCATGCTCCCTTCCCAATACCGCAAAAAATTGTACGGATTGATCCAGGCGCCATTAGGCAATTGCATCCCGAAGTGCAGGTGATCTGGTGTTGAAATGGCGTCACCCGAATGACCGGTGTAGCCAAGCAGAGAACCTGCTGTGACGGTAAGACCCACCTTAAGCGCCGGATTGATCCGGGACATGTGAGCGTAATAATAGTAAATACCGTCCTTGCCCCTAACCCCTACTCTCTCTCCCCCCAGCCGGTTCCAGCCAAGCTTTTCCACTTTACCTTCAGACACAGAGTAGATGGGCGTGCCCTCAACCGCAAAAATGTCAGTCCCCTCGTGCTTGCGTTTTCCACCCTCTCTGTCCGCTCCCCAGGTATCGGTATAGTGTAGCAGGATTTTGTATGGAAAACCATAGACTGGTGACAAGATGAAGGACCTGCTCTGGAGAATTTTGGCCCTGGCCGCAATTTCACCGGCTAGCTGGCGCGAAAATCCGAGTTTTCTCACAATTTCTGACCTGTCAATTCCTTTGGAACCGGCCAGGCGCGCTGCGGTCTTGATGATGTCAGCATCCTCCGGATAGCTGTCAATCAAGCCATGCTCCAGCCTGACCTGAAAAGATGCCGCGAGAAGCTCCCAGGGCAGTTGGAACCGGTCGGCTGCCTTCTGGCTGGACTGTACCACCGGTGCAGGCAGTTGCGATAACTTTTCAAACGCCTCGGTCTCAGCCTGATGCTTGGGCAAGACATAGTAGAGCATTATTATCACAATAACCGCAATAATTCCAATAACAATCTTTCCAGGGCCAGGCTTTCTGCGCGTAACCAGCGCCATCTTTTCCCCACCTCCCTTCACTTTTATTCTTTACAGGTTCCCATCATGCTGTTTCGGCACAAACAAAAAAAAGCCGGCCAATGCCGGCTTATGAAACTCTATTTCTTGGCTGGAACCACTAATACCTCACCCGGAACAATGTTAACATCAGCCAGATTATTGATCTCCATAATTTCTTGTACAATCTTCCGCGGGTCCTGGTCAGGAACTCTGGCTGCGGCAATATTCCATAGATTATCGCCCGCATGGACAATGATTGGCACATATGTTTTGTTGCCGGAAGCCTCTGTAGGACTGGTACCCGCGAAAATATTTATAGCCCCTGCCGTAAGCAAAATTGTCACAAGAAAAACAATCAAGTTTCTGGGATTCCAACGTCTCTTCACTCTCAATTGGGCCACCTCCAAAACGTTTGTTCTATTATCATTAGGATATCAGAACATCTGTTTCCCTGTCAATATTTTTAATAAAAATTTCGAACAAACGTTTGAAATTCGTTTGGTCTATGGTATAATTATCCATGGATAAGAGAATGTTGTGGAGGGTATGCCGGTGTATGAAGATCTAAACAATAGACAGGTTCAGATTCTGGAATTTATTCGCCGGGCAATTAAACAAAAAGGTTATCCGCCTGCAGTAAGAGAAATTGGCGAAGCAGTCGGCCTTAGTTCCAGTTCTACGGTACACAGTCATCTAAACGCCTTGGAAGAAAAGGGTTACATCCGGCGTGACCCGACCAAACCTCGGGCCATCGAAGTATTGATCGGCAGCGATTCCAACTTACACAGAAAAGAATTGGTAGAGGTTCCCATTGTAGGCAGGGTTACGGCCGGTCAGCCGATATTGGCTGTGGAGAACATCGAAGACACGTTCCCGCTCCCAAAAGATTTCGTGCGCAACGATAATGTGTTTATGCTTCGGGTCCAGGGAGAAAGCATGGTTGAGGCCGGAATCCTGGATGAGGATTTTGTTTTGGTAAGACAGCAAAACATAGCCCGCAACGGCGAGATTGTGGTTGCCTTGATTGGGGAGGAGGCAACAGTAAAACGATTCTTCAAAGAGAAAGACCACTTCCGCCTCCAGCCGGAAAACCAGTTGATGGAACCAATCCTGGTCAAGGAAGTTTCAATACTTGGAAAAGTAACGGGCGTGTTCAGACGCATTCATTAAAAGAAAGCCTTGTCTCCCTGGGTGCAGGGAAACAAGGCTTTCTTATGTTTGAGGATTTAGCTTGAAACACTCCAACCAAGCCTAATCGTCCAATTCATAGGTGGTTTTCGAGCGATTCTTTTCCAGGTGCCGATCGATCGCTAGTTGGATAAGCTTATCGAGCAATTCACTGTACGCGATCCCTGATGCATCCCACAGTTTCGGGTACATGCTGATGCTTGTAAAGCCGGGCATAGTGTTCACTTCGTTAATCAAGACACTCCCGTCCTTGCGGGAAACGAAGAAGTCTACCCGGGCCAGCCCAGCACAGTCCAGCGCCGCAAACGCCCGAACAGCATAGCGCCGGATGCTTGCCACAGTCGAATCCGGCAGCTCAGCCGGAATAATCAAGGCAGAGTCTCCATCGACATACTTGGCCTTGTAATCATAAAAGTCATTGCAGGGAATTATTTCCCCAGGGAGTGAAGCTACCGGTTCATCGTTGCCCAGAACACTTACCTCTATCTCCCGGCCGTCGATAAATTCTTCAACCACAAGCCTGCGGTCATATTTAGCAGCAACTTGAAGAGCCCGCACCAAACCGTCACGGTCTCTGGCCTTGTTTATGCCGACGCTGGAGCCCATGTTGGCCGGCTTGACAAAACAGGGGTATCCCAAACCGTTTTCAACTTCAGCCAGAACGGACTCAGGTGAACTCTCCCATTGCTTTCTGGTGAAGGCTGAAAACCTTCCCTGGGGTAAACCTACCTGGGCAAAGATCCGCTTCATTACAATTTTATCCATCCCCACCGCAGACCCCAGTACACCAGAACCGACGTAGGGAATGTTGGCGAGCTCAAGCAAGCCCTGCACAGTACCGTCTTCCCCATATGTACCGTGCAAAACCGGGAAAACCACGTCAAGCGAGTTTGCTTCCCCTCCGGCCAAAGGTACCAGGCGAGCCTCCGACGGATCCGGAATTAATGCTGCCGGAATCAGTTGGGGACCAAACCCCCCTTCAGCCAGCACCTGGCTGGGTTCAGCGCCAATGAGCCAGCGCCCGGCCTTGTTGATCCCGATGGGAATTACATCGTATTTCTCTCGGTCAAGGGCTGTTAAGATTGAATTGGCCGAATTCAGGGACACCTCGTGTTCTCCCGACCGGCCTCCAAAAATAACACCCACACGCAGTTTTTTCATTGCCATTCCCCTCCAGTTAAAAACGTTACAGGGTTCAATTATATATATCCATACTATACTCCATTTTAAGCCTGAATGTCTTCGGTAAGGTTGCTTTTTTTCTAAAAGGCAGTGAAAGATTTGATGTATGTCAAACATGCCCTGAAAGTGATGATATAATAGAAAGAAAGAAAGAAAACGAGTATTGGGAGGAGTTTGCATTGGAAGATTTAGCTCTGGAGGCAAGAAACAGGGCCGGAAACAATTTTAAGGCAGGACTTAATTGTGCCGAATCAATTGTTAAGGCCTATAATGAACTGCTGGGAGAGCCTTTCAGTCCGGAAATCGTCAAGATGGCATCCGGCTTTGGCGGCGGATTAGGCCACGCCGGCTGTATGTGCGGCGCTCTCACCGGGTCGGCAATGGTTCTGGGGATGTACAAGGGCCGCACAAGCCCAGAGCAGGACAGAGATCCGGTCTACGACCTGGCAAAGGCCTTTCACGACCGCTTCGAGCAGGAGTATGGCGCCACTTGCTGCCGGGTGCTCAATACCTTTGAATTTGATTCCCCTGATCATCTGCGCCGCTGTCTCAAACTCACCGGCGGCACAGCCAAGCTGCTCATGGATTTCATCACAGAAAAGGGCTTAAAACTTGCTGAGGCTTAAATGGAGACCTTCCCGTTCGGGAAGGTCCTTTCATTTGTCCGGGCCCAGACCCGCCAGGGTATGACGCAAATAATCACCCAACATCCCCCAGTCTGCAAGCCTGTTCTCCAGGTCATGAACCCCTTGGAGCGAAAATTTCTCCTTTCGGGCCAAGTGGAGGAAAAGATCAGGCAGGATACTGTCCGGCTCCAGGCACACGGCTTCACGCTGCATCTCTTCACCCCGCCGACGCATGTCCTGGGCAGGAAATTGGCTTAACAAATACCCTGCGACCCAGTTGTATTCACTGTCCTCTTTGAATCTGTTCCAAGTCTGCTCCAGCAGGCCCCTGAAACTCTGAGTCCAGTCCCTCGAACCATTGTCATTGGTAAAAAAGGCCGGCTCATGCTCCATAAACCAATATAGAAACAGCAGCCTGAGTACCGTTACTTTGTCAGCTCCTCCGGACTTCAGTCTCTCTTCCAGTAAGTAAACCGCCTCGGCAATTCCGTTTTGTTCTTCCACATAACTAATGTACTTCAGGTCCTGCATAAATCCTCCGTACTCTTCTGGGAAGCCTCAGTCTAAGTACTCGCTGCAGCAGAAAATTTTTCTAGCCATAAATCTGGCCCGGGAGAAAAATACTAACTAACGAGCTAAACATCAAAAATCGGGAGGTACGGAAATCTATGAGCATGAACATGGGCGGCGCTAAGAAGCTCAGCAGCAAAAACCTGCATATTCTCGAAGATGAGCTGAATCACGAGGCTCTCCTGGTACACAAATATGAACAGGCATCAAGCCAGTGTACCGATCCTCAGCTGCGGCAGCTTTGCAGCAGCATTGCTGAGAAGCACCATAATCATTTTAACACTTTGTTGAATTACTTGAATTCCCACCAATAAAAAGGTAAAGGAGGAAGGGCATATGCCACATCAACATCAAACCCGGATGTCGGAACAGGAGTCAATAACTGATCTGCTGTCAAGTGAAAAGCATACAACTGCAGCTTATAACACTTTCGTCTCCGAAACCGACTGTGCCAACTTACGTCAGACCTTGATGAGCATCCAGCAGGATGAGCAGCGTATCCACGAAGACCTGTTCAACGCCATGAGCCAGCGGGGCTGGTACTCAGTGCCAAGAGCAGCCGACCAGGAAGTGCAAAACGCCAAGACCAAGTACAACCAGGTCAAAGGGCAACTTTAAACCAAAGAGGCGGCTAACCCCGCCTCTGTTCACTGGTACCCTTTATTTTTTCAACAAGCCGAACCTGTTCAACGGCCAGTAACGGAACAAGGCCCTCCCTGTGATATTTTCAGCCGGGAGCATTCCCCACTCGTGGCTATCCGCGCTGTTATTGCGGTTGTCTCCCATCACGAAATAGGCATTTTGCGGAATTATTTGCGGCCCGTACTGGTAGTTGGGAGGTTCCGCTATGTAATCTTCCACCAAGGGCTGGTCATTGATATAAACCCGGCCGTTTTTGACCTCGATTTTTTCACCCGGCAGACCGATAACCCGCTTAATGAAATCTTCCTTGGAATGTGCGCTCGCCGGAGGATGGAAAACCACGATATCACCTCGATGCAAGCCGGTAAACTTAAAGAAGAGCTTATCCACTACCACCCGGTCCTGAAGCTGAATGGTAGGAAGCATTGATCCGGTTGGGATAACCCTCGCTTCGACCACAAATGTGCGCAAGACCCAAGACAGAATGAGGGCAATTACTACAATTTCAACTACTTCAAGCACGGATCGGCTGATACTGTTTTTCTCCAAGGTACTTGTTTCCTCCTTATGAATAGCCGGATATACCCTGCCATGAGCGAACCCATACTTAGCATAAACCAGATTGGGGTCAAGGTAAAGTGGTTAACAACACTTAAACCCAAAAGCTGCAGATATCGGCACAAACAGGGCCAGACCGGGCTTATAACGCTATGAATCCCTGTTCAAACATCTTCTGCGCCGCCAAAAGAACTCCTATCCGCACGTAGTGGAAAGATAATCCCCCCTGCAGGTAGACGGCAAAAGGCTCCCGCAAGGGGCCATCAGCCGAAAGTTCACTGGTGGCGCCCTGGATGAATGTTCCCCCCGCCATGATTACCTCGTCGCCATACCCGGGCATACCCGAAGGTTCGGGCGCCACATGGGAATCGATAGCCGAACCTTGCTGCAGGCCCTGGCAAAATGCGATCATCCCTGCAGCAGAATTGAGCTTAATAGCCTGAATTAAATCTGTTCGCTTAGCCGCGTAATCCGGACTCACCTCGAATCCCAGTTCCTCAAACAGAGCGGCAGCAAAAACTGCTCCCTGCAAAGCCTCCCGAACTATCACCGGACTTAGATACAGGCCTTGGAACAATAACCGGTTTAATCCAAGGGTCGCCCCGACCTCCCCGCCAATTCCCGGCGCAGTGAGGCGTCCTGCCGCCAGTCTCACCAATTCAGCTTTGCCCGCGACATAGCCTCCCATGGGAGCTATGCCGCCGCCAAGGTTCTTAATCAGCGAACCCGCAACCAGGTCAGCGCCTACATCTGTTGGTTCCTCTCTCTCCACAAGTTCCCCGTAACAATTGTCAACAAAACAGATTGCCTCAGGCTTAATTCTTTTTACCGTACTGATTATCTTGCCTAGGGTGGAGATGTCCAAAGAAGGGCGCCAGGCATAGCCTCTTGAGCGTTGAATGGAAACCATCCTGGTTTTAGGGCCGATTGCAGCTTCAATCGCCCTATAGTCCGGTTCTCCGTCCGGGGTCAGGTCAACCTGGCGGTACCCAATTCCCATTTGACGCAGGGAGCCAGGAGCCTCGCCTCTGATCCCGATTAGTTCTTCCAAGGTATCATAAGGCGCGCCAATGGCCGATACAAGTTCATCACCCGGGCGCAGCACGCCATAGAGGCATAGGGCAATGGCATGGGTGCCGGAGACTATCTGGCTCCTTACCAGAGCGGCCTCACAATTAAAAACCCTGGCAAACACCCGGTCCAGACAGTCTCTTCCATAATCTCCAAGACCATAGCCTGTAGTACCGCAAAAGTGATGCTCGCTCACCTGTTCAGCCTGAAAAGCACGCAGAACCTTAAGGTGGTTAGCCGTCGATGTTGCCGCCAATTCCTTCAGAACAGGCTCTATTTTTTCGTCAGCCCTCCGGGCAGCGGCAAGAATCACCGGACTAATGTCATATCTCATAACCGGTGTCCTCCCTCAGATTAACAGAAAAGGGTTTTAATAATCCTGCCAAACGGGGCCCCACCAGCGCTCTCACCCTGGTCCCTCCCGTATCATATTCCAATTCCTTGACCTGTCCGTCCCTGTGCACCGCCGCCAAAAGATCACCACGTTCAAAAGGAATCAAGGCTGAGACTTCTCTTTGCGCCGGCAGCAGTTGAGCAATTACATCCATCAGCCGGTCCAGCCCTTCCCCTGTCTGAGCCGAGACCGCCGCCGCGAATGGATAGCCCCGTAGAATCCTCTCTATTTCCGCTGCCGCAGGCTTGTCAAGTTTGTCCAACTTGTTAAAAGCCATGACCACCGGCTTATTTCCAGCCCCTAATTCGCTGAGAACCTCTGCAACAGCCTTGATTTGTTCAGTCAAACCAGGATGCGCAGCATCCACAACGTGAACCAACAGCTCCGCCTGCAGCACCTCTTCCAAAGTTGCCCGGAAAGCAGCCACCAAAGTGTGCGGCAATTTGCGCACAAAGCCTACGGTATCCGTCAAAAGAATCTCCTGGTTGCCTGGCAGGCTGAGACGGCGGGTCACCGGGTCCAAAGTAGCGAACAGTTTATCTTCCGCTAATACCTGCGAATTGGTTAAAGCATTGAGCAAGCTGCTCTTGCCCGCATTAGTATATCCCACCAAAGACACTACAGGAACACTGGCAGCCTGGCGTCTGGTTCGCTGCAGTGTCCTTTGTTTTTTGACTCCGTCCAATTCCCGTTCCAGTTCAGAAATCCGCCGGCGGATGTGGCGGCGGTCGGTTTCCAGTTTCGTCTCACCCGGTCCTCTGGTGCCAATACCGCCGCCAAGGCGGGACAGCACAGCGCCCAGACCGGTTAGCCGCGGCAGCAGGTGCTTGAGCTGAGCCAACTCAACTTGCAGCTTACCCTCCCTGCTCTGTGCGCGGGAAGCAAAAATGTCCAAAATCAAGCTGGTACGGTCAAGGATTTTACAACCAGCCGCGGCTTCCAGGTTGCGAATTTGGGCGGCGGACAGTTCTTCGTCAAATATCAGACAATTAGCGCCCGTCTCCTGTACCACCATCCCCAACTCCCTGGCTTTGCCCTGCCCGATGAATGTGGACGGTTCCGGCCGCAGCCGCTTTTGGCTAATTTGCCCCAGCACCTCAGCGCCCGCACTTCGTGCCAATTCCGCCAGTTCCTCCAAGGAATCCTCCGCCGTCCAAACATCCCCAGGCCGTTCGATTGCTGCCAGAATGACTTTGTCCACAGCCAAGCCGGTGGTGTTCAGCTCCGGCGAAATCTCTTTCTCAATCAGAGCCACAATACCGGCAAAGGGATGCTCCTCAAGTTCCGAAGCCAAAAGCTCCACAACCATGGCCTCCTGTCCCAGCTTTCCCCCTTGGGGTTGAAGGTAAGCGGCCTGGACCCTGCTGGCCTCGCCGCCGGTTATTTCCACAGCCGCCATACAATCCAGTTTCAGGTTGGCCAGTGAAGTTAAATCAAGCGGACTAAGCTCTGGTCCCCCTGCCGGATGGGTGTGAATGCAGCGTATGCCGCTAAGGCGGCTGGAATCCTTCCTTCCCCTTATTTCCGGCAGGCTTACCGTCCCGTAATCCCCCACAGCCACCGCTGCGACACGACCGCGACGGTTGAGGTAGACAGCTATCTCCCGCTTCATCTGGTGCGACAAAATCGCCATCTGGGCAACCAACTGAGGCGAGGCCAGGATTTCTTTACCTGCCTCAAGCAGGTAAAGCCCTTCCAACGCTGCCAGAATGGTATGCTTGATGCCGACCAAATTGCCCTGAACCGAGGGTTTCAAGTCAGGTCCTCCCTAATTCCAGCAAAATACTCCAACCTGGCGGCTGGAGTGGACATTTTTATTATATCAATAATGCTACACCTTGGCTAGAAGGGTTTCGGATTAATAATCAACAGCAGCATGAGAGCAGCAAAAATATACATAGTGAGCGCCACGACACGGGCCAGCCAGGAACCGTTACGCCACCCAGGCAGCCAACTTTGCAGATTGAACAGGTTAAAGCAAACCCCGGCAAGGACGGCCAACAGCCCCAATAATGTTAGAGCCCCGTAATTGGCTGTCAGCGCCGCCACAGTCACAAAAAAGCCAAAGCCCAGATACGCCAGTCCTTTGCCGATAAATGCGGCAATTGACAGGTAGTGCCTGATTTGCTGTTTCCGGGTCCTGGGACCCGCGTGCCGGACGGTATAATACATTGTTCACACCTTGTCGAAACCCGGCGGATACTGGGTTAAAGAACGCTTCTACTGACAGCACGGTAAACCCAACAGGTCACGCCAGGAAGTATTATTTATAGCTTACCCCCGGCAACCAACATAGTATACCCTTAATCAGTCTCACGCAAATCAGCAGGAACAATAGTAAGTAAATCCTCCCTTGACACTTCAAGCTTCTTAAACAGGCGCACTGCCTGGCGGCGGATGGCCTTCTCAATCAGGTTGCGCACCAGACGGGCATTGCCGCTGTGCTTGTGACCGTTGATTAACTGGTCTGCCAAGGTGCGGCGCAGTTCTAGCCTGGCGTCCACAGTCAGCTTGTACTGGCGCTTGGCGAGCATACAATCGGCAATTTCCAGTAGTTCTTCCACCGAGTAGTCCGGAAAGTCGATATGAATAGGAAAGCGGGACCTCAATCCCGGATTCGTCTGCAAAAACCAGTCCATTTCATCCCTGTACCCGGCTAGGATTAAAATCAGATTGTCTTTCTGATCTTCCATGGCCTTTACCAGTACGTCAATAGCTTCTTTGCCAAAATCTTTTTCCCCTCCCCGGGCCAGGGAATATGCCTCATCAATAAACAGGACCCCTCCCAAAGCTTTTTTAGTCTGTTCCCTGGTCTTTTGTGCTGTGTGCCCGATATACTCCCCCACCAGGTCTGCCCTTTCAACTTCAATTACATGGCCCTTCTGCAGTACACCGATTTCTTTAAAAAGCCTGCCGACGATTCGGGCTACCGTGGTCTTTCCCGTCCCGGGGTTGCCGCGAAAAATCATATGTAAAACCAAAGGTTCCGCCACCAGCTTTTCCTTGCTGCGCCGTTTTTGTATTTCCACAAAAGCCCGGATTTCCCGAATTAATTTCTTCACTGTGCCCAATCCAATCAAGGAATCCAGTTCCTGCAGAATTTCCAGAACCTTTTCTTTTTGCTCCATATCAAAAGGCAGATCTGCCTTTTCACCGCTGGGTCTGAACACTGAGAAACCCCGGCTTGGGACAGGCTCTTTCGGTGCAACCATGCTGACAACGGGAAGGGCGTCTTCAAGCTTGGTTCGGTTAAATCTAACCTTTATTTCCAAATCAAGTGGACACCTCCCCCAAGTTATATAACAATTATACGCAGTCCGGCAGGAAAAGTGACCACACGAGGCAGCCCGAACGAAATCACTTTAATGGCAATGCTATTAGGCGCGAAAAAACCCCCGCCCTGTTTCAGAGCGGAGGCTTTTCGGCCTTGCAGCTATAATCTTAAATCAGGTTGGTGGATTTGATGCATAAAGTCGTTGACATCTGCCGGAACCTGCCCATCCAGCTTAGAGACCACATACACAGTCAGGAAGGCCAACGGAACAGTGATTAGCCCTGGAATACGCCACTGCATCCAGACCGGGAGAGTCTTGACAAAGAAAATCATATACATTGAGGATGCCAAACCGACAACCATTCCCCAAATTGCGCCTTTCTCAGTCATTCCTCTCCACCAAATTCCCAACAGGAAGACAGGGGCAAACGTACTGGCTGCCACGTTGAAAGCCAACCCTACCAATTGGCCAATGGCTGCTGTCTTAACCAGCAAGCCTAATATCCCATAGAACACGCCGACGATAACTACGGAGATTTTACCGGCCATGACTCTTTGCCTCTCGCTGGCATCTTTATTGATAAAGTGAGAATATACATCATGCCCAAGAGCGCCGGAACTGGCAATGAAGAGGCCGGACAGGTTAGAGAAAACTGCGGCAAAGGCCCCGGCAATCACAAACCCCAGCAGCCACTTGCCTCCAATAATCTGAGCTACGGTCGGCACCACCATATTCTGGCCGCCGGTAACAAAAGCCTTCATTAGATCAGGGGTAAGAGTTCCGGCTTTGGCCCCGGTTAAAAACAGGTAACGCCCTACGGTTCCCAGGTAAAGCGCTATGGCAAAAAACGCACTGGCGATACCAATTGCAAACAGCGCTGAGTAGCGGGCATCTTTGGCTGAAGGGTTAGTATAAAACCGGAGTAAGATATGAGGCAGACCTATTGTGCCAAGGGAGAGACCTATCACCATGGAGAGGCTCTCAGCCAGGTTCTTGAACAACCCACCGCCTACATATGACCATTTTGCTCCATTGGCAATCAGATCCTTGCCCTTGTTTAATTCAGCCGTGCCAGGAATGGCGCCTGTCCACTTGGTAATCAAGTCCAATATCTTGCCGTAATGATAGCCCAGATAGAGAGCCGCACCCAACAGGACAAGGAAGGCGGTAAAACGGATCCAGACCTCCAGAGCCTGGTTAATCGTGGTTCCCTTCATCCCGCCGATACCAACGTAAATAATCATGACAGCTACGACAAAGATTACCCCAAACTCATACGAGGATCCAAAGAACAATTGGAGAATTTGAGCGGCGCCCAGTAACTGCGGGGCTGCGTAAAACCCGGAGATAGCCAGCACCACGACAACTGCGAACAGCCGGGCCGACGGGCTGTGGAACCTCTCAGCCAAGAAGTCGGGTACCGTAAAACGGCCGAATTTCCGTAATGGTCCTGCAATAAACAGGGCCAATATGGTTAAACCGACGGAGAAACAGAAGGTATAAAAGAGACCATCATAGCCTAAAGAAAAGGTCAGGCCGGCGAGACCCAGAAAAGTAGCGGCGCTCAGATAGTCGCCTGCTATGGCCGACCCGTTTAAGAGCCAACCGAAGCTGCGGCCCCCAACCCAGAACTGAACGGTGCTTGTTGCGTACTTTTTGGTGGCATAGGTGATCAAAATAATGGTGCCAAGCAGCACAATGGTAAATAAATACTTAGGTTCCATGCTCTACACCCCCTGTCCTTTCGAATTTTGCATCAAAACCTGCCTGTTAAACCGTTTGTGGTAAAAATAGACATGGAGCGCGGCTATGGCAAAGGCCATAAACAAGGCAAAAAGCGAGGTTGCAAACCATGTAAGGGACATCCCGCCCCACAACAAGGTTTTCATCAAACCCGGGGCGGTCCAATTGAGAATGGTGACCGCCAGCAGAAAAACATAATAGATAATAGTCAAAACAATACTGATGTTGACCTCTTCATTCATTGTCACAGCCGTATCGGGGTCGAGTGGCGGTAAATCTTTGTAGGCGATTGTTTTCTTTCCTTCTGTCAAAAGAATCCCTCCCTTTTTCAGTTCCGGTCCTTAGGCAGTACCGGTCTCCTAACAGTTCCGTCCCGGCGCCTCGGAGGCGCCCGCCTTAAAAGATTGCCCGGTCAGACCCTGCAAATTATTAAAAAGCAATCACCACCTTTCTTCTTAATTTTTACAGACTATTGTGAATCTTCTAACATAATTTTTGCCAATGGCAAAATTTGCCCCCCCAACGGCTGACAGTTTACATAATGCAGCTAACGGATTTGAAAATATTTTACCATTTTGCCCTTTGGTGACTTTTTTTCGCCTGTTTCCTGTTGCTACTTACCCTGACATAAATAGACTTCAATCGGGTCTGAAAGTGCGGTTCTTAGCCACGAAGGAGTAGGCAGCGCTGATCAGCAATGTCAAAGCCAAGGCTGCATAGAATCCCATCCGCTGGTCTGGTACCCCCAGGGAATAGATAAAAAGCACCCCAATCACCCCTAAGGAGATCCATGTCCCCCAAGGGGCCCCGAAAGCCAGCGGAGATTCATAGCGTTCCTCGCCGGCGCTTTTTTTACGCCAGACCAAAAATGACACCAGAATCGTCCCCCAGTTCAGGAAGGAAAAATATGCCGAAGCTGAAGTTAAGTAGGCATAAACCTTCGCCGGCAAGAAATAGGACACTGTAACGGTTGCCAGAACACCCAGGCCGGTGACAATCAAACTGCCGTAAAACACTCCGTTCCTGCCCTTCCGGGTTACAAAACCAGGGGCCTCGCGAGCCTCGCCAAGTGAGACCAGCATGGTCATCGCTGCGAAAAAGGCTCCCACCATCACCGAGAATGCTGCCACAAGAATGATGGCATTCATGATTGAGGGCAAAACCGGCAGGTTAACCGCTTGCAAGGCAGCAACAAAGGGTGACTCTTGTACTGTAATGGCAGTCCAGGGAAGCAGGCTCATAACCACCACCAGTGATGCGATGTAGAGAAAGACCAAGGACAAAACCACCCACACCATAGCCCTGGGAATACTGCGCTTTGGATCTTCAACTTCGGATGTGGCCAGCGCAACAACCGAGATTCCGCCATAGGCGAAGATTACAATCAGCATTGACTCGGACCAACCGGCAATTCCTTTGGGAAAAAATCCACCGCTCCCCAGCAGGGTTCCCAGTCCTACCGGGCGGGTGGCAGGCACAAACCCAGCGAAAGTCATAATACCGAGGACTACGAAAAGCGCCAATGCGCAGACCTTGACCACAGACATCAAGGACTCAATTTTGCCAAAGTTTTTTACACCAAAGGCGTTTAACGCAATTACAATGGCAGAAAATATGATGGTCAGCAGCCAGACTGGAACATTTGGCAGCCACAACCTGATAAATATCGCCATGGCTGTGGTCTCGGAACCGATAGCCAAAATGGAAGAGACCCAAAATGCCCAGCCAAGGTAAAACCCCATGTACGGTCCCAAGAGTTCTTGCGCATAGACCCGGAAAGATCCTCTTACCGGATGGCTGACGGACAAAGAGGTCAGAGCCCCTCCCACTTGGGCCATGAGTAACCCACCCAACAGGTAAGCGAAAATTACTCCCGGTCCAGCTTCACTGATTGGTAAACCCGAGGCCAGAAAAAAACCCGCTCCGATGATACCCCCCAGCCCAATCCATACCAGACCCGCCGTGCTCAGACTTTTCTGGGTCTGGTCTGGTTTGACGGCAGTATCCGTGGCAAACCCGTCCACTTTTTTGACTCCGAAACGCATCCTTTGCTTAAGCAAACTGTTCACCCTCCCCGCTCAGATTGCCAAGCCCATAAGTTTCGGGCCAAGCAGACACTATTTTGCCACAAAAACGGCTCGCTTAAACACGAAAAAAGACCGGGGGGTATTATCCTCCCGGCTTATAAACAAAGGTCTTTCGACCGTAGCGCCTATTTGTTTTGACTCACTTGGATTCAACAACGCCGCCCAACTCGCGGATTTTCTGTTCCAGCTCAGCAATCTCACTGTCATAGCGTTCCCGCAAAGCGATGACCTTTTTAGCGGAAATATGAACACCGGTTTGACCTAAAGTAAATTGGCGTTCTTCGATCAGTTCTTCCAGTTCTTCCTTAAGTTTTTTGATCTCCTCTTCAACCCCGCTCATGTTCAGGCCTCCTTAGTCATTTGAGTTTTTTCTAACCCGGCTGAACCCGCTCCGGGTTCAGCCATGGTAATGGCGCCGTGCATGCACACTTCCATACAAGTCTCGCATTCGGTACATTTATCCGGATCAACGTGTGCCAGGCTGAGTTCCATGGAAATAGCCCCCTGGGGACATGCCCGCACGCAGCGCTGGCAGCCCCGGCACAATTTGTTTATCACAAATGCTGACATATACGACACTCCTCACAGTCTAACTCCCAAAGCCGCCGGCTTTAAAAATCAGTAGCTTCAGGTAAAGCAGCGCTTCTTGGACCGTCTTTTCCTGGCGCGACCATTTTTCGATTCCTGGGTTAAACTTTTGCTGCCGCATTTTGGACATGTCAATTCTTCTCTCTCTTTAATTGACACCTGCGCTGAAAATTTCTCCCCGCAGTCAGAGCATTTCAGGTCATAATTCGGCATCAAAGGCCCCCCTTCTATTCGGGTTGGTTAAGCGCCAGGATCTCCTCTCTGAAATATTTCAAGCCCTGGGCCAGGATTCCCTTAATGGGACGGCAGTCCGGCGAAAGCACGGCACCGTTCTTTTCTTTCGCCACCACACCGCAACCGCCGCCGCAGATCAAGCTTACATCGCAGTCCCGGCATTCGGGGATGTTTAACACGTTGCGTTTCTGCCATTCTCCGACTTCAACCTGATTAAACTCAAACTCGGGATAAAAAGAACCCAATTTGTATTCATCCCTGCCCGTGTTCGCGGTACAGCCGTAGATGCTGCCATACAAGTCGAACACCCACTCCGTCTTGCAAGCCGGACAAGTATCAAAGCTCGGCAGATACAGCTCTCCGTTTTGCACCAGGTGTTTTATTCCTTTGAATTCCGGCTGGTGAAATTTCTTTAGCACAGGATGCTGCTGACTCAATTCCACAACTTTGGCCCAGTGTTCCACCTGTCCCAACAAGTGAGACGGGGATGCGTAGCACTCAAATAATTCATAGTTCCGCCCGATCTGGGTCTTGAATTTTTCCGCCGGCAGATCAAGCCAACCAAGTCGTTCCAACTCAGCAGCCAATTCCACCAACCCGTCGAAATTTGTTTTATCAACCACTGCCCTCAAGTTTATGGGAATACCGAGACCTATGGCGTGACCGATTCCATCCATTATCCGTTGAAAGGTGGGTTTCCCGTTGGCGGTGTGGCGGCGGGAATCGTGCAGTTCCCTGGGACCGTCGACAGTAATCTGGATTTCTTTAACCCTGGTTTGGGTCAATACAGGCAAATAGTCAGTCAAATCATACCCATTGGTCACAGCGGCAATCTCATAGTCACCCTCAGCCGCTTTCTTGACAATATAGTCAATAATCTCCCTCTGCTTGGGGGAGTTCACCAGCGGCTCTCCGCCAAACAGAGTGATAAAGGGCTTTTTGAAAGGGTACAAGTCAGGCAGGTAGGTGAAGAAAGCATCAACCACCTCCCGGCTTATCAGTTGAGTCTTATGCTTAATCCCTTTTTGAAAACAATAAACACAGTCCAAATTGCAGTTATAAGTGGGGATGAAAAGAACCTGGGGAGCAGTGTCTGTCAAAGCGTCCTGAAACTCAACGAACTTCGTTTGCACCAGGTCATCTTCTTCCGCCCGGTTCTCAAATAAATACCCTCTTGACTTGAGGTAATTTATGAGATCGGGACCTTCTGCCGCCTTGCCCTCGGCCAAATTTTGCAAAGTTTCTCTCTCGGCAGAGGTAGCCAGGTCGAAGGCGCCACTGAGAGAATTCATGACTGCGTATGGATACTGCGAATCGCCCAAAGGCAAAATCAGGTTATACTTGCTGTAATACATCTTCCCCACCCTGTTTCTGGATTTAGGTCAAGGCGGTAGGCAGCCTACCGCCATATAACCTTAGTCGTGGCAGCCGGAAATAATTTTTGAGGACTTGGAGCAGCATTGGGCCACCTGTAAGGCTGCGGTGCTGCAGCAAGCCTTGTCATCTCCCAGTCTTTCTCTGGTCACTGGACGCATATACTCACCTCCTCTCACTTCTTGTATGCCCTGAGTGTACGGCTTATCAATCCGTAACCTTTTTTCAGATAACTGCGTTCCTTTAAAATCTCAAGCTCGAGAAAACCGGCATTCCTTATTGCCCTAAAATATTCATCGCTCGGAATTGCCCCGCCAAAACAAGCGGCAATCTCCTCCGGGTCGGTGGTTATTTCAACCGGCAGAAGTTCCTGGGCCATGATGTCCGAGACAACAAACCGGCCGCCGGGCCGCAAAACCCGGAAGATCTCCCTGAATACCTTTTCCTTATCGGAGACATGGTTTATAGAGCAGTTACTGATCATGACGTCGGCATAGCTGTCCGGGAAGGGTAAGCTGTCCAAGGCGCCCTCGACAAACTCCGCATTGGTCACACCCTTCAGGGCGGCCTGTTCCCTGGCTGCCTGAACCATCTTAGGAGTTATATCCAGACCAATCGCTTTGCCCTCCATTGCCTTTCGGGCTGCCAGAATTGTTTCAGTGCCCCGTCCACAGCCCAGGTCGATAATTACATCCCCTGGCTGCACCTGCGCAAAGTCTAGATTGCCGCCGCAACTCAGATTAACGGTCTCCGTCTCGGAAGTATATCTCTCAATTATGCTTAACTCAACACTCATTTCCGACCATCACCACCTTAAATCCGGCCCCAAAAAGCATTCGGATACCACAAAGTACTGCACGTAAGGGAGCAGAACTGCCAGCCCCGCCGGAGATCGAACATCGAACTTCTATTTCGAGGCTTGGGCATACTCACGGGTGTGCAGGCTGGCCAGATAGCGCTCAGCGTTGATGCCGGCTATAGCTCCGTCGCTTGCAGCGGTTACCACCTGTCTGATCATCTTGGAGCGCACATCACCTGCTGCAAACACGCCAGGAATGTTGGTCTTCAAGTCTTCGTCAACTTCAATATATCCCCACTGGTTAGTGTTGAGTTGTCCCTCTACCAGAGCCGTCCTGGGCTGCATACCAATATAGACGAACACTCCGTTCACCGGTATCTCACTCATCTGGCCAGTTTTAACGTTTTCCACCACCAACGCGCTCAAATGGTTTTCACCCACCACACCACGCGGTTCTGAATTCCAAACCACGTCGATCTTCGGATTGGCCAGAGCTTCCTCCTGAGCGATCTTGGATGCCTGGAAATTATCGAACTGGTGGACTATGGTGACGTGGGAAGCATACTTGGTCAAAAAGACAGCCTCTTCCACGGCCGAATTCCCCCCGCCTACCACGATAACCTTTTGGCCCTCGAAATTTGACCCGTCGCAGGTAGCGCAGTAGTGTATGCCCTTGCCGCGGAAATCAGCTTCGCCCTCAACCGGGAGCCGGCGTGATTCCGAACCTGTGGCGATAATCACCACAGGGGCGCTGTACACAGTGTCCTCAGTGGTAATTGTTTTGAGGTCTCCTCCCAGGTTAACCTCCATGACTTCCTTTAAGTCATCCACCCGGGTGCCGAAGCTCTTGGCCTGTTCCAGCATGTTCTCCATTAGCTGTTTACCTGTAAGTGTGCCGGGGGTTCCAGGATAATTCGCGATGTGGAAAGTGGTGGCAGCCTGCCCGCCGGGTACACCCTCGTCGATCACCACAGTATTGAGCCTGGCCCGGGAAGCGTAGATGGCAGCGGACAGACCGGCCGGACCGGCTCCCAGGACAAGAACGTCGGCGCTCACCTTACTCAATTTTACATTCTCCGGCGTAATGCCAAGAATCTTTTCGATTTCCAGACGCAGTTGAGGCTTCTTGATATAGCCGCTAAACCTTGCGCCAACCTCATTGCCCTGATTAAAGAACAACACTGTGGGGCTGCTTTTCACGCCTAAACTAAGAGCAAGTTCCCTGTTTTGCTGCCTTAGAATCTTGACAAAGCGCATCTTGTCCCCGTACTTCTCCGCCAGCTTGTCGAAAATTGGGGCCAAGGCCGCACAGGGTGAGCAATCTTCGGAATAAAAATCTAGAATCACCGGCTGGTCCCAGTCCAAAACATCTTTTTTAAAGTTTTCCGCGTTGGAGTGAATAATATTTGCACTCATGCACGTTCACCTCTCCTACTGATTTTTCGGTTCGATACCCATATACCCTAGGGGGGTATAATCTATTATCAAATATATGCTTTTCGTTTTCTATTGTCAACACCTTGGGGCAAAAATATTTCAAAATACTCCCTGCCTCAAAAAAAATTAAGCAGCTTCCGCCGCCCATAGAAAAATAAGATGTAGCTCTTTTCACGCTTGCTCCATGACCTTTTGTTTTTCGTATTTCACCCGGGCATCCCGGCTCAGATATTTCTTGCGCAAACGAATGTTATGGGGCGTTATTTCCACCAACTCATCCTCGTTGATGTATTCCAGCGCCTGCTCCAGGCTGAGAATGCGCGGCGCCTCCAGGCGCAGGGTTTCTTCAGCAGTGCTTGAACGCATATTGGTAACATGCTTCTTGCGGGCCACGTTTACTTCGATATCCTGCTCGCGGGAATTTTCTCCTACAATCATGCCTTCGTACACCTTTGTTCCCGGTTCGATAAACAGCACCCCGCGGTCCTGGATCGCGTGCAGGGCATAGGTGGTAGCCTCACCGTTCTCCCAGGCAATCAGCACACCCCGGTTGCGGCCTTGGATTTCTCCTTTATAGGGGAGGTAGGAATGAAACACATGCGACATGATGCCTTCTCCCCTGGTTTCGGTCAGGAATTCCCCCCTGAAGCCAATCAGGCCCCGGGCAGGTACCAGAAATTCCAGGCGGGTCACACCTCCAGTCAAGGTGACCATATTCACCATTTCCGCCTTACGTGACCCCAAACGCTCGATTACCGCGCCCACGGCCCAATCGGGCACATCGCAGGTCAGGTACTCCACAGGCTCACACTTAACACCTTCTATTTCCTTAATAATCACTTCCGGTTTCGAGACTTGCAGTTCATATCCTTCCCTGCGCATGGTTTCAATCAGAATGGACAAATGCAGCTCTCCGCGCCCAGATACCTTGAAGGCCTCGGCGCTGTCCGTTTCTTCCACTCTTAGGCTGACGTTGGTCTCCAGCTCCTTGAACAGCCTTTCTCTCAGTTTGCGGGAAGTCACATACTCCCCTTCCTGCCCGGAAAAAGGACTGTTGTTGACCATGAATGTCATAGTCAAAGTGGGTTCATCGACCTGTATCACGGGCAGTCCTTCCGGGTTCACGGCGCAGGTCACTGTTTCGCCGATATTGATATTCGGGATGCCGCTGATGGCCACAATCTCCCCGGCTGAGACCTCCTGTGTTTCCATCCGGTTAAGCCCGTTAAAGGTAAACAGTTTGACCACCCTGGCCTTTTCCTGGCTTTCATCCCGCTTTATTACCACCACTGGCAGATTAGCGCTGATTTTTCCGCGCACCACTCTGCCGATGGCAACCTTCCCCAGGTAATCATCATAATCTAGCGTGGTCACCAAAAGCTGCAGCGGTTTCTCAGGCTCAGCCTCAGGCGCCGGAATGGTGGCAAGAATCATTTCAAACAGCGGTTCCAGGCTGGGCTTGAGATTTTCGGGTTCCAACCCGGCCACCCCCCGGCGGGCAGAGGTGTAGACCACCGGGAATTCCAGCTGTTCATCATTGGCGCCGAGCTGCAGGAATAGTTCAAGCACTTCGTCTGCTACTTCATACGGTCTGGCGTCGCTGCGGTCGATTTTGTTAATCACCACCACCGGTTTCAGATTCAATTCCAAGGCTTTGCGCAGGACAAACTTGGTCTGGGGCATGGGGCCTTCAAAGGCGTCCACCACTAAAAGCACCCCGTCCACCATCTTAAGCACCCGCTCTACCTCGCCGCCAAAATCAGCATGGCCCGGGGTGTCGACAATGTTGATTTTAACATCCTTCCACCAGACAGCGGTGTTTTTTGCCAGAATGGTGATGCCCCGTTCCCGCTCCAGTTCGTTGGAATCCATCACCCGCTCCATCACCTGTTCATTTTCCCGGAACACGCCGCTCTGCTTCAACATCACGTCCACCAGGCTCGTCTTGCCATGATCGACGTGGGCAATTATAGCCACATTGCGTAGATTTTCTGCTTTCATTTTGCTAATCTCTCCGTTTGTCCAAAGTCTTTTGTAGTATAGCATTTCCCGGGAATTTTAAGCAAGTCTAACATCTTGGTTTTAGGAACACAGAAGTCAGAATTCAGAATTCAGAATATCCAAGACCAATTCCTCAAAATTCAGTGCCCCAGCCATTCCGACTTCTGAATTCCGCCCTGAAACATTGGGTCAGTTCGGGTCTGCTGGGGTCCGTTTGATATATCCTCCGGCGCTCATGAATTTGAACCGTCCTCTGATTTGAAACGCTTTCGCGCAAGGTGAGGACGCTTCAAATAAAATCGCGCTCTCCAGATATATCAAACGACCCTGCTGCTAGCAAGCCCTTGTTTCATTCATCAGTGGTCTCGTGAAGCGGCATGGGCGTCTGAGTTCTGAATTCTCGCTCCTGACTCCTGCTACAAGAAATGCGCGCTTCGTTTTTCCTCAGCGCGCGCATTTCAGTACCCGTGTTCGATATACTCGGCAAAAGTTGCCGAGTATATACTTTCCTGAGGTAAAATAAAGCAGGAGCCGTGTTCACGGCTCCCCCGCTGGACAAATCAATTTTCCGGGCCTTAAGCTTTAGCCTCAGCCGCCAGGTTAACAGGTTTGAAGGGGATAATTGTGGAAATTGCATGTTTGTACACCATTTGCTGCTTGCCTTCAAAGTCAAGGATAACCGTGAAGTTGTCAAAGCCTCTGACCAGGCCTTTGAGTTGAAATCCGTTGACCAGATAAACGGTAACAGGTATATTGTCTTTTCTCACCTGATTAAGAAAAGAATCTTGCAGGTTGATTTGGCTCTTATTCATTAATTTCCCTCCAAAACCAGATAACGGCTTTTATTTTATATTACACCTTATTTTACACCATCTTTTCAGGCACTGCAAATCCTTTCCACCATTTGCGCAATAATTTGTTCTGGCGGCATGCGGGTTACATCAAACCAGGTTATTCTTTGGTCGCGCCTGAACCAGGTAAGCTGTCGTTTGGCAAAATGCCGGGTGTCCCGTTTCATCAGCCTGGTCATCTCATCCCGACTCAAGAAGCCCCGCAGGTATTGGACACCGTGGCGATAACCTATGGTTTGCAGAGCGGCAAAGGACGGAGCATACCCCTCCGCCAGCAGTCCGCTGATTTCCTCCAGCAAACCATGCTCCAACATTGCATCTACCCTGGTATTTATCCGCCTGTAGATTATTTCCCGCGGCGCCGTAAGTGCAAAATAACTCAGTCGAAACGGACTGTCTTCCAGCCGCGGCTCCCGGGATACCGAATGCTGAAAGGCAGAAAACTTTTCCCCCGTCAGGCGGTACACCTCCAAGGCTCTGACCACCCTTTTAATGTCGTTAGGATGAAGGCGCGCCGCACTCTCCGGATCCACCTCAGCCAGGAGCTTGTGCAAGGCTGACGGGCCCATTTCATCCACCAGGCGGTGCAGTTCCGCCCGTATCCGCCTGTCCTCTTCCACACTGGGAAATTCGTAGGGATCCAGCACCGACCGGATGTACAAACCCGTACCCCCCACGAGGATAGGAATTTTGCCCCGGTTGTTGATTTGCCGGACAAGTTCGCGAACCCGCTCCTGGAACATGGCAACACTGAACTCTTCCGCCGGGTCGAGGATATCTATCATGTGGTGCGGTACCCCTTGCTGCTGTTCCGCAACAACCTTGGCGGAGCCAATGTCAAGTTTGCGGTACACCTGTACTGAGTCGCCGGAGATGATCTCACCACCCACAACCTTAGCAACCTGTATACCGATGTCGGATTTGCCCGCGGCGGTGGGTCCAACGATTACGGTCAGGGAATCCTTCACTTCACTACCCCCGTGTAATGCACTATCGACCCATGCCTTGCAGGCGTGGGCCAGCTCATACTTCTATGGCTCCGTATGCTACTTCGCTGTACTTTCCGCCGCTGACGACACGGAAGCCCAGACGCTCAAACTCCGGGCTGTAGCGTCCTTCCTTGAGCACAACACGTGTCCGGGCCACACGGCAGGCTTCCCGCACTGACACCTCATCCACCGGGTCCGGCAGGGCCAGTCCGCGCAAAGGCGCCATGGAAGCCGAGTCCTCGCGAGGTCGGCGGAACATAGGGTCGAAGTAGACCACATCAAAACTTTTTGAGGGCGCCTGGCTAAGGAAGTTCCGATGCTGGACGTTTAGAACCCGAATCCGGGCCACAGCCTGAGGCAAACCTGCCAGCACTTTTGCCTTTACCGGGTCCAGTCCTGGATGGAGCCCGAACCGGTAATTCCCAAGGCCGTAGCTTACCAGAGAAGCCACTACCGGAGAGGCTTCCAGACCTACTACCTTTCCCTCCGGACCGACCAGAAAAGCTGCAACCAGGGCATCAGTACCAAAGCCCAGGGTGCAATCAAGCACACTCATTCCTTTCTGCAGCTGCAAAGCGTCAGCCATGCGGTCCTTTTCGCCTTTAAGCACATTCATCAGCCGCAGCAGAGCCATACTGGGGTGAAAGAAGAATTCCCAGCCCCCAAACCAGGCAGAGAGCCGCCGTTCCCCTACTATGACCGTAACCTTATGTCCATATTCTCGTTCTAAAACTTGCAGCGAGCGGTCCTGGCGCGCCACAAACGGACAGCCCAGTTCCAGGGCCAGTCTTTCCCCGCTCTGCGCCAGTCCGGGTTTGTCTTTTACCGTTGTCACAATTGTGTCAGGCAGCATGGCTATATCCTTTGAAAACGTTTCGCCAGTTCGCTCGAAGTAATGGCAATCAGGGTAGGACGGCCGTGGGGACAGGAAAAGGGGTTTTCAGTCCTGCCCAACTGCCAGATAAGATGTTCCATCTCTGCCTGATTCAAGCTTTCCCGTGCTTTGATACTGGACTTGCAGGCCAGCATATAGATATATTCTTCCCTCAGTTTACGCGGTTCTATTGCCCTCGGCCCATCCATAAACATATCAAGCAGATCGCGGATCACAGTCCTGACATCACTTTCAGCCAGGTCCACCGGTCTGCCCCGCAACAGGAAGGTGTTGCCGCCGAAGAACTCGAGCAGAAAACCCAAATCCCGAAACAGGGCTATGTTTTCCACCAACAACTCCAGTTCCTGGTTGGTAAGCTCGAGAGTGAGAGGCTCCAGCAAGAGCTGGGTCTCCCCGCCACTCCGTGCCGCTCTCTCCCATAGCAGTTCATAATTTATCCGCTCATGAGCTGCATGCTGGTCCAGGATGTATAACCCCTCAGGCCCCCTGGCCGCTATGTAAGTCAATTCTATCTGTCCCAAGGGAACAAGGTCTGGCAATTTGCTGGTCCGGTTGGCCGCGGTACTTTCGGTCGTGGTACTCTCCCCGGCGCGCATGCCGGCCAGAGCAGCCACCGACTCAGGCTGTTCAGCCTCCGCAGGTTCCCTTACTTTGGACTCGATTTCCGGCAGCAGGTCCGGCTGCTCAAACGTAAAGGTTTCACCGCTCGTTTCAGATCGTTCCAAAGGTTCCGGGATCCTGACCTCGTGTCCTATGCTCTGGTCAGCACTCCCCATCCCGGGAGCCGGTGCTTCCCTCAGTTCACTTCCGCCCCCGGGGTGCAGATGCTGCAACCCCCATTCAACCTGCTCTCCCGGGTAGCGGGGAACTGAGTCCCAGCCGGGCGGAGCTTCCCTCTCAGGGACTAATCCCGGAATTAAGAGAGTATCCGCCAGGGTGGAGCGTACCGCTGCGGTAACAAATGCGGCCAGTTCCCCTTCCCGTGTAAAACGGACTTCCAGTTTGGACGGGTGCACATTCACATCCACAGTATTGACCGGCAGCGCAAGATTTAACACAACCATAGGATAGCGGTTTGACGGCACCAAGGTGTGGTAGCCATCGGCAACCGCCCGGGTAAGCACTTTGCTTCTGACATATCTGCCGTTAATGAAAAAGCTCTGGTAATTACGGCTGGAACGGGCCAGGTGGGGCCTTCCCAGGTAACCCTCCACAACAATATTCTCTCCGGCGGCTTTGACCGGAATCATCTCCCGCGCCAGCTCTTTGCCAAAGATCTGCAGTACCGGGTCCAGCAAATTGCCGCTCCCCGGTGTCTGCAAGAGGACCCTCGTCAGGTGAACGAGCTTGAAAGCAATCTCTGGATACGCCATGGCCATCCGGCCCAACAAATCACTGATCTGTCCGAGTTCAGTGGCATCGCTTTTAAGGAACTTCCGCCTCGCCGGAGTGTTGAAAAAAAGGTCACGTACGATCACGGTGGTGCCGGCCGGGCATCCGGCATCCTCAACCGCCTCCACTTGGCCTCCGGCAACCTTTACCCGCGTGCCCGCAAGTACATGGGGTTCCCTCGTCATCAGTTCAAGCCGGCTGACTGAAGCGATGCTGGGCAAAGCCTCGCCGCGAAAACCCAGGGTACCGATCTTAGCCAGGTCTGCCGGCGCGCTGATCTTGCTGGTAGCATGCCGCTGCAGGGCCAAAACCGCGTCTTCCCGGTTCATGCCGCAGCCGTTGTCCGTTACCCGGATCAAATCAGACCCCGCTCCGGCCACCTCTATTTCAATTCTGCTGGCCCCGGCATCCACGGCGTTTTCCACCAACTCTTTCACTACAGAGGCAGGCCGTTCCACCACTTCCCCTGCGGCAATCTGATTGGCGGTGATGGGGTCGAGTATCCTAATCCGGTTAGCCATCCTTCATCTCCCGTATCTTTCCGTCAAAATAGAAAAACCTGTCACCAGCCTGATCCTGCCAATATACTGTACGGAATCCCCTGCTCTTTTGTGCTTCTGCCATGATTTTTTCCGCCTCCGTCCTGCAGGCTGGACAAGCGCCGGAAGGCAGGCAGAGATGCCGCATGCGGCAGGATCCGGACTTGAACACAATTACCCACCCAACGTCTGCCACCAACGGGCCAGGATGTTAAGCGCCTGGAGCGGTGTCAACCCGTTCAAGTCCAACTCTCTCAGTTCCTCAACGACCTCACGCGCACCGGGGTCTTCTTCAGCCTGGACCAAAGCAAGGCTCAACTGCTCGGAGTCGGAGGCGGCAGAGATCTCACGCTTGCTTCTGGCCGAACCCTCCTGGCTTTCCAGTGTGGTCAAGATGCTTTTGGCCCGCTTAATTACCTCACTCGGCAGCCCGGCCAGTCTGGCTACCTGGATGCCATAGCTCCGGTCCGCGCTTCCCTGAACAATCTTGCGCAGGAAAACGATGTCATCCCCTTTTTCCTTTACCGCAACCCGGTAATTGCTTACTCCCGGCAGCATTCCGCCCAGCTCGGTCAGTTCATGGTAATGGGTGGCGAATAAGGTCTTGGCCCCTATGCGGTCTGTCCGGTGAATGTACTCGGCTACAGCCCAGGCGATGCTCAGTCCGTCATAGGTGGCCGTGCCGCGGCCAATCTCATCCAGGATAATGAGGCTTTCTCCTGTGGCGTTGTGCAAAATGTTGGCCACTTCGTTCATTTCAACCATAAAAGTGCTTTGACCCGTGGAAAGATCGTCGGAGGCCCCGACCCGCGTAAAAATCCGGTCTACCAGGCCGATTTCCGCACTCCTGGCCGGCACAAAAGATCCCATCTGGGCCATAAGCACGATCAAGGCTACCTGCCGCATGTAGGTGGACTTGCCTGCCATGTTGGGACCGGTAATGATAGCCAGCCGGCTGTCATTACCGTCCAGGTATGTATCATTCGGCACGAAGAATTCCTGTTTTAACACCTTCTCCACTACAGGGTGGCGTCCGTCAGCAATATTTATGGCTCCGTCCCGGCTGAGCTTTGGCTTGACATAACTGTTTTGCACGGCTGCCTCGGCCAGAGCGGCCAGCACGTCCAACCGGGCCAACACCCTGGCAGTAGCTTGAATGCCCTGCGCCCGGTCCCCGACCTGTTCCCTGATCCTGCAAAATGCCTCATATTCGAGCGCGACCAGCTTTTCCTCAGCTCCGAGAATCCTGCTTTCATACTCCTTCAGTTCGGGAGTGATGAAACGCTCCGCATTGGCCAAGGTCTGCTTGCGGATGAAGTCCGCCGGGACGTTGGCCAGATTGGCCTGAGTAACCTCCAAATAATAGCCGAATACTTTGTTGAACCCTACTTTGAGCGACTTTATGCCTGTGCGTTCCTTCTCCCTCGCCTCCAGCGAAACAACCCATTCCTTGCCATGACGCGCCACATAGCGCAGCTCATCTATTTCCTGACTAAAACCGCTTTTGATCAGGTTGCCCTCGCGCAAGCCAAAAGGGGCATCCGGGTTCACAGAGTTCTCCAATAGCTCCGCCACGTCAGTCAGAACATCAAACTCCCGGGCCAAGTCTTCCAGAGGGGATGGGGTTTCGATTGGTCCTTTACGCCGCAGCAAAACCTCAATTCGGGGCAGAACCAGCAGGGAAAGTTTCAATGCCAGCAGGTCCCTGGCGTTGGCCGAGCCGTAGACTATCCGTCCCAACAGGCGTTCCAGGTCGTAAATTTCCTGCAAGACCTCACGCAGGTCACTTCGCAGCAGGGAGTCCTGATACAGAATTTCCACCTGGGCCTGGCGCCTGGCTATACCCTCAAGTTCGACCATGGGCTGTTCAATCCACTGCTTCAACATCCTGCCGCCCATGGCTGTCCTGGTACAATCCAATACTCCCAGCAAACTTCCCTTTTTCTCCTGCTCCCGCATGGTCCGGGTCAGTTCAAGGTTGCGCCTGGTCGCCGGATCAAGCAGCATATAACTGTCCAGGGAGTACTGCTGCAGTTTGTTCAGATGCGCGAGGGAACCGCCGCTCCGTTCCTGCAAGTAAGCCAGCAACCCACCGGCTGCTGCCAGCCCCAATTCCATGCCCTGGCAGCCAAACCCGGCCAGCCTGAAATCCCCAAAGTGCCTGTTCAGCGCCTGCAGCGCGCTCTTGTAATTGAAAAGCCCCTCCGGAACTTCACTGACGAAGCTGCATGTGAGTGTGATCTTTTTCCTTATGACACCTGGCAGGTCAGCGTTTACCAGTATTTCGGCCGGACCCAGGCGCACCAGCTCGTCCAACAGCTTGGCGTCGCTTTTTTCTCCCTTGGCCTCCGTAATTCTGAACTCTCCCGTAGAAATGTCCGCCACTGCCAAACCGTACGCATCGCGGGCACAGACAACTGCCGTCATGTAGTTGTTGCTTTTTTCCTGCAGCATATTGGCTTCCATTATAGTTCCGGGTGAAACCACCCGGATTACCTCACGCCGCACTATTCCTTTCGCCTGACGGGGGTCCTCAACCTGTTCGCAAATTGCGACCCTGTATCCCTTTTCAATCAGTTTGGCAATATACCCTTCCGCTGCATGGAAAGGCACTCCGCACATGGGAACCCTGCCTAAGGCGCCGGCATCCCTGCCTGTCAAGGCAATCTCAAGGATTTTCGCCGCCGTTTCCGCGTCCGAGCCAAACATTTCATAAAAGTCGCCGAGGCGAAAAAAAAGTATTTCATCCTGATGTTTGGCCTTGATTTCCTGGTATTGCTGCATCATCGGGGTCACGGCCCATACCTCCGGACATTGCGTATAATAGTTAATTATCACAGGTTTTTCGTATTTATTTTTTGCGAACCGCATGAATACTGGGTTCCTGCCTTATCGCATTTACTACCAACGTCGTTTTACTGCCGCTTTACTGCCACCGGCTTTTTTATATGATTTTCAAGTACAAGGGCCTGGTTTTGTCCAGGCCCTTGTACTATTATATAGGATTAACTAACCTTTTAACAATATCCGTTCCCGAAATCAGAAACACGCAGTCCGATTGCCTGTTACTCTCAAGTAGCCGTAAGTAATATTCTTGCCCTGGAGACACCACGTGCAACCGGTTCAAAGTAACAATTCCCGAACTGACATAGCCGATGACCGACTCTGGAAGATCAGCATAACAAACACTGTCCTGGTGGGCCTGATGCATTGGATACGCCGCAAAAACCATTACCCGCCACACTCCTCTACTGTTATCAACGGGAGGACTTTTTCAGCTTTTCGATGTACTTGAACAGGTCTTTTCGTAGGATTCGCCACTGTTGGCCAATCCGAAAGGCTGGTATCTCCCCGCTCCGTACCTTTGCATAGACGGTTTGATAATGAACCTGCAAAATCTCCGCGACCTGTTCCACGGTTAAAACGTCCCTGTCCTCCACCATATTATTACCCCCATAGTATCAT
>JAJZPO010000139.1 GCA_021811155.1 Bacillota bacterium | reverse complement strand
GATCTGGGGGAGTGAAGTTTAGAACCTGAGGCACTCCGAGATAGATCAGCAAGATCTGCACCAAGAGGGGTGTGCCGCGAAAAAAATCCACATAGGCCGCTGCCGACCATGACAGCAGCTTGTTCCGGGACAGGCGGCTGATTGCCAGCAGCAAACCGATAACCGTTCCGAAGCCCACCGCCGCCGCGGACAGTTCAAGCGTGAGCTTAGCGCCCTGCAACAGGATTGGGAAGCTCTTAAGCATGAGATGCCAGTCCAAGGGAATTCCTCCTCAGGGGGTTACACTGGTAGTTTCCGGTGCAAGACAAAAAATAATGCGCTGGGAAAACCCAGGCATTATTTTCTGCCCAGTCACAGTTCAGCAGGCCGTCACTGGAAATTAGAACTTGGGCGCATCAGCATTGAAATATTTTTTGTAAATGCTGTTGTACTCGCCGCTGTCAATGACCTTTTTCAGGCCGTCATTGATTTTCTGGGCCAGGGCGTCATTGCCCATTTTCATGGCAATGCCGTAGTATTCTTTCTCAAAGTCCCCCTGGACAGCCACAACCTTGGCGTCAGGGTTCTGCTTGATAAACCAGAGCACCACCGGGGAATCAGCCACCACAGCGTCGGCGGCGCCGATTTTCAGGGCATTCAGGGCGTCCGGGGTGGTGTCAAATTTCTTGACGTCCTTTACTCCCAGTTTCTCGGCAGCATACTGACCGGTGGTGTTGGTCTGAACGGCAACCTTTTTACCGGCCAGGTCGGCGCTGCCCTTGATGGGGGAGCCTTCTTTCACAGCGATGTACTGGGTGGCCTGGAAGTACCTGTCGCTGAAGAGGGCGCTCTTTTTGCGCTCGTCCGTAATGGTCATGGCGGAAATCACCGCATCAATCTTGCCCGTGTCCAGGGCCGGAATCAGGCCGTCCCAGGCTGTATTCTCAATCTGTACGTCCATGTTCTCAGCCTTGCCGATCGCTTTGATCAGCTCGATGTCAAACCCTGTGGGCTGGTTGGTCTTTTCGTCCATATATTCAAAGGGAGCATAGGCAACCTCTGAACCTACTTTGAGGACCTTCTTCTCAGGCTGGGCCGGAGCCGAAGCCGAATTGGTGCTGCCGCAGCCGGCCAGCGCCACCAGGCTGAGCAACAGCAGGGCGACCGTTATGTACTTGACTATACGCTTCATGGAACCCTTTTCTCCTTTCAACTCTTAGAAATAAACTCAAATTCTGAAGTAATTATACAAATTGTTGTAATTTTATTCAATAAGAATTTTTAGCCAGCCGGCTATAAATATTCTCTGGCTGCATCAGGAATTCCTGCCAAATCACGGTAACAGAAAGGCTTCTTTTTCCGCCAGGATTTTTGTCCGTTAAACTGTGGATATGGGGATATGTTCCTGTGGATAATGTGGATAATCATGTTAATAACTACTGAAAACCCTACTTTTTCTGTGGATAACCCGGCGCTCAAACTTATTTCTCCTGCAGAAAGCAGGCAGGGGGGAATGGGGGTACTCTATAACTCACAGTAAATAAGTTCGAATGCCGGGCGCGGCAAAAAGGCCCGCAGCTTGGCTGCGGGCCTGTCTCCTCATTGTGCGGTTCGTATGCTACTCAGAGCTCAAACGGTGCTTGGCAAAGCATTCCCGGCAGTACACCGGGCGGTTGGACACAGGCTTAAACGGAACTTCTGTCTCAACCCCGCAGTCGGCGCAAATGGCGGTGTGCAGTTCCCGAGGCGGACGAGTACCTGTTGCGGCGTTCCTGGCTGCCTTACGCGTATTGCGGCATTCCCTGCACCGGTTGGGTTCGTTCTCAAACCCTTTTTCAGCGTAGAAAGCTTGCTCGCCGGCTGTGAAAATAAAGGTGTTTCCACAGTCCTTACAGATTAACTCTTTGTCTTGGAACATCAGTGATCCCCTCACTTTTTAGACTTGGGATGGGTTTGCTCAGGCATAAAGTAGAAAAATCCGCCCAAAAAGCAGTGCAGGCCTTTCGGTCGAATTTACTGCGGCAACGTTTTCTTCGAGAGGCTGTCGGCTTGATACTGCGTGATCCTGCCTAAGCAAGCATCTTATGCTTTATTATATACAGGAAGATTATCCCGCGCAAGCGTTTAGGAAAAATTATCCGTTTCCCTGCCGGCCTGCCTTCCTGCCGCAACACAAACGGCCTGCAGGCCCGTTGTTCCCGCTTGCCTGAGAAGGGCACCGCAGGCTTCCAGCGTGGAGCCGGTGGTGATGATGTCATCCACCAGCAGGACCTTCTTGCCCCTGACCCTGCCCTTATCAGCCAGGCGGAAGGCCCCTCCCAGATTGGCCAGCCTGCCGCTCCGGCCCAGATTGGACTGGGGTTGGGTAAGAGCTGTACGCTGCAGGACCGTGTGGTCAAGCTCCACCTGCCAGGAGAATGCCAGAGACTCAGCCAAAAGCAGGGCCTGGTTATACCCCCGCTGCTTCAGCCTGCTTGGGTGCAGGGGAACAGGTATCACCAGATCGGGCCTGTCCGCTTCGCTGCCGGGTCCCGCGAGCAAGAGTCCGGCCAGAAATCTGCCGGCCCTCTTATCCCCATGGTATTTGAAGCGGTGAAGGGCGTCCCTCAGGCTCCCTTCGTAGGGAGCCAGGGCCCATACCCGGTCGGGAAAACCGTTTCCCCTGGAAGCGCAATCACTGCAGGTCCCGGCTCTAGCCAAAAACTTGCCGCAGCGGCTGCAGGCAGTCCGCTCATGGTAGGCGCTGAGAATCTTTTCCCCACAGGAACAGTCAAAACTGCGGCACAAAGGGCACCCTGCCGACCTCGGGTAAAGCAGGTCCAACCCCCGGGCAGCCCACTGGCTGAGTTGAGACAGATAGCTGGAGAGTTTATTCACGGATTTCACCCCCGGAGGTCTATCTTTTGGGTCGGAATTCAGACTCCCATGCCGCTAGGATAAAGGGGACGGTTCTATCCGTCCTAGCGAATCTTGTCGAATCTCGGTGGGCCCATTTCCAGTGATGTTTCAGGCAGAATTCAGAATAATTATAGCAAAATATCAAGAGACAATCAGGGCGATTCCTGATTGCCTCTTTTATTTTAGATCGAAAATTCCTGCAGGAGAGTCTTGCCCAGAATCTCCGCCGCTTTCCGCGGGCGCCAGGCAGGATCAAATTCCACTATTACCTGAGGCCCCCTGCCCTCGGCAAGGGCATAATCAAGGGCCAGGTAGGGGTAGCGTCCGGCCAGGCGCTGCAGGATTTCCCCTGTCTGGTCAACCGACCCAACATCCAGCACAACCAGGCGATGGGGCCTGCCCAGATTCCGGCTCAACCGGACACACTCCCGCACCAACCCTTCGATTTTCTCCTCCGCATCCCGGACCTTCACCACCAGGAAAACCTCGTTTTCCGGCAGCCTTGCCGCCGTCCGGACGGACGTAACCCCAAACCGGTCCCTCAGGTTGAAATACACCAGGCAGCACAGACCGTAGGCTGCAAACACATACAACAAAACGCTCAGCATAACCTTCCCTCCCCGGACCCTACTAACAAGGTTATGCTGAGCGGCGCTTATGGGTTACAAAGCTTCTCCCGCGCCTAACTGTTTCCGCTAGGACGTTGAGAACCGTCCCCGTTGTCCTACTGAGTCAATCGAGTTCGGCTCCCGATGCTTGGCTATAGTAGTCAAGAACCTTCCCGGAATGAATCATACACCATTCTGAATTCTGACTTCTGAATTCCGACCTGCAGTAAGGCCCCTGAGCCCTTAATGACTCTTTTCTGCCTGAGCTGCCAGTTCAGCGCATTTTTGTCTTAATTCTGCCGGCGCCTCCGGCTTGCCGCCGACCCAAAGCGCCGCAGCCCTGGCGGGAACCCTGTCCAGCCGGGCTTGAAAGCGGCCGGCCAGTCCTGACCCCTGCAGCAAAAAATACTTGGCCAGTTCCTTCTGACCCTGCCCCTCGGCTGCCGCGGCCAGGGACTGATAAAACTTACCCAGTTCCAAATAGGGCTCCCCGTGCAAGGTTTGGAAGGACAGCCGGTCTTCCGCCAGGGCCGCAGCTTGTTTAAGCTCGCCGTTCGCGGCCAGGATGCTTCCGGCCAAGCCCTTAATGTCCGGATCAGCGCTGTCCAGCCTCAGGGAGATGAGGATTAAGTCCCGCGCTTTGGCCAGGTCCTTTGCCTCCGGCGAGTTGAAATACAGTTCCGCTTCTTTAGCCGGGTAGCCCGAACTCAAAGGGTCCCTGGCCCGGGCCAGTTCCAGCTGCTGCAGCGCTGGCACAACCTGGCCCTGCTGCAGGTAAAACTCAGCCCAGCCCTCATATTCCACCGCCTGGAGAAAGGAAATGCTGACAGCTGCAAGGCCTACGGCCCCAGCCAGGACCAGGACGGCCGCCGTCACATATCCGGCCCGATTCCAGCCAACCCGCGCCTTAAGCTCCCCGGCC
>JAJZPO010000046.1 GCA_021811155.1 Bacillota bacterium | reverse complement strand
TTTTGACACGGCAACCCAGCGTTTTGCAAGGCTCATTGATAGACTTTGGCCAAAATCTTTGGACCTGAAATTATGGAGTTGGGTTTTTTATCCTGGAACTGCATAACTCCTGTTATTAATGACAGGCTGCAATCAAAAAAGGGGAACCGACAGTATAAACAGTGCAATAAAAGGATAAAGCATAGCCTATAGCGAAATTACAGATGTTTTGTAATTTCGCTTTGTTTTTTGTTTCTCGTGGTCACCACTACGCTCAAGTACTGGAGTACTTGATACGTCATCACAAGTAGCTCGTTTAAATCCAATCTTACTCACACCTTTTTAAGGCGGGACTGGCCTCAACTCAATAGTAGCAAACACATGTTCTCTTCGTACAGGGGAGGGGATTATCCCCAATAGGGTTTTGGCTTGCTGTGAATCCAACAAAGAGTTATCATGGAAAAGAGATAAAATAGAGAACCTAAGTCAGTATAGAAAGGCGCAAACCGCATGGATTTGCGTCTTTGTCTTCGGAAAGGACTGCACATTGAGTACTGCGAGAGAACATTACCTGAAAAGAGAAAAGCGCTATTTGGCTTTGCAAAGCAAACAGAGCCGTTCGGCTGACAGGATCAGCAATTTACGGCTGTCTGTGGCCCTTGCCGGCTTGGCCATAACAGCCTTCGTTTACTACAAGACCTCTAACCCCTATCTTGGTGCAGGACTTCTTCTGGCCACCCTTGCAGGCTTCATCTACCTGGTTAGAGCTCACGGAAGAATCCGCAGGACCAAGGGATACTCAGATACCCTGGTAAAGATCAACCAGACCTCCCTGAAGCGGATGGTGGGAGAGTGGAAAGACTTTGCTGACTCAGGCAAGGAGTTCATGGATGAAAACCACCCTTACGCAGCGGACCTGGATATCTTTGGCCAGGGCTCGCTCTTTCAGTGGATTAACACCACCATCACTTTTTCCGGGCGCAAGGAACTTGCTCAGAGGCTCACCGGGCCCCCCCGCAGTCCAGCGGAAATCAGGGAAGTCCAGGCGGCTGTCACTGAACTTGCGGCACGCTTGACCTGGCGGCAGAGATACCTGGCTGAAGCCATGGCATCAGGAGGAGCAAGCCTTAACCCGGATGACCTGCTGGCATGGGCTGGTTCACAGAATCCTTTCTACCGGAAAGCCTGGGTGAAGCCCCTATTCCGGGTACTCCCGGCGCTGACCATAATTCTACTGATAGTATATTTTAGCCCCCTTAAGCTATCCTTCTTCTGGCCGCTTGCCGGACTGGTCATCCAAGGGGTAATCTTGACCATCTCCGGTAAGCCGCGGAGCAAGGTCTTAAATACGGTTTACCGGTATGAAAGCAGTATCAGAGCCTATTATGAAATGCTCAAGCGGTTTGAGAATGCGTCCTTTTCCTCAGGGCTCCTGGTCAATATGAAAAAATCCCTGAGAAATAAGCAAAATCTAGCAGCCTTCCGGCAAATCGACCGGCTGGCAAAGATAGTTGACGCAATTTCCAACCGCAACAATGCCATGTTTGCCGTGATCAACATCCTTACCCTGTGGGATTACCAGTGCATGATCGCCCTGGAAGAGTGGAAGCAAAAGTCAGGGCGTTTTTTGGGGAGCTGGCTTAAGGCGTTAGGGGAGATGGAGGCACTGTCCAGTCTCGCGGTCATCCGTCATGAGAATCCTACCTGGGTAGTGCCGCAAATCGTTAAGGGCAAGCCTGGCCTATCCGCCAGGGGGATGGGCCACCCGCTCCTCACCAAGCAGAGAGTGTATAATGACATGGAGGTTGGGCACCCAGCCGGGGTTTTGCTGATTACGGGGTCCAATATGTCCGGAAAAAGCACTTTGCTCAGAACGGCCGGAATAAATCTGGTCCTGGCCTATGCCGGCGCGCCGGTGTGCGCTGAGGTCTTTGCCTGCTCAATCATGCAGGTTTACACCTGTATGCGGGTAAGCGACAACCTGGAAAAAAACATTTCTTCCTTCTATGCGGAGCTGTTGCGCATCAAGCAAATTGTCCAGGCATCAAAAGAGCCAGGTCAGTTTTTTTTCCTGCTGGATGAAATATTCAAGGGGACCAATTCCGCTGACCGGCATGTGGGCGCCAAGGTGGTAGTCCAGCAGTTTAGCAAGCAGGGGGCCTTGGGCATGGTCTCCACCCATGATCTTGATTTGGGAGTGCTGGAGAAAGAAAGCGGCGGCAAGATCAAAAACTTCCACTTCAGTGAAACTTACCGCAACGGTGAGATCCATTTCGACTATAAGCTCAGGCGGGGACTGTCCAACACCCGCAATGCCTTATATCTGATTAAAATGGCAGGCATTGAAGTAGAGGACTGAATGTAAGTACGCGTTCAGTCCAGGCAGGTAAAAATACTTTCTTTATCGCTATGACAACTGAGAAAAATAGTTCAGGCCTAGCCTGGCATCAAAAGCATCGGATGAAATGTAAAGGGTTCATTCCCGAAGATTAAAAACCCACCGACTATATGAGAGTCAGTGGGTTCTCAATCTCTCGATTTTTCTATTTAAACTCAATTTCATATTCGCCAGTGAACCTAATCGTGAAACAAATCTAGTCGCATGCTGAGTGAGGTGTCCTTTCCGATTTTCATTGCTGGAAAGGATCCGAACGAAATGTCCTCAATCTCGTGTTCTTCTTTTTCGCTGTTCGACAAACGGATTGAGTCCGAAACCAACGTCATATAGGCTAAAATATCAGCATTTGTTTTGCTAATCAGCAAATGGGTTTTTGATATCTCAGCATCCTGAAAAATGAGTGCATCTTCACAGAGAAATCTCGAGTATTCAAAAATTTTACATGTGAAGTCCCCTAGTCTGTATCCTACACTTAGTTCCACCAGTTTTACGGAATCAATGAAACTAGCGACGGTGCCCCTCATTTTAGTGAGTACGCAATCTTCTTACAAGATCGTATGCGCTCTTGTTCCGCAATATCGATGACTCCGAAGGCTTAGTCATTGCTTCAGCTTGTATTTCTTTTGCATATTGACCACTAACCACGGGAGTAGCCTTGATAGATTTTGTGCGACTACCAGTTGAACCTTTTAATGATCTGGTTGCCACAATTATTCCTCCAATCTTACTTAACATTCGAGCCGGATTGGGCCTGAAGTCCTAACTATACCAATATCATACCATTTCCTTATCAGTTGTATCAACTGAATGGTGCACAAACCAGGCCTGTGCTGACGAAGAACCTGTGTACTGGGTTTTGGCGGTCATAACCAGCTAAAAAAATCTTCAACATTTGCAAACATTCTCTCACCTGGCGAAGCATTGACCAAGACTTTGAAAGCAAGGTTGGTAAACAAAAATGGTATAACATGTCCTTCTTGCCGAGTTCCTGCCGGGCTTTTGTTAATAGTCTCCTTGAAAAATTATATCCTCTTAAGCGAGTCGTGCAAGCTGGAAGAGCCTTCTGGCAATCAAGATTAACCAGGCCATACTCAAAAGCCCGCCAAACATGGCGAAAACCAGAGCCGTTTTATACGACGCCGGGACAAAGGTTGCCCAAAGCGTAAAGGCAAACAGGATTACAGTTCCCAAAATTCCGCTGTAGGAGGCTGCTTTGCTGAAAATTCCTCGGCGCAGCATGATACAGGATATGGCTATACCTGCGATGCCCAGGAAAAGAAAGCCCATAAAAGCGCCGGGTGTAAAGTCTTCACCCCGGGCAAGTATTGCCTGCCCTGCTGCCAGGAATATGGATCTTTGGGCATCTGTTGTGGCAGCAGCGTATTTGCCGCTGAGGACGAACATAGGAACGGCCGCACTGTTTGATATGTAGACCGCTGTACCAAGGAGTTGGAGGATCATCGCCAGCGCGGCGTAGACCTTATCTATCTTGCGATGTGCCGCATAGAGAGCAAAAAACACCAGGATCATTAAAACTTGTTCAATAATGTTAAAGAGGCCAAGGTTCTGGAAAGCGTGGAACGGGTCGCTTTGAAACAGCGTGAACCAGTCGGTTGCAGTTAAAGTGTCCGGCGCAGCGGCCTCCCCGGCCATGATTGAGGCAACTACATCCAAGAGCGCCGTAAGCACAAATATGAGGGCCGCGGCGCCGCCTAATTTGTAGATGCCTTTCCAACTGGACTCCGCGGTTTCGGCATGAGTCCCAGCCACACCGCGATTGTTCTCTTTTTTCACGTGAATTAAACCTCCTTATTTTTTCCTATCACAGGTCCGGCCGGAGGCATGCGTCTCCAACGCATGTAGAACACGAACCCTAGAATGAGCATCCCAAGCTCAAACAAGGTTGCAAGAACTATGCCGTTTAAGCTATTCAAGCCCCCGAACGAGCTAAACAAGCCAAGCCCTACTTTTGGCGACGCATCGAAGAGAAGCGGTAGGTCTGGCGGTCCGCCGGACATGGGGTGCGAAATAAAGTCCAGCACCCAGTGGCTGAATACAAGTAGTCCGATAACAGCGCCGGAACGGCTGTTACGATAGATGCGCGCAGCCAAGAGTGCGGCTAGCGCGGACCAGATCATTGCCATGAAGAGACTGTGAGACCAGGGAGTAGAGGCGGGACCAGACTTAGGGGGTCCGTTTTCGACGCCTACGGCCAAGAATAGGAAGAAAAATAAGTCGATTACTTCGGTGGCCAGCAACAACACGCCCAGTGGGACTTTGGGCGCAAAACGTTTGGCCACCAGGCCAACTGCAAAGTGTCCGGTTGGTGACATTAAATCACCTCCTTATCAAATCATCTCTATTCAGTCAGGTAATTCTAAATTCTCCAATGCCGTACCTTTATTTTTTGACGGAAGAAAACACCAGCAATGCCTTATACCTGATCAAAATGGCAGGCATTGAAGTAGAGGACGAAGACTAAACAACTGAGCGGGATGCAAGGAGGTGTCAGGCAGAAACCGACTGCCTGACACCTTCATTATCACTATGTCCCCTTAGCCATCAGGGGGTGGAGGTTGAGAACTTCCTGCCATCCTCTTGACAGATTTTTTTCACGATATCCCGCCCTGATTTGGCAGCCGGTGGCAATCCGCCCCCCGGATGTACCCATTGCCCGATCATATAAAAGTTCTTTAGTCCGGGTAAGGTGTCAGAAATCTTTTTTCTCAGGGTGGCGGTAGTTATGAGCCAACCTTCCATCGATCCCTGCCAGTTGCCTGTATACCGTTCATAAGTGAGGGGTGTAGCGACATCGGATACTTCCACTTGGTCTTTGCTGCCGGGAAAACGCTGCTCCAATGCGGCAATGACCTGGGCCAGGATCTTTTCTTTCTCGGCGCGGTATGCTTCGCTGCCGTATCCCAGCTTCTGCCAGTATGCGTAATTGGAAACAAAGGAGATGACCAGAGCAGACTTGCCTGGAGGCGCCAGGGTCGGATCGTAACAATAATGTTTCATTGAGATAGTAGGGTGAAGTTCGCCGGCAATGCTCAGGGGTTCGGAGACCGGGTAGGTCAGGTTGTGGGGTTCAGCACTGAAATCCCTGCCCACCCCGAGCGAAACCTGAATAATCGGCTGAAAGATGGGCAGTTCACGATAGTTGCGCTGGATTTCGTCATCGAGGTATTGGCCCTTTAGCATCTCAAAGATTGTGGCATGCCCGTCGGCCGCGGAGATGACCGCGTCGGCACGATGCTCCGTCCCGTCTGCTAAGCGGACACCAACCGCACGATTATTTTCAGTGATGATCTCCGTAACCCTGGCTTTATACCGGATATCCCCGCCTAATTGCAAATAGCGGCTCTCCACGGCTTTGGCAAAGTTTAAGGAGCCGCCAAGGGGGTAGCCCGCTGCCTTGCGGTGTTGAAAGCCCAGGGTCATCAAAAGGGCAAGCATCGGGAAATCCGGCATATTAAAGATCGCAGTGAAACTCTCCCTCAGGAAAGGATTCTGAAACCGGCCGGCAAACCCCTTAACTGAAAGCTTGCCGTATTGCCTGAAGTACTTCAGCAGGGGCAGCATTTTCCCCATAATTTTAAGGTTTTCCAGGAGACCGCCTCCTATGGGCACTTGGACAGAGGCGAACTTGCGAATTAGACCGGCTAATTCATCAATGGTATTGGCGTCTTCCGGTGCGAGCTCTTTTAAGTGAGCCTCGAGACGGTCAGCATCCGTATACATAATCAGTGCCTTGCCGTCTTTACTCTCAATGCGGAAGAACTCCTCGTGGTTAATCATCTGACGGCCTTGCACCGCACCCAATTCTTCCCACACCCGGTAGAAGTTGTTGGCAGGGCTCGAGCCGACCAACCAGTGAATACAGCCGTCAAAGACATAGCCTTTCCGCAGCCAGGAGGTGCAGAGCCCGCCGGGCAGGTCGTGCAGTTCGAAAATTTTCGTCCGGTAACCGTTCATTTGGCCGTAACACCCTGCTGCTAACCCGGCCATGCCAGCCCCAATGATAACGATGGACTTAGCTATTTTCCTCATCTCCTCTAATCTCTTAATTTATGCAGGTTTGAACAAACGCAGGATTATCTCCGCAGTGGGAAGGGGCAGCGCTTCGCCCCCAAGGGTTTTTTCAATCGCTATGCCTTGAATCATCGAAGTAAACGATACGGCCAGCTGCAAAGGATCACCTGCGGCAATCTCACCCCGCTGCTGGCCCTCTCTGATTAGGGGGACCAAATGCTCTGTATATAGAGTCGATTGCCTGGCGGCAAGTTCCTTTACCTGGGGAGGAACGGCTTCGGAAGTAAAGGCTTGAACGACGATAAGAAAGTAATAGGGGCCAATGCCCTGATAGGCGGCCGGCACTATCGCTTCCGTCATCGTTTTTAGACGTTCCCAGGGAGTAGCCGGAAGGTTTGATGCCTGAATAATGATGTTAGCTGAAGTATCCAGTGCTTGAGTCGCCAGAACCGTAAAAATTTCGTCTTTGGACTTAAAGTAATGATAGATTAAACCATGGCTCAACTGAGCTGCCGCGGCGATGTCGCTGATTTTTGTAGCCGTCAGCCCCTTTCTGGCAAACACTTGGAGCGCAGCCCGCAAGATTTGATCCCGCCGTTCATCGCGAATTTGTTTGTTCGTTTCCTCGTTGCGTGGCGACATAACGTCCCTCCAATATAGATTGACTGATAAGTCAATCAACATAAGTAAAGTGTATACCGTTAGACGTGAATTGTCAAGGCCAGCTTTGGGGCGGCCATAGGGTCAGCCGGAAAAAAGCCATCCGGTGGTCTGGTCCCAAATCCCGGCAGCAGCTTTATAGGAGGAAAATGCCATTTTTTGTTGAATCTTAAATTATTCGACAAAAAATTACCTAATAGGTGCGCTATGGAATTTAACTATGTTTCCAACCCCAAAGACATTAAGCGGTTTATCAACTTCAACCGGGTGGTTTATCAGGGCAACCCCTTTTACCGGGATTCAATGTCTGACATCGTTAAAATGTTTCTGTTAAATAAGACATCTTACCTGCAGCATGGAGATGTCTTGCCTTTTATTATTGAGGAAAAAGGCAAGATCCTGGTAAGGGCAGCTTTTTTCATCGACCGGAAACTGCCCGGGGTGCTCATGGTTTCCTTCTTTGAAGCTTTGCCCGGGGTTCAGGCTGCTGTTGATTTGATGCTCAGCCGGGCGAAATCTCTGGCCTCTGGCAAGGGACTGAGCAGGATAGTCATCGGTTTGGACGCCCACCTCAACTACGGCGTGGGTTTTCTCGCCTCGCACTTCGATGACACGCCGTGCTTTGGCTTCGGCTATACACCGGAGTATTACCTGGATTATTTTAAGGAGTGCCGGGAGTACGGCTTCACATCAATTCTGGTTGAGCTAAGTAAGTTCAACCTGGAGCGGGAGGCGCTCATCCTCAAGCGACTTACGCGCAAGGGATTTAAGTTCCGGCAGGCTGACTTTAGAGAGCTTGAGCGGGAGATCGGGATTTTCACAGAAATCAATAACGCCTGTTATCAAGAGCATTTGTGGTGGTCTGAGCGCACCTTTCAGGAGGACAAGGAACTGCTATTCCCTTTCCGCTGGTTTATCAGGCCGGAGAACCTGATTATCGCGGAGAAGGACGGGAGGCCGGTGGGGCTGATGCTGTGGTACCCGGATTTTAACCGCCTGGTCCCTGCCGGCAAAGGGCTTGGCCTGGGCGCCCTCATCAAAAACCGCTGGGGCGGGGCGAAAGATATCGACAGGGTGAAGCTGGCCGACTTGGTAGTACTGCCCGAATTCCGGGCCTCAGGGGTTGTGCTGGGACTTTTGGCGGAGTTTTACCGCTCTATTCAGGACAGGTATGAATATTGTGAAGCTGGCTGGATAGAGGGCAATAATTACAGGTCGCGGGCCTTCGGGCTCCGCTGGCAGGACCTGGGGTGCAGCGAGTACAAAGAGTACAAAGCCTTTGAGGTTGTGCTATGAACTGGGTAACCCTAAGTTCCAGCGAGGATCTGCCGGAAGCCTGGGACGGGATGGCTGGGGATAATATCTTCCTCAGGCGGTCTTTTCTTTCCCACCTGGACAGAGTAAACCCATGCTTGCAGCGGTACAGTTACCTCCTGGAAGGCAGCTCCATCAAGGTCATCTGCGTTCACTACAGTCTGAAGCTGGACATTTTCACCTACAGTTTTCTCTCCCTCAAACTTCCCGTGCGCATTATGGGGATTCCGTGCTCGGTCTCAAAGCCCGGCTTTGCTGTGCTGCCGGGTTTTGAAGCGAGCCTGGTGGAACATTTTCAAGCCCTGAAGGGCGCGAAACTCATCCTCAACAGCGATATCAGGCTGCCCGGGGCCCAGGGAGTTACCCTCCCTACTTGCAAGCTCCCTTTAAGCTGGGGAAGCCTGGAGGATTTTCTCGGCTCCATGCGCAGCCCTTATCGCTACAGGCTTAAGAAAGCGTTAAAGAAGTGGGCTGGGGTAGAGGCGGCACACCTTGCCCCGGCCGAATTCACTCATGACTTGTATCAAATGTATGAGCAGGTATATGAGAAGTCAGAGGCCAAACTGGAGAAACTTACCCCGGATTTTTTCGCAGAACTGCCACTCCCGGCCAAGCTGATCCGGGCCTCAGCCCAGGGCAGGGCCCTTGGCTTTGCGGCGGTGGTGGAAAACGGGGCGGAATTGATTTTCCTGTTTACCGGTTTTGACTACTCCCTGCAGGCCCGCTATGACACCTATCTCAACCTGCTGCTGGAAATCGTCAAATATGGGCTGGAGCGGGGCTTTTCCCGCATCGAACTGGGCCAGACGGCCGAAGAGACCAAGCTGAAACTGGGAGCAGCCCTGCACCCCAAGAGCATGTACCTTTACCACTCCAACCCGCTCATCAATAAGCTGGCAGGCAGGCTGGCCGGGCTTTTGAGCTATAAGCCCCCAAGCTTCGACTTTCACGTCTTTAAATAGTGGCGGATAGGCGGTGGGGTTTGCTAGGACAACGGGGACGGTTCTGGTTGTCCTAGTCACCAGGTGGGACGTTTCATCGTATATCCGAGACCCCTACTTCTATAAGAAGGGATTGCTTCCTCAGCTTTCTTCGGTGGGGGTAGAGTCCCCACCGAAGTCCCGATGTTTAGCGTAAGCTAAACGAGTTCACATCAGTGATGCCGCTGCGCGGCATGGGAGTCTGTAGAGGAAATGAGGTTAGCGCCATTAATATCTGGGACTTCTGGGCCAAACGCTACGAAAGTCTGTGGGTGCAAAAGTACTCCCTGGCCCCCACCAGGCGCTTGGTAATAGATGAGTTAAAGGAACTTACCGCAGGTTCAGTGTCCGGCCGGAAGCTCAGCCTGCTCGACGTCGGCTGCGGCACGGGTCAGCTCCTGGCCGAAGTCAGCGCCGGACTTCGAGGGAGCTTTGATTTCCTTACAGGTGTGGATACTTCCAGCCAAATGCTGATGGCGGCAGAGCAGAAAGCAATTCCGGCTGCCCGTTTTTGCCTCGGCGGTGCGGAAGACCTCCCTTTTGCCGATAGTCAGTTTGATGTTGTCAGCTGCTGCCACTCTTTTCCCTATTACCGCGATAAACTCAGGGCTTTGGCTGAAATGAGACGGGTGCTAAAACCGGGCAGCTACTTGTTGATCGTCAGCGCCTCGGAGAACAACTTGTATGATAAATTCATAATGCGGCTGGTAAAGCTCACCACGGGCAAGGCCTCCTATCCGTCTGCCACTCGCATGGCGGAGATGCTTCAGGCAGCGGGGTGCCGCGTAGCGGCGCAGAAGAAACTTAAGGTCAAATTCTATATGCCGAGCATCATCCTTACGATTGCCAAAGCGGAGATGGGCCTATGAAAATATTATTTGTCCGGCCAAAACCCCACCCCGACACCATAGGTTTGCAGCATATCATGATCTGCGAGCCGCTGGAACTTGAGTACCTGGCTGCTGCGGTTAAAGGGGAACACCAGGTTCAGCTTGTGGACATGATCCTGGAGAAAAAGAGTTTAAGGCATTTTGTGATGCTTCATAAACCTGACCTGGTGGCCATAACGGCCTACATTTCCCATGTAAACGTGGTGAAGGAGTATGCCCGGGTAGTTAAGGAGGTTGATCCTCGGATCCGGGTGGTGGTTGGCGGTGTGCACGCTGAAGTTGTGCCCGGGGATTATTCTGACCGCGACATCGACTATGTTGTAAACGGGAACGGGATAAGCGCTTTCAGCAAACTGGTGAGTGCATTAGCTAAAGGTACCGGCAAGGCGTTAGAAGACGAACAATTGCGACACCGGCTATTGGAAAACGAGCCGATCCAAGGAGTGATCCCCAGGGGGAAGGCGCCTGCACCTTGCCACAACAGCGAGATTCCCACAATCTTTCCGGACCGGAATCTTTCCGCCCGCTACCGCAGCCGCTATTACTATATGTTCCACAACCCCTGCGCCCTGATTAAGACTTCCTTTGGCTGCCCGTTCTCCTGCAATTTCTGCTTCTGCCGCGAAATTACCCGGCACAAGTATGTTACCAGGGAGTTAACTGAAGTAATAGAGGAGATCAGGCAGATTCAGGAAGCTGAAATCTACATTGTGGACGATAACTTTCTGGTCAGCGCGGCGAGGGTGAGAGAGTTTTGCCGCCTCTTAAGGCAAAACGGGATCAACAAGCGGTTTTTGATCTACGGCCGGGCAGATTTTATCGCCGCAAATGAAGAGATAATTGCTGAATTTGCTCGGGTGGGACTTAGGGCTGTAATTGTCGGGATGGAATCCCCCCTGCCTGATGAGTTAGACCGTTACAACAAGGGGAGCAGCGTCGAGGTGAACGAAAAGGCTGCCGCAGCGCTTAAACGTTATGGCGTGGAATGTTATGCCACCCTGATTCTGGGGCTGGACTGGGAAAAGCGCCATTTTGACACATTATCGAGCTGGCTTATAGCCAACAAGCTGCGCTTCATCAATCTGCAGCCCCTTACCCCGCTGCCCGGAACAGCGCTGTATGAGCGGTACCAAGACAGATTGATCATCCCCAGGGAACGCTTTGAACGCTGGGACCTGGCCAACCTGGTGGTGATGCCGGAAAGGCTCTCCATAAGAAAGTACTATTTTCACATGCTCAGGGTGTATTTCAAAATCACCTTCAGGCCTCAAAGCGTCTTAAAGAACTTGAAATACGGCCTGGTTCCCTGCCTCAAACTGGGAGCAGGGGTCCAGGCCGTCACCTGGCAGTACCTTTTAAAGCTGATTAAGGGACGGTAGGGAAGACGGGGTGGGGCAATGAAAGTATTGTTGGTCCGACCGGGCAGGCGCAAGCAGGCGATCACCCTGGGAGAATTCATGTTCTCCGAGCCCACCGGGCTTGAATGCATTTCGTGCTAAACGACCTCAGCTACCTGGTGAAAAAGTTCGGCTTTGGCACTGTCTTTCGCCTCTTGACGGGCTCGCTGCGCTTTTTGGCTAAATAAATTAAACTGATGCTAAAGGGGTAGGAAAATGCGAAAAAAACTGCTGCTGATTCAGCCCACCCCCTATGACCATAAACGGGAGCCTGTCAAACGGCGCAAACTCCGTTTTGTCGGCCTGGCCCTGCCGCTCCTGGCTGCCTTGACCCCGAAGGACTGGGAAGTGGAAATCGTCTTGGAGACAATCGAAGACGTGCCTTTGGACACCGATGCGCAACTTATCGGCATCAGCAGCATGGGGCATGGGGTAATCCGCAGCATCGACCTGGCCCGCGAATTCAAAGAGCGGGGGAAAACCGTGGTCATGGGCGGTTACATGGTCAGTTTGATGCCCGAGGAGGCCAAAAAGTATTGTGACGCTGTGGTAATCGGGGATGCGGAAGGGGTTTGGGCCCAGCTGCTGCAGGATTTCGGGGCGGGGACCCTCCAGCCTTTTTACCGGGAAGAACTCACTTCACTGGTGGGTTTGCCGGTCCCCAGGTACGACCTCCTTACCGGTAAGAACATCGGGGATTTTCTGCCCGTTCAGGCCGGGAGAGGGTGCCCCAACTGCTGTTCCTTTTGTTCCGTATACTGCCTTTACCGCGGGCGCTATTTCCGGCGCAGCATTCCTGAGGTGATCAGGGATATTACAGCGATTAAGGCTTTGGGGTACAACAAGTTTCTCCTGCTGGATGACAACATAGCCGCCGATGAGGAGTATATGCTGGAGCTGGCCCGGGAGATAAAAAAGCTCAAAATGAACTGGTTCAGTCAGTGCGACATCACCGTGGCCAAAAACGAAGAGCTGCTCAGGGCCTTGGCCGCAAGCGGCTGCCTTACTTTGAGCTTTGGCTTGGAGAGCATCAACCAGTCCAGCTTAAACGAGCTGAACAAAGCCTGGGCCAAAGTCGCGGATTACCCTGAGCTGATCAGGCGCATCCGGCGGGCCGGAATTGAAGTGAGCACCGAAATGGTGGTGGGCACGGACTCCGATACCCTGGAGAGCATCAGGGCCACGGCGAAATTCATTGAGGACAATAAGATTGTGGTGCCCAGGTTTTATATTCTGACCCCGATTCCGGGCACAGACCTGTTCAAAGAGTTTGAGGCTTCAGGCAAGATTTTCAACCGGGACATCTACGCCTATAACGGCACAGAAGCGGTCCATACCCCCAAAAACATGTCCCCCACAGAATTGACCGCTGCTTACTGGGAGCTGTATAACCGGGTTTTCAGTCTCTCTTCCATCTTTAAAAGGGTGCTCCTGAACAGGAACCTTTTCACAAAACCTCTGAACCAACTCTTCGGACTCTTGGTAAATCTGGTCTACCGCCATGACATCAAGCGAAAAATACCGCCCAACATCATCTAGCAAGGGGTTGTGGTCATGACAACACGTCTTCAGTTCAAAATAGCGGAATCTGAGTCCGAAAAAAGGGCCGCCCTGCAAATAATCGAAGCTGTCTTTGTGCACGAACTGGGGCATACCGGGGTAAAGCCCGACGGATTTGATGAATTGTCACTGCTGATTACCGCTGCAGTGAGGGGCAAAACAATTGCTGCCCTGAGGTTTATCCCGGATTCGCCGGCGGGGCTCCCTATCGAAGAGCATCTGGAACTGTCCGGTTTGAGACAGGCAGGGGTCAAGTTGGGCGAGGTCTCCCGCCTGGCTTGTCTGAAGGAGTTCCGCAATTACCTGGTTGTTTTTAGGGGCCTAGGCTATTTTAAAGAACTGGCCCAAGCCACAGGGGTGAGCCATCTGGTGATCGAGTCCCTCATCAGGACCCAAAGCCTGTATAGAAGCCTGGGATTTACCCCATTCGGCGAACCGTTTTGTGACCGTTCCGTGGCCTCATTGGAAAATGATCTCAGGCCAAACTCTGTTGCGATGCTGGCCCGGGTAGCGGACCTCAGGGCCAAGATGGTGGTGTAATGATGCAGGCATTTGATGCTTGGGGATCGTTTGGAGCGTTGGGAATCTGGGGAGTGTTAGGGGCGTTAATTCTGGCGCTGGGCGGGATTTACGCCTACTGGCGCTATTTTTTCTTTTTCCGTGATCCGGAGAGGGTTGTCCCGGCGGATGAGGAAGCAATAGTCTCCCCGGCCGACGGCACCCTTATCTACATCAAGGAAATCGCAGAGGAACGTTTTCTCTTCTCCACCAAAAAAGAGAGGGAGGTCAACCTGTGGGAGTTCTGCGCTGCCCAGCAGATAAAACCTCCCTGTTATCTAATCGGCATCTTCATGCATCCCACCAGCGTTCATGTCAACCGCGCGCCGATAGCCGGACGCATCGAGAAAATCGACTACCTCCCGGGCAAAAACCTGCCCATGACTTTGACCTGGTGGCGGATAAACTTTGGGCTGCGCCCCTTCGAAAAATACGCCGGCCACCTGTTCAGCAATGAGAGAAACATCATCTCCATTTCAGGCAAGCTGCGGCTTGCCATCATCCAGATAGCCGATATCTATGTCAACAAAATCGAGTGCTGGACAAAGGAAGGAGACAGGGTTGAAAAAGGGGAGAGGGTTGGCATGATTAAGCTTGGTTCCCAGGTGGACGTGCTCCTGCCGAAACTGCCCGGTCTCACCATAAATGTGCAGGTAGGCCAAAAAATGAAGGCGGGAGAGACCGTTTTGGCCTTCTACCGGCCGGAAGGGACTGAGTGATGAAGATTCTGCTGGTGAGGCCCGGGTATGAAAACCTGTTTGCCAAGATCAACATCGTCAACGTCGAGCCGCTGGAATTGGAGTACCTCTATACTTTAGCAAAGCAGCTTGGGCACGAGTGCAGGATTTTTGACGCTGTAATCCAAGAGCGGAAATTCTCCGACGTGCTGGCGGAATATGAGCCGGACGTCCTGGGAATCACCGGCTACATCACCCGGACAGGCTTGATGCTGCAGTACGCCCAAACGGCCAAACAGAAAAACCCGCAGACAACGGTGATTATCGGCGGGGTCCATGCGGAACTTAATTATCAGGATTTTTACCACCCGGCGGTTGACTTTATCGTCCACTCCGGTGGGATAGAGCCTTTTGGCGAGCTGCTGACGCGTTGTTGCCAGAAGCAGCAGGCGGAGGCTGCTCAGGCGGCTGTGGAGATTAAAGGAATCTGCTACAAGGCGGCAAACCAGGAATGGGTCTGCAATGAAAGAGCTGTTCTCGATCCAAACAGCCTGCCCATCCCGGACAGGACCTTCTTCTATGAGCACCGGGAACACTTTAAATATGTCACCCTAAGCCCCTGCGCCACCGTGAAAGCTGCCTACAGCTGCCCGCACCGCTGCAACTTCTGTTACTGCTGCCGCTTGAACGGGGGCAAGTATGTCTGCCGGGATGTGGACAAGGTTATTGAGGAGATTGAGGGGATCGAATGCGACAATATCTGGATCCTGGATGACACCTTCTATGTGGACAGGCAGCGGGTGGAGGAGTTTGTCCGGCTGGCCCGCGAACGGCAGCTGCGGAAAAATTTCATTATCTATTACCGGGCGGACTTTGTGGCCAACAACGAAGACCTGATCGTCCTGTTAAAAGGGGTAGGCTTAAAGGTAGTTTTGGTTGGCCTGGAGGCCTTCGACGACAAGCAGCTGCAGGATTATGACAAGCGCACTTCCCTGCAGGTGAACGAGGCCTGTATCCGGATCCTGAAGAAGCACCACATCGAAGTTACCGGGCTATTTATCGTGGATATCGATGCCAGGCCCCAGGATTTTCATACCCTGCGCAAGTACGTAAAAGAGCATCAATTGGTGATATCGACTGCAGCGATTCTAACCCCGTTACCCGGAACCTACCAGTATGAGAAATTCAAACACAGGATAATCACAGACGACCCCAAACACCGTGATTTCCTCCACCTGATCGCGGAACCCGCTAACATGAGCAGGCAGCGGTTTTACTTTGAGTTCTACAAGTTCTACCTGAAGCTGCTGTTCATGAATAAAAAAACCAGCGTTCTCGCGGTCAATTACGTGGAACAGATTAGAAAACTCGCCAAAGCCTATATCCGCAAGCTCGTGAGGCAATGATTAATCCAATAAAACCGGGCAAACGAAAAGTCTCCGGGGTCTCCGGAGATTTAGACTAAATGATTGGTCGAAGAATTGGATAAACTAGTGGGGCCAGCCCCTCCGGGAATTTTGGGACGAGACGAAACCGAGTCAGGGACCGTTTCACGGATCTACGCTGTCGAAACAGTTTACGTAAGGTCCGGTACAGAGTGGTAGCTCCATTGAGCAGGGTCACCACTACGCTCAAGTACTGAAGTACTTGATGCGTCGTCACAAGAAGCCCGATTAAGTCCAATCTTAATCACTCCTTATTAAGGAGGGACTGGCCTTAATTTAATACTAGCAAACGCTTATTCTTATTGCCAGAATTTGTTGTCGCTAAATAATTGCATTATTCAACAGGAAAATTACGTTGGTCGATAATCAGGGGTTCGGTAGAACTTGCTACCGGACCCCTGATGCGTACCTGACCCAAGTATGGGTTGAAGCGTTCTTATATTTTGTCCAGCGGCCGGTTGCTCTGGGCTCTGGGGTTTACTCGACTACGAGGTTCCGCAGCTGAATCTTCAGCACCCTGCCTGAGGGCAGCCAGGCGCTCAGGGCGGTGATAAGCATGCAGGCCGGCAGAGATTCGCGATGTTTTGTTGTCTGTGGATGCCAGGCGAATTGAGCAGGTGGTTGCTAACCTGGTGCAGAACGCCCGCAAACACGTCAAGGATAGTGGGGCCATACGCTTTACGGCTGATATGGAGGAAGGTTTCCTGCGGATAACCGTATCCGACAACGGTGTGGGTATCAGGCCCGAGGATATGCCCTTTATCTTTGACCGCTTCTACCAGGGCGGCGAAGCAAGGACCGGTGATTATCACGGCGCAGGCCTGGGGTTGTCCATTTGCAAGTACATCATCGAAGCGCACGGGGGCAGGATTACGGTTGAAAGCGCCCTGAACCGGGGCAGCCGGTTTTCCTTTACCCTGCCAAAACAGTGAATGTATGGCAAAGGCAGGAATTTAGCCTGTGTTGTGGGAATATGTTAGGCATAAGTTTTTTCTGACCTCGGTCAGGGCAGAAGGGAGTGAGGCAAAGTGGCCCAGCTTGAATACCGTTTATATGACGAAGCCCAAGGCTTTCCGGCTTTATTTAACTACGGCTCAATTCCCAAACAGGAAATTGCAGCCAGGTTTGCCTGTGACTACTTTACCAAAGAGGGAACAGTGTACGAAAAGACTTCCTGCGCTATCGAGGATGGCCTGTTTGTGGTCTATGTGCAGGCCTCAAAAGAGCAGCAGCCCATGAGCTCGGAACGGCGGTCCTTTTCCGCTTCAGGGTTAATTGTGCTGGAAATTCGGCAATTTACTGCTGGAAGTACCTATTTCCCGCTTATCGATAAAATGGAGTTTAGCCGTCTGGAGGACTTGCTCCTCTATCTTCAGTGCAATTACCTGACCTTAAACGCCACCGAGTGGGAGAAAACTTCAGCAGAGGTGGATGAAGACCGGAAAAAGTATATTCTTTATGTGCAGCGTTCACAAGGAGAGTAGAGGGATTTCAGATGAATAAGACAGGTAGATTAGTAGGCCTTTTCCTGGCAGCCAGCCTGGTTGTCACTTCTGCCGGCTGCGCCAACAATCGGGATGACAAAGACCACCAAAACAACGGGTCCGGCGGCGGGGGTTATTACGGCGGCAGCTATTTTGGCGGATCAAATGGTTCTGCGGGGAGAACCGGCGGGATTTCCGGTGAAAGCGGCGGCATATCCGGTGGCGCTCATGGTGGCATTGGCGGCTCCGGTGGGTCCGCCAGCTAGGGGGCCGGGGCATGACTTATGCGAAAATGCGGGAAAACCTCTATGGCCCCATCCGTTCCGTTTTCTCCTGGGATTGGCTGGAGGGTGAAGAATACGGCCTGGCAGGGATGCATCAGATTTCCCGGGACATGCGCAGCGAATTATCCCTGGCCACGGCGGAACTGGGTAAGATTTTTGCCCGGGTGACCGGGAAGGTGCAGCATGGGCCGGACGGACTCTTGCGGGAGCTGGGCATCCCGGAGGAGGCCCTGGCAGCAGTGCGCATTCCGGTTTTTGAGGATACAGTTACTACCATCGGACGCTTCGATTTTGCCCAGACTCCTACCGGCCCAAAGATGCTGGAATTTAACTCGGATACTCCAACCAGTGTGGTTGAGGCTTTTTTCGTCAACCAAAAGGCCTGTGACTTTTTTGGAGTCTCAAACCCTAATGCCGGCATGGAGACCCAGATAGAAAGGGCCTTTCAGGACACTTTGGCGAGATACCGGGATCTGGGGTATAAGACGGACAAGATAGTTTTTAGCGCCCTGGGTTGGCACGATGAAGATAGGGGGACAGCCCGGTTCCTGCTAGAGAAGTCAGGTCTTGAAGCCAGATTCGCCCCTTTGGAGGACCTGAGGGTAAAAAATGACCGGTTGTGGGTCGTAGCCAATGACAGCATGGAGCCGGCGGATGTGCTGTACAGGCTCCATGCCCTGGAGAAGCTTGCTGACGATAGGGATGATGACGGTTATCCTACCGGGAAACATGTCTTGGACCTGATTGCCCGTAAGAAGCTGGCAATAATTAACCCGCCTTCAGCCTTTGTGGCTCAAACCAAAGCGCTGCAGGCCCTGGTTTGGGGCCTGCATGAAGCCGGGGAGTTTTTTACTCCCGGCGAACATGAGCTAATTGAGCGGTATATGCTGCCAACCTATCTGGAAAACAGGTTTTCCGGCAGATCAGCCTACGTGGTGAAGCCTATCTTTGGCCGGGAAGGCGGGGCTGTCAGTCTCTATGCTGCCGACGATTCCGTGATTGAGCAGGATAAGGACCGGTTCTATTGGGATCAACCTATGGTTTATCAGCAGCTGGTTGAGATGGAACAGGTGACAAGCGAGACCGTCTCCGGTCCCTATCAGGGGCGTCTCTTGTGGGGTTCCTTTCTGGTCGGGGGGCAGGCATCGGCCATTTGCGCCAGAATTGGCGGGCGGATTACCGGGAATCTGTCTTGTTATTTGCCTGCAGCTTTTGGGTAATTTACATAAGGGGGAAATAAGCATGAGTGGTGAGTGGGGTTATGTCCTGAACTTTTTGGCCTATCTGGGGGTTTCAGCTCCTCTCCTGATTCTGGGGGTGGTGCTCTTCGTCCTGACTACTCCGTATCATGAATTTCGCATTTTGGCTGAAGGGGCAGAGCTGGAGGATCAGCGCAAGATTGCCGCAGCCAAGGCAGTTGCTTTTGACCTGGGGGGCAAGGTTATCGGCCAAGCCCTGGTACTGGGGTCGGCAGTTTACCATGCGGTAGGTTTATGGGATATGGTTATCTGGGGAATAATTGGCATAGTTGCTCTGATAGTGGTGTACTGGGTCTTTGAATTCCTGACTCCTTGGTTCAAAGTGCGTGTGGAGATACCCAAAGGGAATGTGGCTGTGGGTGGTTTTTCCTTCTGCCTGAGTGTGGCAACAGGGCTATTGATGGCAGCTTTGATTAGTTATTAGGTTCCAGGTACCGCTATGAAACGACAGGGTTCTGCGTCACAACAGCTGCTTACCGCAGCTTTGTCCAAACAAGCGGCGAGATAAACGAACTGTTGGACTTGATAGGCAGCCCGGTATCGGCGGGAACGGTGGAGGGACGGGCCCGGGTTATCCTCAGACTGGAGAACGCCAATATGGAAAAAGGGGAGATCCTGGTGGCTCCTTACACCGATCCGGCCTGGACCCCGTTATTCCCATTGGTAGCGGGACTGGTGACCGAGGTCGGCGGCCTGATGACCCACGGCGCTGTGGTCGCCAGAGAATATGGCATTCCGGCTGTAACGTTCTCAATTTTGTGTAGGGTGCATAATGGCTCCGGAAAGCGTGCCTGATTTAGGGTGCGCTTTTTGCTCGTCCAAGAAAAGTGTTGACATAGAATCTATGCATGGTACTATAATAAATAGCAAAAAAGTGGTAATGGTTCTAAGATTTAGACCGAGAGGAAGAAGTAGGGGGAAAAAAGAGTGAAAAAAATTATTGCACTTGCCCTGGCTGCAGTACTTTTCAGTGTTACCTTGACCGGGTGCAGCAGCAACACAGCGGGCAACAATGGGAACAGCAACGCACCAAAACCAAGCGATACCCTGATTTATGCTCAGGGTGCGGAGCCCAGGGGACTTGATCCGGCGCTGGTTGACGACGGTGAGTCCGCTAAGGTAATGAGCAATATCTACGAAGGACTTCTAAAGTACAACAAGGATTCCACCAAAGTCGAGCCCAGCCTGGCCAAGAGCTGGGATGTGAGCACTGACGGCCTTACCTATACTTTCCACCTGCAGGAGGGTGTCAAATTCCAGGACGGCACCGATTTCAACGCCGACGCTGTGAAGTTCAACATTGACCGCCAGCTGCCGCCTAAGGTGACAGAGGATATGGCTTATGCTTCTTTTGTTTATGGCTCCGTAAAAAGTGTTGAGGTCGTGGACAAGAATACCGTAAAGATCAATTTGACTGCTCCCAGTACGCCGTTCCTGAGCAATTTGGCTATGATCATGGCAGCGCCCATTGTTAGCCCCAAGGCATTGCAAGACAACAAGAACAATGTCAACCAGGCGCCGGTGGGCACAGGCCCGTACAAGTTTGTCAAATGGGATAAGGACCAAGACATTGTTTTAGTCCGCAATGATGCATACTGGGGCACCAAGGCCCTTACCAAGAACGTCATCTTCAAATTCATCAAAGACAATTCTGCCCGCGTTGTCGCCTTGAACAACGGTGAGGCCGATATCATCGACGGTATTGACGCCACCGTGGTCAAGCAGATCACTGACGCCGGCAATAAGATCTTCCAGGCTCCGGGCATGAACATCAACTACATGGCTTATAACACCTCCAGGAAGCCCTTTAATGACCAAAAGGTCCGGGTGGCTGTATCTCAGGCCATTAACGTGCCGGAACTGGTGCAGAGCCTGTACAAGGGTTATTCCGAACCGGCTAATTCCATTCTGCCGACCTTTATGGAAGGGTATGACAAGAGTATCTCCCAGGTAGCCTATGACTCCACAGCTGCTGCCAAAACCTTGAAAGATGCCGGAGTGACTTCACTGCACATGATCGCCTACACCAACCCGAGACCGTATAATGCGGCTACCGGACAGGTCCTGGCAGAAGCTATCCAAGGGTATCTTGCTAAAGTCGGTGTTAAGGTAACTATTGATTCCTTTGACTGGACCACCTATAAACAAAAAGTCAAAGCAGGCGATTATGATATTGCTTTCTATGGTTGGATCGGTGACAACGGCGATCCGGACAACTTCATGTACCTGTTATCAATCGATGACCCGACTATGAATATTGCCCGCTACAAAAATCCCCAATTCAACGACTTGATTGCCAAGGGTTTGAAGACTGCGGCAGGCGCTGACCGGAACGCTGTGTACACCCAACTGGAAAAAATTGCGGCTGCTGATGCTGCCTGGCTGCCGATTTCCCACGCGCAAACCCTTTGTGCCTATAGGCCCGGCGTCCAGAATTTCTATTTCCATATGACCGGTATTACTCCGTTTGCCGGGGTATCAAAAAAGTGAACACGTTTAGCTTCCGCTAAACATCGGGGCTTCGGTGGGGGACTCTACCCCCACCGAAGAAAACTGAAGCAGCAACCCCTACTTGTAGAAGTAGGGGTTTTGAAAATCTGATAGACTCCGGTTGAATTGCTGTAATTTAAACTGCCGAGAACCGGTTTGATGCCGGTTCCCGGTTTTGTTTTTTGCCGAAAGGTTGTTGCCAATGCTTAAATATATCATCAAAAGAATCTTGATGTTGATTCCCGTCCTGATAGGGGTATCCATTATTGTCTTTCTCATCATGCGCGTATTTTCCCCGGACCCCGCTCCGATTGTCTTGGGCCAGCACGCAACCCAGGAGGCCCAGGAGGCGTGGCGCCAGGCCATCGGTCTGAATGATCCCATCTACCTGCAATATTGGCACTATCTTAAAGGTGCGCTGACCGGTGACCTTGGTACGTCCTACTATACCAAGATACCGGTTGTCAAGGAGATTATGGCCCGTTTTCCTGCCACCATCGAACTGGCAGTTGTTGCCATTATCCTGGCCTCCTTGTTCGGCATCCTGATTGGCGTAGTCTCCGCGGTTAAAAAGAACTCCATTTTCGACAATGCCGGCATGCTCTTGGCCTTGATCGGGGTTTCCATGCCCATCTTTTGGCTCGGCATTTTGCTGATTATTTTATTTTCCGGCACTTTACACTGGCTTCCGTCCAACGGCAGGATTGACCCTTTGTTGCAGCCGGCACACGTTACCGGATTTTATCTCATAGACAGCCTGATTGCAGGGGACAGCGGTGATTTTGTGGACGCTCTGCGGCACCTTGTCCTGCCCGCCGCTGCCCTGGCCATGTATTCCATGGCTATCATCACCAGGATGACGCGTTCCAGCATGCTGGATACCTTAGGGCAGGATTTCATCCGTACTGCCAGGGCCAAGGGAATTGCGGAGGGCAGGGTGATCTTCCGGCATGCCTTGCGCAACGGCTTGATTCCCATCGTCACAGTTATTGGCTTGCAGCTTGGCAGTCTTCTCGGCGGGGCAGTGCTGACGGAAACTGTTTTCTCCTGGCCGGGGATTGGGGCCTATACCGTAACCTGTATCCTGAAGTCCGATTTCCCAGTGGTCCAGGGTGTGGTCTTGCTGGTAGCAGCTATCTTCGTACTGATGAATCTTATAGTCGATGTGATTTATGCCTTCCTTGATCCGCGTATTAAGTATGCCAAAAAAGAGGTGTAGCTTGGATGGAACAAAAGCGTAATTTGAATTCGGATACAAGCCCGTTACAGGCTGCAGAATACGTGGAAAAACCGGAATCGCAGCTAAAAGCAATGTGGGAAACACTCAGGCAGAACAAGGCAGCTGTGGCGGGCCTGTTTATCATCGGGTCCCTGGCCTTAATTGCCCTGACAGTATGGCTGAGCGAGCTTATGGGCAAACAAATTCTGCCCTATGATCCCAATTATTCCGACATGGGCAAAAGTTTTGTCTGGCCCAATGCCGAGCACTGGTTTGGTACGGATCAATTGGGCCGGGACTTGTTCAGCAGAATCCTCGACGGCACAAAAATTTCTCTATTTGTGGGTGTTGCCGCGGTTGGCCTTTCGCTTTCGGTTGGTGTCCTCTTTGGCGCTGTTGCCGGTTATCGCGGCGGCAGGACCGATGCACTCATCATGAGGCTGATGGATATCATGCTGGCTATACCTTCAATTTTGCTGGCCATCGCTTTTATGGCAGCTTTGGGTAAAGGGTTGGACAAGGCGATTATCGCTATCGGACTGGTGTCCATTCCGGAATACGCCCGCATTGTGCGCGGCAGTATTCTTTCCGTGAAAGAAAATGACTATGTTCAAGCGGCCAAGATCATCGGCAACCGGCCTAGCCGCATTATCTATAAGCATATCTTGCCCAATGTGATTTCAGTGATTGTAGTCAGGGCTACCTTGGGTATTTCCACCGCAGTGCTGGATACTGCCGCGCTGGGCTTTTTGGGTCTGGGGGTGCAGCCGCCCTTTGCCGAGTGGGGCGATATGCTGGGCCGAGCCAGGGGCTTTATTTTCACCGCGCCTTATACCCTGATTTTTCCCGGTATTGCCATCACTATTACCGTGTTGGCCTTTAACCTTTTGGGCGACGGGCTGCGGGATGCGCTTGATCCCAAAGCGAGAATAAAATAAGGGCGGTGGACAGGATGCTGCTGGAAGTAAAAAACTTGAGTACGGAATTTAAGCTGAAACGCGGTGTAGTGAAGGCTGTCGATGATATCAGCTTTAGTATAGATAAGGGCGAAATCCTGGCTATTGTCGGTGAGTCGGGTTCAGGCAAAAGCGTGGCTTCCCTTTCCATTATGGGACTCTTGCAAAAGCCCGGCAGGATTTCAGGCGGGGAAATATTGTTTAAATCCCAGGATTTAACCAAGTTGAGCCGGAAGCAGCTGCAGAAAATCCGGGGCAACCAGATTTCCATGATTTTTCAGGAGCCGATGACTTCCCTGAATCCGGTTTGGCGCATCAAGGACCAGATCATGGAAAGCATCAGGACCCATATGCAGGTTTCCCAGAAAGAGGCCCTGGCGCGCACAATTGAGATGCTGGATACGGTAGGCATACCTTCGGCGGCGCAGCGGGCCAATGATTATCCCCACCAGATGAGCGGGGGCATGCGCCAGCGGGTGATGACGGCTATGGCCCTGGCCTGCGAGCCCGAACTCCTGATTGCCGACGAACCTACTACGGCGCTTGATGTGACGATTCAAGCCCAGATTCTGGAACTCTTGTACCGCATGCGGGAAAAGTTCCGCATGGCTGTTCTGCTCATTACCCACGATTTAGGCGTGGTTTCCGAAGCCGCCGACCGGGTGATTGTCATGTACTGCGGCAAAATCATGGAAGAGGCCGATGTCAGGACCCTTTTTACCCGTCCCCTGCACCCGTACACCGTGGGCCTGCTGCAGTCCATTCCACAAATCGACGAAGACAGCGATAAGCGCTTGTACATGATCAAGGGCATGGTGCCGAACCCCCTCAACATGCCGCCGGGCTGTCCCTTCTCTGACCGCTGCGACCACAGTATGGCACGCTGCACCAAAGAAATGCCGCAACTGAGAGAAATTTCGGGCCATAAGGTGCGCTGCTTTTTGTATGACGAAGCTAAGGAAGGGGAATTGGGTGCAAAATGAGCGAAGTATTGATGGATATGCAAAACCTGGCCAAACATTTTACCCTCGGCACCAATTTCCTTGGCAGGCCTGTTGCTGTTTTAAAAGCGGTTGACGGCGTGTCCTTTAAGATTCACAAAGGAGAGGCTTTTGGCCTGGTCGGTGAATCCGGCTGTGGCAAAACAACCCTGGGTAAAATCCTGGTTAACCTTTACAGCCCCACCGGCGGCAAAATATTCTTTGAGGGAAAGGACCTTACTGCCCTCAAGGAAGAACAGCGCCGCTCTTATTGCAAGGATATCCAAATGATCTTTCAGGATCCTTACGCATCTTTAAACCCCAAAA